>NZ_BAAASM010000001.1:93111-376159 GCF_039532885.1 Streptomyces nogalater | reverse complement strand
CGGTGAGTGACGGGGTCCGGGTGCGGCGCGGGTGCGACCAGGCCGTGCTCATCCGCTATGACCTCGGACGGCCGCGTTCCCCGCCTGTCACACGTCGAAGTACAGCTCGAACTCGTGCGGGTGCGGGCGGAGCTGGAGGGGGGCGATCTCGTTGGTGCGCTTGAAGTCGATCCACGTCTCGATCAGGTCGGACGTGAACACGTCGCCCTGGAGGAGGAACTCGTGGTCGGCCTCCAGCGCGTCGAGGACGGCGTTCAGCGAGGTCGGGACCTGGGCGACGTTCGCGTGCTCCTCGGGAGCCAGCTCGTACAGGTCCTTGTCGATCGGCTCGGCCGGCTCGATCTTGTTCTTGATGCCGTCCAGGCCCGCGAGCAGCAGCGCCGAGAAGGCGAGGTAGGGGTTGCCGGAGGAGTCGGGCGCGCGGAACTCGACGCGCTTGGCCTTCGGGTTGGAACCCGTGATCGGGATGCGCATCGCGGCCGAGCGGTTGCGCTGCGAGTACACCAGGTTGATCGGCGCCTCGAAGCCCGGCACCAGACGGTGGTACGAGTTCACCGTCGGGTTGGTGAAGGCCAGCAGCGAGGGGGCGTGCTTGAGGATGCCGCCGATGTAGTAGCGGGCCATGTCCGACAGGCCCGCGTACCCGGCCTCGTCGTAGAACAGCGGGTCGCCGTTGCTCCACAGCGACTGGTGCACGTGCATGCCCGAGCCGTTGTCACCGAAGATCGGCTTCGGCATGAAGGTCGCGGTCTTGCCGTTGCGCCAGGCCACGTTCTTCACGATGTACTTGAAGAGCTGGAGGTCGTCGGCGGCGGCCAGCAGCGTGTTGAACTTGTAGTTGATCTCCGCCTGGCCGGCGGTGCCCACCTCGTGGTGCTGGCGCTCGACCTTCAGGCCCTGCTTGTCCAGCTCCAGGGAGATCTCGGCGCGCAGGTCGGCGAAGTGGTCGACCGGCGGGACCGGGAAGTAGCCGCCCTTGTAGCGGACCTTGTAGCCGCGGTTGTTCTCCAGGGCGCCGGTGTTCCAGGCGCCCGCCTCGGAGTCGATGTGGTAGAAGGACTCGTTCGCCGAGGTGGCGAAGCGCACGCTGTCGAAGACGTAGAACTCGGCCTCGGGGCCGAAGTACGCGGTGTCGGCGATGCCCGTCGACGCCAGGTACGCCTCGGCCTTCTTCGCCACGTTGCGCGGGTCACGGGAGTACTGCTCGCCCGTGATCGGGTCGTGGATGAAGAAGTTGATGTTGAGGGTCTTGTCCCGGCGGAACGGGTCGACACGGGCCGTGGACAGGTCGGCACGCAGAGCCATGTCGGACTCGTGGATGGCCTGGAAACCGCGGATCGACGATCCGTCGAAGGCCAGCTCCTCGTCCGGGTCGAACGCCTCGACGGGCACCGTGAAGTGCTGCATGACGCCCGGCAGGTCGCAGAAGCGGACGTCGACGAACTTGACGTCCTCGTCCGCGATGAACTTCTTGGCCTCGTCGGCGTTCTGGAACATCCAGCTCCTCCTACTCCCGACCGTCCTCGCCGGGGTGGTAGATCGTTCGTGCGGCCAGTGCGGTGGCACACGCTGGCCTCGACCCTAGGGACGGGTGATTTCTCGGGCGTGACCCGTTTGTTTCGCAGACGTTAACCGGCCACATGTCCACCGTAGCCCCCGTGCACCCCTGCGCGTAGTGCCCGAAACCGGGCGCAGTACCGTGGACGGGTGGACAACAGGCAGGCAATCGGATCGTGGCTCTCCGGCCCGCGCGCGGCCATGGAAGAGGCGGGTGCCGACTTCGGCTACCGGGGCGAGCAGCTCGGCCTCCCGGAGCACGGGCCGAACTCGATCGCACGGCCCGGACGGCGACTCGGCGCGCTCGTCGTGGACTGGGCGCTGTGCGTCCTGATCGCATACGGCCTGATCACGCACGGCGACGGACCGGCCACGAGCAACTGGGCGCTGGGCGTCTTCTTCGTGCTGAGCGCGCTCACCGTCGGCACGGTCGGCTGCACCCCCGGCAAGCGGCTCTTCGGCATCCGGGTGGTCGCCCTGAGCACCGGCACGGTCAGCCCGGGCCGCGCCCTGCTGCGCACGGTCCTGCTGTGTGTGGCGGTTCCCGCGCTGATCTGGGACCGCGACGGCCGCGGCCTGCACGACCGTCTCGCCCGAACGGTGGAAGTCCGCATCTGACCCGGCCACGGGAAGAAGGCCGCCCGCGCCACGTGGGCGAAGGCCGCCCGCGCCACCTGGCGCGGGCGGTCTTCGGCGTTCCGTCCCGCGCGTCTCACCCCCTGCGCAGCACCGCCCCCAGCACCCGCCGCAGCTCCGCCTCCGGATCGGCCGCGGCACCGGGCGCGCGCCAGGCCACGAAGCCGTCCGGACGGACGAGGACCGCGCCGTCGGCCGTCGTGCCGTGCGCGGCCGCCCAGTCGGTGCCGCCGCCGGGGCCGTCGCCGTCGTAGGTCAGGTCGGCGTCCGGGCCGGCGCCGATGCGGTAGGTCTCCAGCCGTACCCCGTCCGTGTGCGCGACGCGCCGCGCGGCCGACTGCCAGGCCGCGCCCGCGGCCGAGGCGGCGTCGCTGAGGAGGACCAGCGACCGCTCGTAGAGGTCGATCGTGGACAGCCGTGTGCCCGCCCGGCGCAGCCACAGGTGCGGGGCCCGGCTGCCGGGGTCCGCGGTCAGCCGCACCCCGTCGGGTACGACCGGCTGGGCCGGGTCGGCGTCCAGGACGGCGCCCTCCAGATAGCGGTAGGCGAGGACCACCGGGAGGATGCCGCTGCGCGGGCCGCCGCCGACGCCCGGGGTCGGGGCGAAGCCGGGGTGGCTGTGCTCCACCGAGCGCGCCGAGGCCCGGGCGCTGGTGGCCAGGGCGACCGGCCGGCGCTCGGTGTCGTAGGTCTCCAGCAGCTCGGGCCCGGCCCAGCCGTCGAGCACGGCGGCCAGCTTCCAGGCCAGGTTGTGCGCGTCCTGGATGCCGGTGTTGGAGCCGAACGCGCCGGTCGGTGACATCTCGTGGGCCGAGTCCCCGGCGAGCAGCACCCGGCCGGCCGTGTACCGCTCGGCGACCCGTTCCGCCGCGCGCCAGGACGCCTTCCCGGTGATCTCGATGTCGAGGTCCGGCTCCCCGACGGCCAGCCGGATGTGCCGCTGGAGCCGCTCCTCGGTGAACTCCTCCAGCCGCTCGCCGTGCTCCGGGTGCCAGGGCGCGTGGAACACCCAGTGCTCCTTGTTGTCGACGGGCAGCAGCGCGCCGTCGGCCTCCGGGCTCGTGAGGTAGCAGCAGATGAAGTGCCGGTCGCCGACGGTCTCGGCGAGCAGCTTGGACCGGAAGGTGACGCTGACGTTGGCGAACAGGTCGCCGGGGCCGCTCTGGCCGATGCCGAGCCGGCCCCGCACGGGGCTGCGCGGGCCGTCGCAGGCCGCCAGGTAGTCCGCGCGGACCGTGTACAGCTCGTCGCTGTCGCGGTCCCGGACGTACGCCGTCACCCCTTCGGGGTCCTGGGAGAAGGACTCCAGCTCGTGGTAGTAGCGCAGGTCGCCGCCGAGCGCCCGGGCCCCCTTCAGCAGCACCGGTTCCAGATCGTTCTGGCTGCACAGGCACCACGTGGTGGGGCTGAACTTGGCGAGCCCGCCGCCCGGGTCGATGTGCCGGAACAGCCATTCGCCGGCGTCACCCGCCAGGGTGGGCGTCTGGAGGATGCCGTGGTTGTCCGCGAGCAGCGAGGCCGCCGCCTTGATGTCCGGCTCGATGCCGGCCACCCGGAACAGCTCCATCGTGCGCAGGTTGTTGCCGCGGCCACGCGGGTGGATCGAGGTCCCCGAATGCCGCTCGACGAGCATGTGCGGTACGCCGAGACGGCCCAGGAACAGGGAGAGGGACAGGCCCACCAGGGAGCCGCCCACGACGAGGACGGGCACCCGGTGATCGGCTTTCTGCTGCATCAGGACTCCAGAGGCAGGGTGAGGGATGCGGGGCGCATTGGTGTTTGTGTGCCCTCTGGGACGGCTTTCGCGTGCTCAATCACCCGCGTGGTTCACGCGAGTCGCGCGATCCGGCACAAGCGGCACAGGATCAAGAAGCGCTGACGTCGCGTCATTCGGCGGCCGGCGTTGCCTCTGCCCTCGTGAAGGAGATGTGCGCAGCATGACCACCTTGTCGGAAAAGCCCTCGGCCCCGTCGACGCGCCAGGTGTCGAAGCGGGTCTCCCAGTCGGTGTTCGACGGCTCCCGCCTGCGGGTCGTCCTCCTCGTGGACGTCCACGACGGCGCCCAGCAGCAGTTCCTGGAGGCCTACGAACAGCTGTGCAACCAGGTGGCGCAGGTCCCCGGTCACGTCAGCGACCAGCTGTGCCAGTCCATCGAGAACCCCTCCCAATGGCTCATCACCAGCGAGTGGGAGAGCGCCCCGCCGTTCCTCACCTGGGTGAACAGCGAGGAACACGTGCGGATGGTGGAGCCGCTGCACAGCTGCGTGAGGGACACCCGGTCGCTGCGCTTCCACGTGGTCCGCGAGACCGGGGGAGAGGCCGCCGTCTCCGCCGAGCGCCGCCGGCTCCAGACGTCCCCCCGGATCGGCGACGGGGTGATCCGGCACGCGCTCACCTTCACGGTGCGGCCCGGCAGCGAGGCGGAGGTGAAGCGGATCCTGGCGGACTACGCCTCGCCCCGGGCCCGGGTCGACGAGACCACCCGGCTGTGCCGGACCTCCCTGTTCATGCACGGCAACCGGGTGGTGCGGGCCATCGAGGTGCGCGGCGACCTGCTCGCGGCCCTGCGCCACGTGGCCCGGCAGCCCGAGGTGCGGGCCGTGGAGGAGGCCATCAACCCCTATCTGGAGCAGGAGCGGGACCTGAACGACCAGGAGTCCGCGCGGGTGTTCTTCACCCGGGCGGCGCTGCCCGCCGTGCACCACGTCACCGCGGACGAGCTGACCGAGGGCGAGCGGCTGGCCCGGTACTACCCGGCCCGGCCGGGCGGCGGCATGCGGCTGGCCGAACTGCTCGCCCAGCGGGACGAGGCGGCGGCGGACGACCCGGACAGCCCCGTGCTGCGCAGCACGATCTTCCAGCGTGACGACGTCGTCGTCCGGCTGATCGACGTACGCCCCGGCTCCGGCGCCCAGGCCGCCTCGCCGGAGCCCGGGCACCTGGCCGGGCTGGAGGACCTGCTGGACGGCGAGCCCGTCGGCATGGACCTCGTCACCGACCGCCGCTCGCCCGACGCCTGACCCCCGGCGGGCCGGCCCAACCAACGGAGGATCACCGTGATCACACCCCTTCCGAAGATCATCGACCTGAGCGAGATCGAGCCCAACACCCGGCGCGGCGGTGATCTGCGCGCCATGCTCACCCCCACGACGGTGGGCGCCACCAGCGGTTTCATGGGCGTGGCCATCGTCCGGCCCGGCGACCGCATCGGTGAGCACTACCACCCCTACTCCGAGGAGTTCGTCTACGTCCTGTGCGGGCAGCTGGAGGTGGACCTGGACGGCGAGCCGCACCCGCTGCGGCCCGAGCAGGGGCTGATGATCCCCATCAACATGCGCCACCGGTTCCGCAACGTCGGCAACGTGGAGGCTCGGCTCGTCTTCCACCTGGGCCCGCTCGCCCCGAAGCCGGCCCTCGGCCACGTCGACACCGAGGAGACGGCGCAGCCCGTCGCCGCCGTCGCCGAGCCCGCCGGCCGGGAACAGGTCCGCTCATGACCCGGCGCGTGGCGGTCACCGGCATAGGCGTCGTCGCTCCGGGCGGGATCGGCGTACCGGCGTTCTGGGACCTGCTGGCCGAAGGCCGTACCGCGACGCGGGGCATCACGTTCTTCGACCCGGCCGGGCTCCGGTCCCGGATCGCGGCCGAGTGCGACTTCGACCCGGCCGCGCACGGCCTGGACGCCGAGCAGGTCCAGCGGGCGGACAGGTACATACAGTTCGCCCTGGTCGCCGGGGAGGAGGCGGTCCGGGACTCCGGTCTCGACCTGGCCCGGGAGGACCCCTGGCGGGTCGGTGTCTCCCTGGGCACCGCCGTCGGCGGCACCACCCGCCTGGAGCACGACTACGTCCTGGTCAGCCACCGCGGGCAGCGCTGGGACGTCGACCACGGCGAGGCGGAGCCCCAGCTGCACCGGGCGTTCTCGCCGAGCACCGTGGCCTCCGCTGTGGCGGAACGTTTCGGCGCACGGGGTCCGGTGCAGACCGTCTCCACCGGCTGCACCTCCGGCCTGGACGCCGTCGGCTACGCCTTCCACACCGTCCAGGAGGGGCGGGCCGACATATGCGTGGCCGGGGCCTCGGACTCCCCGATATCCCCGATCACCATGGCCTGCTTCGACGCGATCAAGGCCACGAGCCCCAACAACGACGACCCGGCGCACGCCTCCCGGCCCTTCGACAACAACCGTGACGGCTTCGTCATGGGCGAGGGCGGCGCGGTGCTCGTCCTGGAGGAGCTGGAACACGCCCGGGCCCGCGGTGCCCATGTGTACTGCGAGTTCGGCGGCTACGCCACCTTCGGCAACGCCTACCACATGACCGGCCTGACCAAGGAGGGCCTGGAGATGGCGCGGGCCATCGAGACCGCCCTCGGCCAGGCACGGCTCGACCCCACGGCGATCGACTACGTCAACGCGCACGGCTCCGGCACCCGGCAGAACGACCGCCACGAGACGGCGGCCGTGAAGCGGGCGCTCGGCCACCACGCCTACGACACCCCGATGAGCTCCATCAAGTCCATGGTGGGGCACTCCCTCGGGGCGATCGGCGCCATCGAACTGGTCGCCTGTGTGCTGGCCCTCGCCAAGCAGGTCGTACCACCGACCGCGAACTACGAGATCCCCGACCCGGAGTGCGACCTGGACTACGTCCCACGCGTCGCCCGCGAACGCAAGCTGACCAGCGTGCTGTCCGTGGGCAGCGGGTTCGGAGGCTTCCAGTCCGCGGTGATCCTGACCCGGCCGAGGGAGTGAGGACACACGATGAGCGAACCGAAGGACCGGCAGGCGGCCATCACCGGCATCGGGGTGGTCGCACCCAACGGCACCAGCACCGACACCTTCTGGAAGGCGACCCGGGAGGGCCTCAGCGTCCTCGACCGGGTCACCCGCGAGGGCTGCGAGCACCTTCCGCTGAAGGTGGCCGGTGAGGTCCGCGCCTTCGACCCGGCGGCCACCATCGAGGAGCGCTTCCTCGTCCAGACCGACCGGTTCACGCACTACGCCATGGCCGCGGCCGACTTCGCGCTGGACGACGCCCGGCTCACGCCGTCCGGCATCCCGGACGCGCCGTACTCCATCGGCGTGGTCACCGCCGCCGGATCCGGCGGCGGCGAGTTCGGCCAGCGCGAACTGCAGCGATTGTGGGGCAAGGGCAGCCGGTTCGTCGGGCCGTACCAGTCCATCGCCTGGTTCTACGCCGCCAGCACCGGTCAGGTCTCCATCCGCCGCGGCTTCAAGGGGCCCTGCTCGGTCGTCGCCTCCGACGAGGCCGGCGGACTGGACGCCCTGGCCCACGCGGCCCGGGCGGTGCGCCGCGGCACCGACGTGATCGTGGCCGGCTCCACCGAGGCGCCGCTCGCGCCGTACTCGATGGTCTGCCAGCTCGGCTACGCGGAACTGAGCCGGGAGACCGACCCCGCCCGGGCCTACCGGCCCTTCACCCACGGGGCGTGCGGCTTCGTGCCGGCCGAGGGCGGCGCCATGCTCGTCGTCGAGGCGGTGGGCACCGCCGAGGACCGCGGCGCCGACGTCCGGGCCGTCGTCGCGGGCCACGGGGCCACCTTCACCGGCGCCTCCCGCTGGGCGGAGTCCCGCGACGGCCTCGCACACGCCATCCGGCAGGCCCTGGCCGAGGCCGGCGCGGCCCCCGAGGAGATCGACGTCGTCTTCGCCGACGCCCTCGGGGTGCCGGAGGCCGACCGGGCCGAGGCACTCGCGCTCGCCGACGCCCTCGGCGCGCACGGCACCCGGGTCCCGGTCACCGCCCCGAAGACCGGGATCGGCCGCGGCTACTGCGCGGCCCCCGTGCTGGACACCGCAGCGGCCGTGCTGGCGATGGAGCACGGCCTGATCCCGCCGACGCCGAACGTCTTCGACGTCTGCCACGACCTCGACCTCGTGACCGGCCACGCCCGCGTCGCCGAACCGCGCACGGCACTGGTGCTCAGCCGCGGACTCATGGGGTCGAACTCGGCGCTGGTGCTGCGAGCCGGCACCAGGCAGTGAGCACAGCAAAGGAGGAAAGCGCATGCCGCAGATCACCGTGGAAGAACTCGCCGCGCTGATGAAGAAGGCCGCCGGGGTCACCGTCAGCCCGGAGCAGCTGATGGAGAAGCCGGACACCGGTTTCGACGTCCTCGGCGTCGACTCGCTCGGCCTGCTCGGCATCGTCGGCGAGCTGGAGAACACGCACGGCACCCCGATGCCGGTCGACGCCGAACGCTGCAAGACGCCGCAGCAGTTCCTCAACCTCGTCAACACCACCCTGATGGCAGGAGCCTGACATGGCAGGACACACCCAGAACGAGATCACCATCGCCGCCCCGCTGGACCTGGTCTGGGACATGACCAACGACCTGGAGCGCTGGCCGCAGCTGTTCAGCGAGTACGCGTCGGTGGAGGTCCTCAAGCGGGAGGGCGCCAAGACCACGTTCCGGCTGACCATGCACCCGGACGAGAACGGCACCGTCTGGAGCTGGGTCTCCGAGCGCGAGCCGGACCGCGACGCGCGCACCGTCACGGCCCGCCGGGTGGAGACCGGCCCCTTCGCCCACATGAACATCCACTGGAGCTACGAGGAGGTCCCGGCCGGCACCCGGATGGTGTGGACCCAGGACTTCGAGATGAAGCCGGACGCCCCGGTCGACGACGCCTGGATGACCGACAACATCAACAAGAACTCCAAGGTCCAGCTCGCCCTGATCCGGGACAAGATCGAGAAGGCGGCGGCCGGCCGGCGGCCCGCCCCGGCCCTGGCCGACTGAGCCGGAGAGCAGGAGACGACCGTGCACCAGGCCCTGATCGTCGCCCGCATGGCCCCGGGCTCCGCCCCGGACATCGCCAAGGTGTTCGCGGAGTCCGACCGCGGAGAGCTGCCGCACCTCGTCGGGGTGGCCCGGCGCAGCCTCTTCCAGTTCGGTGATGTGTACATGCACCTCATCGAGTCCGAACGCGAGCCCGGACCGGCCATCGCCAAGGTCACCTCGCACCCCGAGTTCAGAGAGGTCAGCGAGCGGCTGTCGGCGTACGTCAGCGCGTACGACCCCGAGACCTGGCGGTCCCCGAAGGACGCCATGGCCCGGCGCTTCTACGTCTGGGAGCGCGACGCCGGAGTCTGAGACCCCCGTCCGGAGCACCGGTGCCGGGCCCGCGTCACACGCGGACCCGGCACCGGTGTGCCGTGGGGCAGTGGGCTCACCCGCGGACCGTGCAGTCGAAGGCGTGCAGGAAGGGGTTGACCGGGCGGATGTCGCCGACCTCCAGGCCCGCCGCCCGCAGCCGGCCGGTCATGCTGGCGGTGGTGTGCTTGGCCCCGCCCACGTTGAGCAGCAGCAGCAGGTCCATGGCGGTGCTGAACCGCATGGACGGCGTGTCGTCCACCAGGTTCTCGATCACGACGACCCGGGTGCCGGGGCCGCCCGCCTCGACCACGTTGCGCAGCAGCCGGGCGGTGGAGTCGTCGTCCCACTCCAGGATGTTCTTGATGATGTAGACGTCGGCCCTGACCGGGACGGCCTCGCGGATGTCACCCGGCACGATCCGCGTCCGGCCGGCCAGGTCGCCGCCCGGGCGCAGCCGTGGCAGGGCGTTGTCCACCACCCGCGGCAGGTCCAGCAGATAGCCGAGCATGGCCGGGTACTTGTCGAGCAGGCTGGCCACCACGTGCCCCTGCCCGCCGCCGAGGTCGGCGACCGAGTCGCTGCCGGACAGGTCGAGCAGCGCGGCGACCTCCCGGGCCGACTGCTCGCTGGACCGGGTCATCGCCTGGTTGAAGACGTCGGCGGACTCTGGGGCGTCCTCGTTGAGGTACTGGAAGAACTCCTTGCCGTACAGGTCCTGTACGACGTCGTGGCCGGTGCGCACCGCCCGGTCCAGTTGGGGCCAGGCGTCCCAGGTCCACGGCTCGGTGCACCACAGGGCGATGGCCCGCAGGCTGTTCGGGTCGTCCTCGCGCAGCAGCCGGGACATCGCGGTGTGGGCGAACGTGCCGTCGGGCCGCTCGGCGAAGACGCCGTGGCAGGACAGGGCGCGCAGCAGCCGGCGCAGCGGCCCGGGCTCGGTGTGCACGGCCGCCGCCAGGCCCTGGACGGTCATGGGGGCGTCACCGAGGGCGTCGGCGACACCGAGCCGGGCGGCGGCGCGGACGGCGGCGGCGCAGGCCGCCCCGAACACGAGTTCGCGCAGCCGCATCGACGGTGGCGGGGTGGGGGGCGCCCCGGGCTCCGGCGCGGTGGAGAGCGCGGGGGATGGTGCGGTCATGTGCCGTCTTCCTTCCTTGCGTGGGTCGGGTACGGCGGTCCGGTCAGCACAGGCCCGCGGGCCTGGAGGCGCGGCAGGAGTTGCGCTCGAAGGCGTTGCCGCTCTTGGCCGCTTCCTGGTTGACCAGGTCCGCCGGGGAGTTGGCCGACAGGTGGTTGCCGGTGATCCGGTTCCGCTCGCTGGTGGCGCCGACGAAGCTCTTGAACAGGACGATGCCGCCCGACAGCGGGGACCTGCCCGAGTGGCCGGTGACCGTGTTCCGGGCGATCAGGGCCTTCTCGGTGCCGGTCAGGACGATGCCGGAGCCCTGGAGGTGGGGCAGCCGGGCGGTCTTCGGGCAGTACTTGTTGTTCCGCTCGACCAGGTTGGCGCGCACGGTCAGCGCGCCCGCCCGCGGTTTGTTCTCGTCGCCCACGACGAACACGCCGGCGCAGTTGCCGGTGACGTGGTTGCGCCGGACGGTGAGGTTGCGCAGCCGGCGGACGGTGAGTCCGATCCGGTTGCCTTCCAGCAGGGTGCGCTCGACTACCGTGCCCTTGCTGTCCGCGGCGCCCTGCTCGGCCTTGACGCTGTTGGCGAGGAACAGGCCGGCGTCGCCGTTGCGCCGGGCGGTGTCACGGCGGAAGACGCCCCGGGTGGAGTGCTCCTGGGCGATGCCCCACTGGCCGTTGTCGTCGGCGATCACCCCGGTGACGGTCAGCCGGTCGGTGTCCATGGACCACAGGCCGACCTTGGCGAAACCGGTCACCTTCAGATGGGCGACGGTGACGTCCCGGAGGGGTTTGTGCTTCCCGCCGACCACGCAGATGCCGTTGCCGGCCGCGCGACAGGTGGGGGTGGCCCCCTTCGCGGGCGGTACGGCCCTGGAGTTCGCGGGCGGCCGGATGACGGTGCGGGGGCCCACGCCCCGCAGGGTCACCGCGGCGGTTTTGAGCGTGACGCTCTCGTGGTAGGTGCCGGCCGACACCAGCACGGTGTCGCCGGGCCGGGCGGCGTTCACCGCCTTCTGGATGGACTCACCCGGGTGCACCACGAGGGTCCGGTGGGCCGCCGACGCCGGGGCGGCGCCGGCGAACGCACCGACGAGGGCCGTGGCGCATGCGAGGTACGTAATATGGCGTTTTGTCACATTCCGAAGGCTAAGAGCGGATGAGCCGATTACCTGCCGGATGCTCCGTTCGGTGGCGTGTCAACGAAGCCCCGTACCCACCAGGGGGTACGGGGCTTCGTCGATGGCGTGTCCGGGTGCGGTCAGCGCCCCCGGGGCCCGCCCTTCGGCAGCTTCATGCCCTTGGGCATCGGACCCTTCGGCAGCGGCATGTTGCTCATCAGGTCGCCGAGCGCGCGCAGCCGGTCGTTGGTGGCGGTCACCTGGGGGCCGGTGAGCACCCGCGGGAACTTCAGCAGGGTCGTGCGCAGCTTCTTCAGCTCGACCTGGCCCTCGCCGTTGCCCACGATCACATCGTGCACCGGCACGTCCGCGACGATCCGGTTCATCTTCTTCTTCTCGGCGGCCAGCAGGGTCTTCACCCGGTTCGGGTTGCCCTCGGCGACCAGCACGATGCCGGCCTTGCCGACGGCCCGGTGCACCACGTCCTGGCTGCGGTTCATCGCCACCGCCGGAGTCGTCGTCCAGCCGCGGCCGATGTTGTCCAGCACGGCCGCGGCGGCGCCCGGCTGGCCCTCCATCTGACCGAAGGCGGCCCGCTCGGCCCGGCGGCCGAACACGATGGCCGTCGCCAGCAGGGCGATCAGCAGGCCGAAGATGCCCAGGTAGACCGGGTGTCCGATCAGGAAGCCGATCGCGAGGAAGACACCGAGCGTGCCGATGCCGACGGCCGCGAGTACAAGGCCGATCTTCTTGTCGGCCTTGCGGGTCATCTGGTACGTGAGGGCGATCTGCTTCAGTCGCCCGGCATTCGCGGCGTCCGCCGCGGTTTCCTTCCTCGCCATGCCACGAAGTCTACGTGCCCCCGGGAGCGCCTACGACGGCAGTGCCCGGCGGGGCCGGCCCGGGGGCGGGTGCGGGTCAGGAGCGGCCGGCGGCCTGCTCCAGGAACCGCTGGGCCTCGACCCGGTCCTTGGCCCGGCGGCGGTCCTCCAGGACGGAGGTCCAGGCGTTGCGGCGGGCGGTGCGCTGGCCGCCGCTCAGCAGCAGGGACTCGACGCGGCGGAGCGCGTCGGTGAAGGACGGGATGGCGGTGGCGCGTACGGGTGCTGCCTGCATGATCGGGATCCCCCCTAGAAACGGTGGAGACAGGGGCGTGAACACCCAGGGTCACTGTCTGGTGTTACCAGGGCGTGACCGACCGGTCAAACAGGGGTGAACCCCTGGGCGCGGGGGCCGCAACGGCGACGCGGCCCCGGCGCCGCCCTCATCAGCGAGGACGGCCGGGACCGCGTCGACTCGGCCATTACCGGTCAGTAGTGACGTGTGCGACGATTCACACGCGCGGGCTCACACCGCCTGGGCGGCGACGAACGCGCCCCGCTTCTCGACGGCCATCTGGTACAGCCGCCCGGCGCGGTAGGAGGAGCGCACCAGCGGGCCGGACATCACACCGGAGAAGCCGATCTGCTCGGCCTCCTCCTTCAGCTCCACGAACTCCTGCGGCTTCACCCAGCGCTCCACCGGGTGGTGCCGGACGGAGGGACGCAGGTACTGGGTGATGGTGACCAGCTCGCAGCCCGCCTCGTGCAGCTGCCGCAGCGCCTCGCTGACCTCCTCGCGGGTCTCGCCCATGCCGAGAATCAGGTTCGACTTGGTGACCAGGCCGAAGTCGCGGGCCTCGGTGATGACCTTCAGGGAGCGCTCGTAGCGGAAGCCGGGGCGGATCCGCTTGAAGATCCGGGGGACCGTCTCGACGTTGTGCGCGAAGACCTCGGGGCGGGACTCGAAGACCTCCGCCAGCTGCTCGGGGACCGCGTTGAAGTCGGGGGCCAGCAGCTCGACCTTGGTCCGGCCGCCCTCGCGCCCGGCCGTCTGGGCGTGGATCTGGCGCACGGTCTCGGCGTACAGCCAGGCGCCGCCGTCCGGCAGGTCGTCGCGGGCCACGCCGGTGATGGTGGCGTAGTTCAGGTCCATCGTCACCACGGACTCGCCCACCCGGCGCGGCTCGTCGCGGTCGAGCGCCTCGGGCTTGCCGGTGTCGATCTGGCAGAAGTCGCAGCGCCGGGTGCACTGGTCGCCGCCGATGAGGAAGGTCGCCTCGCGGTCCTCCCAGCACTCGTAGATGTTCGGGCAGCCGGCTTCCTGGCACACCGTGTGCAGGCCCTCGCTCTTCACGAGGTTCTGCATCTTCGTGTATTCGGGGCCCATTTTCGCCCGGGTCTTGATCCACTCGGGCTTGCGCTCGATGGGGGTCTGGCTGTTGCGGACCTCCAGGCGCAGCATCTTGCGTCCGTCCGGTGAGACTGCGGACACGTCGGCTCCCTGTGACTTCGATTCTTCGGCGTACACCAGGGTACGCCCGTGCTGATTGCGCCCTGCCGGTGAGACCAACCTCGCGACCACAGGGCGCATTCCCGGTGCCGACGGTCAGGCGGACGCCTTCTCGATCTCCCGGGGCCTGAGGACCGCGTTCTCCAGGACGTCCCTGAGGTGCCTCTCGACCACCGGCACGACCTCCTCGACCGTGATGTCCCGGCCCAGCTCGCCCGCGAGGGAGGCCACGCCCGCGTCGCGGATGCCGCACGGGATGATCCGGTCGAACCACTTCATGTCCGGGTTCACGTTGAACGAGAAGCCGTGCATCGTGACGCCCTTGGCCACCCGGATGCCGATCTGCGCGATCTTGCGGTCCTCGCGCCGCTGGCCCGCGTTGGAGGGGGCGTACTCGGGGCCGTTGAGGCGGGGGTCGAACTCGTCGTCGGTCAGGCGCGGGTCGAAGTCCAGGGACAGCCCCCCGAGCGCCGGCCGCTGCTCGACCGGGTCGCCGAGCACCCATACGCCGCTGCGGCCCTCGACCCGGGTGGTCTCCAGGCCGAACTCGGCGCAGGTGCGGATGAGCGCCTCCTCCAGCCGGCGTACGTGCGCGACCACGTCCACCGGGCGGGGCAGCTTCTGGATCGGGTAGCCCACCAGCTGGCCCGGGCCGTGCCAGGTGATCTTGCCGCCGCGGTCGACGTCGACGACCGGGGTGCCGTCCAGCGGGCGCTCGCTGTCCTCGGTGCGCCGGCCGGCCGTGTACACCGGGGGGTGCTCCAGGAGGAGCACGGTGTCGGGGACCTCGTCGGCGAACCGGGCCGCGTGGATCCGGCGCTGCTCGTCCCAGGCCTCCTGGTAGTCGACGGCATCGGCACCGAATCCCCTGCGGACGAACCGCAACTCACTCACGGCAAGCGCCTCCCTCGGCGATGGGTGTGTCAGGCATGTATCGCGCCCACGCCACTGTACGTCCGACCGGCCCGCGTCAGCCCTGCGGGCGTTCCTCACACGATCGAATGAAGGTGGCGCAAAGTGTGTGATCGTCTGTTCACTCTCCGCTACATTCGCGCCGTTCATGAGGCCATAAGGGCTGCTCAAAGGCAATCCGGGCACGTCCACAGGCCCGGAAGGCAGGAGACCGCACCGCAGATGACGGACCGACCCGCGCAGCGCACCCCCAACCGCCAGCTCGCCGCGCTCATCGCAGAAGCGGGGTTCTCCAACGCGGGTCTGGCCCGTCGCGTCGATCAGCTCGGTCTGGAACACGGGCTGGACCTCAGATACGACAAGACATCGGTCACCCGCTGGCTGCGCGGGCAGCAGCCGCGCGGGACGACCCCCGCCCTCATCGCCGAGGTGTTCACCCGCCGGCTCGGGCGCCGGCTCACCGCCCAGGATCTCGGCCTGGACTCCTGCGCGCCGGTGTACGCCGGGCTGGAGTTCGCGGCCACCCCCGAGGAGGCCGTCGACATCGTCAGCGGCCTGTGGCGCAAGGACTCCGGCAGCCACGCCGAGCTGCGCAAGATCGCCTTCACCCCGGCGGGGCTGGTCGTGCCCAGCCGGGACTGGCTGATCGGCAAGCCCGACGACCGGGTGGCCCGCGAGCCGGGACCCCGGGTGCCGCCGCAGGGCCGGCCCGGCGCGGCCAGGACCCCGCTCCCGCCCGGGGCGGCGGCCGTGGCCCGGGCCCGCGCGACCGCCGAACGCACCCCCGGCCACCGGGTCACCGCCGGCGACATCGCCGCCCTGCGCTCGGTCGGCGAGCTGTTCCGCACCCTCGACGACCGGTTCGGCGGCGGCCACGCCCGGCAGGCGCTGGTGCGCTACCTGGAGCACGAGTGCGAGCCGATGCTCCGCGGCAGCTACGGCGAGCAGACCGGCCGCCGGCTGTTCGGCGCCGCCGCCGACCTGACCCGGCTGGCGGGCTGGACGTCGTACGACATCGCCGCGCACGGACTCGCCCAGCGCTACTTCGTGCAGGCCCTGCGGCTCGCCCAGGCCGCCGGCGACCGGGCCTACGGCTCCTACGTCCTGGTCACCATGAGCCGCCAGGCCGTCTACCTCGGGCACGGCAGGGAGGCCGTGCAGCTGACCCGGGTCGCCCAGCAGGGCGTGGGCACCGGCGCCCCGCCCGTCGTCCAGTCGCTGCTGCACGCCTCCGAGGCGCGGGCGCACGCCGTCCTCGGCGAGGTACGGGCGTGCACCGCGGCGCTGGTGCGGGCCGAGCGCGCGCTGGAGGCGGCCCGGCCCGGGGACGAGGTGCCGTACTGGGCCCGGTTCTTCGACGAGGGGCAGCTCGCCGACGAGTTCGGGCACTGCCACCGGGACCTCCAGCAGTTCCGGGCCGCCGCGCAGCACGCCGAGCGCGCCCTCCAGCTGCGGGCGCCCGCCTTCGCCCGCAGCCGGCTGTTCTGCCGGGTCGTCCTCGCCACCGCGCGGCTGGGTCTCGGTGAACTCGACCAGGCCTGCGCGCTGGCGGCGGAGGCCGCCGGGCAGGCCGCGGAGATGCGGTCCGCCCGCGCGGTGGAGTACGTGAAGGACTTCGAACGCCGGCTGGAGCCGTACCGGGACGCGGCGCCGGTGCGCGGTTACCGGGAGAAGGTCGCCGCGCTGGGGTAGGACCGCCGCGAGCGGCTACGCCGCCCGCGGCAGCACCGGGGCCGGATCCGCGCGGTGCATCGAGCCCGTGGCGCCCAGGTCCGTCAGGATCGCCGACGCCGCCCGGCGGGCGGAGTGCAGCGCTCCCTGGACCGTGCCGCTGTCGCGGTGGTCGCCGCAGACGTACAGGCCCGCCAGGAGGCGTACCGGGCGGCGAGGGTCGTGCGGGGGGCGCATGGCCGGGACCGCCTCGGGGGTGTGGTGCACGGACAGCGTCTCCCAGCGGCGCGTGGAGGTGCCGTAGAGGCGGGAGAGGTGGATGCGGACGGCGGTGTCGACGCCCTCCGGCGGCGGGCCGAGCACCGTCGAGGAGATCAGCACCCGGCCGGCCGGCGCCCGGCTCGGGTCCACGGCGCTGAGCACCGCCGTGTGCGCCACCGGTCCGCCCCGGTCCGCGTCCAGCAGCAGCGAGGCACCGGTCGCGAAGGCCTCCACGGGTTCGTCGGCGGTGTGGTGGACCACCGTCACCGGATGGAAGTCCGGCACCCTCAGCCCGGGCAGCAGCTCCGCCGCGGCCCGCGCGTCGGTGGCCAGCAGCACCGCCCGGCAGCGGACCTCGCCGTGCTCGGCGGTGGCCACCGAGGTCGTGGACACCGAGGTGACCCGCACCCCGGTGTGCACGGTGCCCGGCGGCAGCGCCCCGGCCAGCAGCTCCGGAAGCATCTCCGCGCCGCCCTCCGGCACGCACAGCCGGCCGCTCGCGAAGGCGCGCAGCGCCAGGTCGGCGCAGCGGCTGGACGTGGTCAGCTCCGGGTCGCACAGCAGCGCGGCCAGCAGCGGACGCAGGAAGCCGTCGATGGTGCGGGCCGGCACCCCGCGCCGGGCCAGGGCCTGGGCGGCGGGCAGCTCGGGACGGGCCAGGACGCGCTCGACGGGCGTCGCCGCGAGCCGGCCCAGCGCGGCGCCCAGCCGGGCCTGGTCCACCGCGCCGCCCACCGGCGCGCCGCCGGTCCGGCCGGGCGTGACCGTCGTGCCCCGGCCGGTCGTGGCCCGGGCCGCCGTCGCCCTGACGGCCGTACCCCTGGGCGTGCCGGCGAGGGCGCGCACGGCGTGGAGTGCGCCCCGTGCGCCCCTCGCGCTTCCGCCGGGCGCTGGGGCGCCCGCGCGCTGGAGGCGCCCGTCGCGGTGCAGCAGCACGCCCGGCGCGAAGCGGCGCAGGGACAGCTCGGCCAGGCCCGGGGTCAGCCGGAGTTCGGGATAGGACGTGGACAGCAGCTGTCCGACGCGGTCGAGCCGGAAGCCGTCGACCTTCTCCGTCGACATGCGACCGCCGACGTACGGGGCGGCCTCCAGGACCGCGGTGGTGATTCCGGCGCTGGTCAGCCGGTGAGCGGCCGAGAGGCCGGCAATGCCGGCCCCCACGATGACGACGTCCACCTGGTACGCGGGCTCAAGCACGAGGCCCCTCCTGTGGTTACGCGGCCGGTGGAGGAGCCATGCCTCCGACTGGCGCCACGGATACCCGAGTTCGGATCGAGGTTAGGGCGGTGATCGGTCAGGAGGAGTCGCGCATCAACAGGGCACGGTCGCATGGAGGTCGCATACGGTCACTTTTGTGTGCCCGTGTTGTCAACCGGCTCATTACGCCGCGCGGATCGCCTCCTCGATACCGGGAAACGCGAACCGGAAGCCCGACTCCAGCAGCCGCTTGGGGACCACCCGCTGACTGCCCAGCACATCCCCGGCCATCTCCCCGAGGACCGCGCGCAGCACCCCGGCCGGCACCGCGCACACCGCCGGCCGGTGCAGCACCCGGCCCATCGCCGCGGTGATCTCCCGGTTCGTCAGCGGCTGCGGGGCGGTCAGATTGAACGGGCCGGACAGGTCGTCCCGGTCGATGAGATGCCGGATCGCGGCCACCTCGTCGTGCAGCGCGATGTACGACCAGTACTGCCGCCCGTCGCCCAGCCGCCCCCCGAGCCCCGCCCGGAACAGCGGGAACAGCCGTCCCCAGGCGCCACCGCCCCGGGCCACCACCAGCCCCGTGCGCAGGAACACCGTGCGCACCCCGGCCTCCTCGGCGGGCGCCGCGGCCTCCTCCCACTCCACGCACAGCCCGGCCAGGAAACCGTCGCCCGGGGGCGTGTCCTCGTCCGCCACCCGCTCGCCGGTGTCGCCGTAGAAGCCGATCGCGCTGCCGTTCAGGAAGGCCCGGGGCGGCTCGGGCAGCGAGGCCACCGCCTCGGCGAGCGCGGCCGTGCCCAGCACCCGGCTGTCCCGCAGCACCCGCTTGTACTCCGGGGTCCAGCGCCGGTCGCCCACCCCGGCCGCCGCCAGATTGACCACCACCTCGCACCCGGTCAGCCCGGCCGCGTCGACCCGGCCCCGCTCCGGGTCCCAGCGGACCTCGTCCGGGCCCCGGGGCGCCCGGCGCACCAGCCGCACCACCTCGTGCCCGTCGGCGGCCAGGGACCGCACCAGGGCCCCGCCGATGAGACCGGACGCGCCGGCCACCGCGATACGTGAACGTTCCATGGCCCCAAGCATGACCCCGCCCGAGGCCCGGAAACACGTTGGCCGCCCGGACCACGCCGCCTAGGGTGATCGTCATGCCCGAGCCCTCCATACGCACCGCCCAGGCCGACGACGAGGAGGAACTGGCCGCCCTCGACCGGACCACCTGGTCCACCCTGCACGCGGTCACGCCCCGCCCGCGGCCGCCGTACCCGCCGTTCTTCGACGACCGGCACCGCCCGGAGGACTTCCTCGTCGCCGAGGCCGGCGGACGCCTCCTCGGCTACCTCCGCCTCGCCCGCCCCACCCCGCTCGCCGCCAACGCGCACGTCCTGCAGATCCAGGGGTTCGCCGTCGCCGACGAGGCGCGCGGCCGGGGCGTGGGGCGCGCGCTGCTACGGGCCGCCGTCGACCGCGCGCGCGAGCGCGGCGCCCGCCGGCTGACCCTGCGGGTGCTCGGGCACAACACCCCGGCCCGGGTGCTGTACGAGTCCGAGGGGTTCGCCGTCGAGGGCGTGCTGCCGGGGGAGTTCTTCCTCGACGGCCGCTACGTCGACGACGTGTGCATGGGCCGGTCCCTGTGACCCCGCGCCCTACGCGGCGACCAGCTCGCCCGTGTCCACCGGGGCCGTCGCCGTGGCCGCGCGCCGGGCGGCGCCCGTCACCTCGGCCGCCGTCAGCACATACCCCGTCCCCGCGTCCGAGGCGGACCGGGCGAAGATCATCCCCAGCACCCGGCCGTCCGGGGTCAGCAGCGGGCCGCCGGAGTTGCCCGGCAGCACCTCGGAGCGGATCGTGTACACCTCCCGGGTGACCGTGCGCTCGTCGTAGAGGTCCGAGCCGATCGCCCGTACCCGGTCCGTGACCGTCGCCGCCCGCAGGTCCAGGCCCCCGTCCTCCGGATAGCCCGCCACCACCGCCGGGTCCCCGCGCCCGGCGTCCGGGGCGAACCGCAGCGCCGGGGCGCGCAGCCCGGGCACGTACAGCACCGCCACGTCCCGGCCCGGGTCGAACAGCACCACCCGGGCCGGGTACGACCGCCCGGCCCCGCCGACCCGCACGCTCGGGCGGTCGATGCCGGCCACCACGTGCGCGTTGGTCAGCACCCGCCCGGACGCGTAGACGAACCCGCTGCCCTCGCGGCCCTCGGCGCCCGCCAGTCCCTCGATCTTCACCGTGCCGCGCCGGGCCGCCCGGGCCGCGGCCGGGGTGACGCCGTCGTCCGCCGGCCGGGCCGCCCGGGCCGCCGGCCCGGCCGCGAACGGGCCGGAAACCCGCGGGAAACCCGCCTCGGACAGCGCGGACGCGGCCCGCGCGAACCAGGCGGGCGTGGTCTCGGGCATCCGCTGCCGCACCGCGCCCAGCAGCGTCGAGTCCCGTATCTCCGCCGTCAGCGCCGGGGACGCGGCCGCGCCCGGTACGCCCGCCGCCACGCAGGCCGCCACCAGCACCGCGACCGCGTTCACCGCCGCGCCCCCGACGCCGTCCGCCACCCGCAGCGGGCCCCGGTCCAGCCGCCCGCGCAGCCGCCGTGCCGACCGGCCCGCCAGCCGGTGCCCCAGCACCGCCGGCACCAGCAGCGTCACCGCGGCGAGCGCCGTGACCGCAGCCGGACCCGGCGCCGGCCGGCCCGTGCTCCACGGCAGCAGCCACACCCCGACGAGGGCGCCGGCCACGAACCCGGCCGGCGCGAGGCACCCGGCCACCAGCCCGCGTCGGTATCCCGGCACCGCGCAGCCGACGGCCACCACGGCGAGCACCAGATCCAGCAGGTTCACGGAAGCCGCCTTTCTCCGAGAGCCCCCCTGGTACGGCGGACCGAACCCCCCGGTACGGGCGGAACCGGAACGGATACGGCCGCGCCGCGCCCCCCGGATACGGCCGCGCCCCCGGAACCGGCCCGGACCGGGACGACGGTTGCGCCAGGTGGCAGAGCGTGCGTCGCGGGTACGGCCCGGCGGCTTGACAGTGGGATCATGCGTGTCCTCCGAAGAGCCCCGCAGGCCCCGGCACGGCCCGCCGCGGGGAACCCCCGTACCGCACGGCGGATACCCGGGGCGCTGCTGGTGCTGCTCGGCTGCCTGCCCGGGCTGCTCGCCGTCGGCGCGCTGGTCCTGTGCGCCCGCGGCACCGAGCGCGCCGCCGCCTCCCGTCCCGACCGCCCCGCCGCCGGGGCCCGGCCGCCCGTCGGGCACCGGGCCGCCCGGCCGCGCATCGTGCCGCGCTCCGCCTGGCTGGACCGCGTCACCGGGCACACCCAGCCGCCCCCGCGCTACGACGACAAGGTGGTGGCCGTCTTCCTGCACCACACCGACTCGCCCAACGACTACGCCTGCGCCGACGCGCCGCGCATCATCCGCGGCCTGTACGCCGGCCAGACCGGCGCCCGGCACTGGGACGACATCGGCTACAACTTCCTCGTCGACCACTGCGGCACCATCTACGAGGGCCGCGCCGGAGGCATCGACCGGGCCGTCACCGGCGCCCACACCCAGGGCTTCAACCACCGCACCGCGGGTATCGCCGCCCTCGGCACCTTCACGGCCGGCGTCCCCGTGCCCCGGGCCATGACCGACGCCATCGCCGCCCTCGCGGCCTGGAAGCTCGGGCTCGCCGACATCGACCCGCGCGGCCGGGCCCGGCTGGTCTCCAGCAGCGGCCAGAGCCGGTACAAGGCGGGCGCCGCCGCCACCCTGCCCGCCCTCGCCGGGCACGACACCGGATTCCCCACCAGCTGCCCCGGCGCGGCCCTGACCGCCCGCCTCCCGGCCATCCGGGAACGGGCCGCCCTGCTCCAGGGCCGCCCGGCCACGGCGCCGCCCCGCAAGACCCACCGCCCGCTCCCCACCCGGCGTCCCAGGACCGTCCCCGGCACCCACACCACTGCCAGTGCCCGTGCCCGTGCTACTGCCAGTGCCCGTGCCAGTGCCAGTGCCAGTGCCGGCGGTGGTGCCGGCCGGGCCGAGCCGACCGGGGGCACCCAGCGCGGGAAGCAGCCGTGAGGGCGGTCGTGAGGGCGATCGTCGCGGCCCCGCGCGGGAGCGTCCCGGCACACGCGGCGGCGTCATGACCTCAACCGCTCCCACAGCCGGGGAAACCGCTCGGCGAGCACCCGGTCGTCCTCCAGGTCCAGCGGGGTGCCCTCCGGTTCGGCCGGCGCCGGGGGAAGGCCCAGTTCGGGGGCGACGGTGCCGGTCAGCTGCTCGTAGGCCTCGTCCGCCGCGTACCCCAGCTCCTCGCCGTCGCCGTCCACCTCCTCGTCGAAACCGCCCAGCAGCCCGGCCAGCGCGTCCGGGTCGTGCAGGGCCCCCTCGAAGACCTCCCGGCCCTGCCCGATCAGCCAGCACCGGAAGAAGTCGAACGCGTCGTCGCTGCACCCGTCCAGCAGCAGCCAGGCGGCACCCCACAGATCCCAGCGGTAGGCGCGGTTGTAGCGGGCCTCGAAGTGGCGGGCGAAGTCCAGGACCCGCTCCGGGTCCAGCGCGAGAAGCCGCTCCACCAGCAGGTCGGCCTGTTCCTCGGGGTCCCCCTCGGCGGCCTCGCGGGTGGAGTCGATCAGCTCCCAGAACTCCGTCTCGTCCATCACGCCACCAGCATCGGGCCTTACCCGGTGGCACGCACCCGGAGTACGACGGCCCCGCTCAGCGCTCCTGCCGGCGGTACAGCGCGGCGGCGCGGGCCGCGGCCGCCGTGAACCGCTCGCGCAGCGCGGCCGGCGCCAGCACCTCGGCCTCCGGGCCGAGCGCCGTCAGCTGCTCGTACGCGACCTCCTCCGACTCCACGGGCAGCGTCACCGTCACCCAGCCCGCCGCGTCCGGCGCGCCCGGCTCCGCGAGCGCCGTCCGCGCGGCGAGCGGATCGACCGCGTGCGGCAGCCGGCGGGCACCCTCCGGAGAGAGCCGTACGACGACCTCGCCGCGCAGGATCGAGCGGGCGAACCGCTCGGCCTGCTCCGCCCAGAAACCGGGCAGATCGAACTCCGGGTCGCGGCCGAACCGCTCGCCGAGCGGGTCCACGGCGGTGAACCGGTCGATCCGGTACGTCCGGAAGGAACCGCTTCCGGCCACCCGCGCGCACAGGTACCAGACGCCGGCCTTCAGCACGAGCCCGTACGGCTCCAGCCGCCGCTCCACCGTGTCCTCCCCGCGCCGGTACCGGGCGAGGACCCGGCCGTCGTCCCACACCGCCTCGGCGAGCACCGGCAGCAGCGCGGGCGTCTCCGGCTCCCGGAACCAGGCGGGCGCGTCCAGGTGGAAGCGCTGCGCGGCGGTGTCCGGGGCGTCCCGCAGCGAGGGCAGCAGGGCCGCCGACACCTTCAGCCGGGCCGCCGAGGCGGCGTCCGCCAGGCCCATCTCCCGCAGCGCCCCCGGCACCCCGCTCAGGAACAGCGCCTCGGCCTCGCCGCGGGCCAGCCCGGTCAGCCGCGTCCGGTACCCGCCGACCAGCCGGTACCCCCCGGTCCGCCCCCGGTCGGCGTACACCGGCACCCCCGCCTCGGACAGCGCCTGGGCGTCCCGCGTCACGGTCCGCTCCGACACCTCCAGCTCCCGCGCCAGCTCGGCGGCGGTCATGACGGGGCGGGACTGGAGCAGCAGAACCATCTTGATGAGCCGGGCCGCACGCATGCGCCCATGATGCCGAAGGGCACCGACAGCACGGCCCGCGCGGGCCGGAAAAGGCGAACGCGGCGGACCGGAGGGCACCCGCGACCCGCGCGGGCGCGCACCCTCCTGTCCGCCGCGATGGCGTCCGGCCGCGGCGGCGCGGCCCGGCGGTGCCGGGCCGGCCGTCACTCCCCGTCGGCCTTCTCGCTGCGTCGGCCTGCCCACAGACCGTCGGCCTGCTTACAGCCCGTACTTCTCCCGGGCCTCCTTGACCGCCGTCGCCTTGACCTCGCCGCGGCGGGCGAGCTGGGCGAGGGCGGCCACGACGATCGACTGGGCGTCGACGCCGAAGTGGCGGCGGGCGGCCTCACGGGTGTCCGACAGACCGAAGCCGTCGGCGCCCAGCGAGGACCAGTCCTGCTCGACCCACTGCGCGATCTGGTCCGGGACCTGGCGCATGTAGTCGGACACCGCGAGCACCGGGCTCTCGACGCCCTGCAGGGCCTGGCGGACGTACGGCACCCGGTCCTCGCCGCGCAGCAGCGCCGCGTCGGCCTCCAGCGCGTCCCGGCGCAGCTCGGTCCAGGAGGTCGCGGACCACACGTCCGCGGCCACGCCCCACTCCTCGGCCAGCAGCTTCTGCGCCGCAAGGGCCCAGTGGATCGCCGTGCCCGAGCCCAGCAGCTGGATGCGCGGGGCGCCCGCCGCCACGGTGATGCCCGCGGACTCCGCCGTGTTGAAGCGGTACAGGCCCTTGACGATGCCCTCGTCGATGCCGAGGCCCTGCGGCTTGGCCGGCTGCGGCAGCGGCTCGTTGTAGACCGTCAGGTAGTAGAAGACGTTCTGGTCCTCGCCCGGCTTGGCCTCGCCGTACATCCGGCGCAGACCCTCACGGACGATCACCGCGATCTCGTAGGCGAACGCGGGGTCGTACGTCAGCGCGGCCGGGTTGGTCGCGGCGATCATCGGCGAGTGGCCGTCGGCGTGCTGGAGGCCCTCGCCCGTCAGGGTCGTACGGCCCGCCGTCGCGCCGACCAGGAAGCCGCGGCCGAGCTGGTCGCCGAGCTGCCACATCTGGTCGGCCGTGCGCTGCCAGCCGAACATCGAGTAGAAGATGTAGAACGGGATCATCGCCTCGCCGTGCGTCGCGTACGACGACGAAGCGGCGATGAAGTCGGCCATCGAACCGGCCTCGGTGATCCCCTCGTTGAGGATCTGGCCGTTCTTGGCCTCCTTGTAGTACATCAGCTGGTCACGGTCGACCGGCTCGTACGTCTGGCCCTTGGGCGAGTAGATGCCCAGGGACGGGAAGAGGCTCTCCATGCCGAAGGTGCGCGCCTCGTCCGGGACGATCGGCACCCAGCGCTTGCCCGTCTCCTTGTCGCGGACCAGGTCCTTGATCAGGCGGACGAACGCCATCGTGGTGGCCACGTTCTGCGAGCCGGAGCCCTTGTCGAAGGAGGCGAACGCCTTCTCGGACGGGGCCGGCAGCGCGGGCAGCGGGTGGGTACGGCGGGCCGGGGCCGGGCCGCCGAGGGCCGCGCGGCGCTCCTGGAGGTAGCGCACCTCGGGGGAGTCGGCGCCCGGGTGGCCGTAGGGCACCACGCCGTCGACGAAGTCGCTGTCCTTGATCGGCAGGCCGAGCCGGTCGCGCATCGCCTTGAACTCGTCCACCGTCAGCTTCTTCATCTGGTGGTTGGCGTTCTTCGACGCGAAGCCCTCGCCCAGGGTGTGGCCCTTGACCGTCTGGGCCAGGATCACGGTCGGCGCGCCCTTGTGCTCGACGGCGGCCTTGTACGCGGCGTAGACCTTGCTCGCCTCGTGACCACCGCGCGAGAGGTGGAAGCACTCCAGGATCTTGTCGTCGCTCAGCAGCTTGGCCATCTCGGCCAGCGCCGGGTCCTTGCCGAAGAAGTCCTCGCGGATGTAGGCGGCGTCGCGGGTCTGGTACGTCTGGACCTGCGCGTCCGGCACCTCGCGCAGCCGGCGGACCAGCGCGCCCGTGGTGTCCAGGGCGAACAGCTCGTCCCAGGCCGTGCCCCACAGCGTCTTGATCACGTTCCAGCCGGCGCCGCGGAACTGGGCCTCCAGCTCCTGCACGATCTTGAAGTTGGCGCGGACCGGGCCGTCCAGGCGCTGGAGGTTGCAGTTGATGACGAAGGTGAGGTTGTCCAGCTGCTCACGCGAGGCCAGCGCGAGGGCGGCCGTGGACTCCGGCTCGTCCATCTCGCCGTCGCCCAGGAAGGCCCAGACGTGCGAGGCGGAGACGTCCTTGATGCCGCGGTTGGTCAGGTAGCGGTTGAACCGCGCCTGGTAGATCGCCGACAGCGGGCCGAGGCCCATGGAGACCGTCGGGAACTCCCACAGCCAGGGCAGCCGGCGCGGGTGCGGGTAGGAGGGCAGGCCGTTGCCGCCGGCCTCCTGGCGGAAGTTGTCCAGGTGCTGCTCGGACAGCCGGCCGTCGAGGAAGGCGCGGGCGTAGATGCCGGGGGAGGCGTGGCCCTGGATGTACAGCTGGTCGCCGGAGCCGTCGCCCTCCTTGCCCTTGAAGAAGTGGTTGAAGCCGGTCTCGTACAGCCAGGCGGCGGAGGCGAAGGTCGCGATGTGGCCGCCGACGCCGTGCTTGCTGCCGCGGGTCACCATCGCCGCCGCGTTCCAGCGGTTCCAGGCGGTGATCCGGGCCTCCATCTCCGGGTCACCGGGCAGGGCCGGCTCCGCGGAGGTGGGGATCGTGTTGACGTAGTCGGTTTCGAGGAGCTTCGGCAGCGCGATGCCGCCCGCCTCGGCGCGCTCCAGCGTGCGGCGCATCAGGTACGCGGCGCGGTGCGGTCCGGCCTCCCTGGCCACGGCGTCCAGGGAGGCCTGCCATTCGGCGGTCTCCTCCGGGTCGCGGTCCGGGAGCTGGTCGAGCGCGCTCGGCTGGATGGCGTTGGGGTCGGTCATGTCGCCGCCTTCCTCAGTCGAAGGGGGTTCCCTCATCGTCAAGGGTTCGGGGGTGCCCTAGGTCTTTGGCAGGACAGGGCAGCGGACTTCGGTGGAAGTCCGTCGGCGACTGTAACCCTCTGATCGATGATCGATCAAAGGGTTGAGGGTTAAAAAGTCTCGATTCCGAGAAAGTAGGCACCCGGTGCCTTCGAAATGGGCACCCGGTGCCGCGTTCGAGGGGGGTTTTCGCAGGTGAGCAGGGGTATGCTCGGCTGGGTCAGGCGCGTGGCGCGCAGCCCAGCACATGCGCCTTCACCAGCTCCGCGATCCGCGGATCACGGCGCCGGAACGCCTGCACCAGCTCCTCGTGCTCCTCCGCGTACGACTGCTGGACCGTGCCCAGCCAGCGGATCGACAGCGCCGTGAAGACCTCGATGCCCAGCCCTTCCCACGTGTGCAGCAGCACCGAGTTGCGCGCGGCCCGCACCAGCTCCCGGTGGAAACCGACCGTGTGCCGCACCTGGGCCGTGCCGTCCGCCTTCCGGTCGGCCTCGTACAGGGCCGTGACGTGCGGTTCCAGCGCCGAGCAGTCGTCCGCGAGCCGCTCCGCCGCCAGCTCGGCGGCGATCGCCTCCAGACCCGCCCGGACCGGGTAGCTCTCCTCCAGATCGGCCGCCGTCAGATTGCGGACGCGTACGCCCTTGTTCGGGGCCGACTCGATCAGCCGCAGCGACTCCAGCTCGCGCAGCGCCTCCCGCACCGGGGTCTGGCTGACCTCCAGCTCGGTCGCGATCCGCCGCTCCACGATCCGCTCGCCCGGCTGCCAGCGCCCGCTGACGATCCCCTCCACGATGTGCTCGCGGATCTGCTCGCGCAGCGAGTGGACGACGGGCGCGGTCATGACGGCTCCTTAGGGAGGGGCCGTCCTGCGGCCCCCGGGGGCTTTGACGTTTAGACAATACGGCTGGTTCGCTCCGCGGGGAGGGCGCGCGGGGGCGCTTTGACGCAGGTGAGACGAGCCTTACACGCTGCGCATCCGGACAAACACGAACACCCCGCCCGGAAGAACTCCGGACGGGGTGCCGTACGCCTGATCAGGCGCGATGAGGTCGCGGACCCGGCTCTATGTCGCTTCGGTCCTAAGCCCGAGAGCCGCTCAGAGACCGAGCTCGACCTCGAACTCGCCCGCCTCCAGGATCGCCTTGACCGCCGTCAGGTAACGGGCCGCGTCGGCGCCGTCGACCAGCCGGTGGTCGTAGGAGAGGGTCAGGTAGGTCATGTCGCGGACGCCGATGACCGTGCCCTCCTCGGTCTCGATGACGGCCGGACGCTTGACCGTGGCACCGATGCCGAGGATCGCCACCTGGCCCGGCGGCACGATGATCGTGTCGAACAGCGCGCCACGCGAACCGGTGTTGGAGATGGTGAAGGTCGCACCGGACAGCTCGTCCGGGGTGATCTTGCTGGCGCGGACCTTGCCCGCCAGCTCCGCCGTGGCCTTGGCGATGCCCGCGATGTTCAGGTCGCCGGCGTTCTTGATGACCGGGGTCATCAGGCCCTTCTCGGAGTCCACCGCGATACCGATGTTCTCGGTGTCGAAGTAGGTGATGGTCCCCTCGGCCTCGTTGATCTTGGCGTTGATGACCGGGTGGGCCTTCAGCGCCTGCGCGGCGGCCTTGACGAAGAACGGCATCGGGGAGAGCTTGACGCCCTCGCGGGCCGCGAAGGAGTCCTTCGCCCGGGCGCGCAGCTTCATCAGACGGGTGACGTCGACCTCGACGACCGACGACAGCTGCGCCTGCTCGTGCAGCGCCTTGACCATGTTGTCGCCGATGACCTTGCGGATGCGGGGCATCTTCACGGTCTGGCCGCGCAGCGGGGAGGCCTGAAGTGCCGGAGCCTTCTTCGCTGCGGGGGCCGGGGCGGCAGCGGCGGGGGCCGGAGCGGCGGCGGCCTTCGCGGCCTCGGCGGCGGCGAGGACGTCCTGCTTGCGGATCCGGCCGCCGACGCCGGTGCCCTTGACGGTGGCCAGGTCGACGCCGTTCTCGGCGGCGAGCTTGCGCACCAGCGGGGTCACGTACGCGCCCTCGTCGGTCGCCTGGGTGGCGGTCGGCGAGGTCGGCGCGGTGGCCGGGGTGACCGGAGCCGGGGCCGGAGCGGGCGCCGGAGCCGGGGCGGCAGCGGCGGGGGCCGGAGCCGGGGCGGGCGCCGGGGCAGCGGCCGGAGCGGGAGCGGGAGCCGGGGCAGCGGCCGGAGCCGGAGCCGGAGCCGGGGCCGGGGCGGGCGCCGGGGCAGCCGCGGGGGCGGCCGGTGCGGCCTCGGCGGCGGGGGCCGGAGCGGCACCCGGGGCACCGATGACGGCGAGCTTGGCGCCGACCTCGGCCGTCTCGTCCTCGCCGACCACGATCTCCAGCAGCACACCCGAGGCGGGGGCGGGGATCTCGGTGTCGACCTTGTCCGTCGAGACCTCAAGCAGCGGCTCGTCGGCCTCGACGGTCTCGCCGACCGACTTCAGCCAGCGGGTCACGGTGCCCTCGGTGACGGACTCGCCCAGCGCGGGCAGGACCACGTCGGTGCCCTGCGTGCCACCGGCCGGGGCGGCCGGGGCGGCCTCGGCGGCGGGGGCCGGGGCCGGGGCCGGGGCCGGAGCCTCGGCGGCCGGGGCGGGGGCGGGCTCGGCGGCGGGGGCCTCGGCGGCCTCGGCGGCGGGGGCCGGCTCGGCGGCGGGCGCACCCGTGCCGTCGTCGATGAGGGCCAGCTCGGCGCCGACCTCGACCGTCTCGTCCTCGGCCACCTTGATGGAGGCCAGGATGCCCGAGGCGGGGGCGGGGATCTCGGTGTCGACCTTGTCCGTCGAGACCTCGAGCAACGGCTCGTCGGCCTCGACGCGCTCGCCCTCGGCCTTCAGCCAGCGGGTGACAGTGCCCTCGGTGACGCTCTCGCCGAGCGCCGGAAGGGTTACGGAAACCGCCATGGTTTCGGTTGCTCCTAACGAATTGCGGAAGTCTGTGTCGTCGCGCCCAGTGACCGAGGGAGGTCAGTCGTGGGAGTGCAGCGGCTTGCCGGCCAGGGCCAGGTGGGCCTCGCCGAGGGCCTCGTTCTGCGTCGGGTGGGCGTGGATGAGCTGGGCCACCTCGGCCGGCAGCGCCTCCCAGTTGTAGATCAGCTGGGCCTCGCCGACCTGCTCACCCATCCGGTCGCCGACCATGTGGACGCCGACCACGGCACCGTCCTTGACCTGGACGAGCTTGATCTCGCCCGCGGTCTTCAGGATCTTGCTCTTGCCGTTGCCCGCCAGGTTGTACTTCAGAGCGACGACCTTGTCCGCGCCGTAGATCTCCTTCGCCTTGGCCTCGGTGAGACCGACGGAGGCGACCTCCGGGTGGCAGTACGTCACCCGCGGGACACCGTCGTAGTCGATCGGGACGACCTTCAGGCCGGCCAGCCGCTCCGCCACCAGGATGCCCTCCGCGAAGCCGACGTGCGCGAGCTGGAGGGTCGGGACGAGGTCGCCGACGGCGGAGATGGTCGGGACGTTGGTGCGCATGTACTCGTCGACGAGCACGTAGCCGCGGTCCATCGCGACGCCCTGCTCCTCGTAGCCGAGGCCCTGGGAGACCGGGCCGCGGCCGACGGCGACGAGCAGCAGCTCGGCCTCGAACTCCTTGCCGTCCGCCAGGGTGACCTTCACACCGTCCTGGGTGTACTCGGCCTTCTGGAAGAACGTGCCCAGGTTGAACTTGATGCCGCGCTTGCGGAAGGCCCGCTCAAGAAGCTTGGAGGAGTTCTCGTCCTCGACCGGGACGAGGTGCTTCAGGCCCTCGATGACCGTGACGTCGGCACCGAAGGACTTCCACGCCGAGGCGAACTCGACGCCGATGACACCGCCGCCCAGGATGATGGCGGACTTCGGCACGCGGTCCAGGACCAGGGCGTGGTCGGAGGAGATGATGCGGTCGCCGTCGATCTCCAGGCCCGGCAGGGACTTCGGCACGGAGCCGGTCGCCAGCAGGATGTGGCGGCCCTGGACGCGCTGGCCGTTCACATCGACGGAGGTGGGGGAGGACAGACGGCCCTCGCCCTCGATGTACGTCACCTTGCGCGAGGAGATCAGACCCTGCAGACCCTTGTACAGGCCCGAGATGACCTCGTCCTTGTACTTGTGGACGGCCGGGACGTCGATGCCCTCGAAGGAGGCCTTGACGCCGAACTGCTCGCTCTCGCGGGCCTGGTCGGCGATCTCGCCCGCGTGAAGCAGAGCCTTGGTGGGGATGCAACCCTTGTGCAGGCAGGTGCCGCCGACCTTGTCCTTCTCGATCAGGGCGACGTCCAGGCCCAGCTGAGCCCCGCGCAGGGCCGCGGCGTAACCACCGCTACCACCGCCGAGGATCACTAGGTCGAAAACGGTGCTGGCGTCGTTCGCCACGTCACGTCCTCCATGCATGTGCGCCGTGCGCCGGTCGGCGATGACCGGCAGGCGGCTGGTGTCCGGCCGCTTGATGCTTCGGCCCTTCGGTGGGGGCCCTGTCCTGCCGGGCTCCATCTTTGCACTTGTCGGACGGGATCGAGACGCCGGGCCGGTGTGTGAGACGTCCCACGTTCCGGCGCCCCGAGGAGGCGCGGGGCCGTATGCGGCGTGCGGCTCCGCCGCGCGGGGGCGGCCGGCCCCCGCGACGGAGCCGCGAAACGACGGAGGGGAGCGGACTCCCGGGCGGCCTCAGCCGAGGTCGCCCTCGGCCGTGAGCTCGGCCAGCCGGACCAGCGTACGCACCGCGGATCCCGTGCCGCCCTTCGGGGTGTACCCGAACGGGCCGCCCTCGTTGAAGGCCGGCCCGGCGATGTCCAGGTGCGCCCAGGCGATGCCCTCGCCGACGAACTCGCGCAGGAACAGGCCGGCCACCAGCCCGCCGCCCCAGCGCTCGCCCATGTTCGCGATGTCGGCCACCTGCGAGTCCATGCCCTTGCGCAGGTGCTCCGGCAGCGGCATCGGCCAGGCCGGCTCGCCGACCTCCTCGGCCGCCTCGTGCACCGCGGTGCGGAACGCGTCGTCGTTGGCCATGACACCGAACGTCCGGGTGCCCAGCGCCAGCATCATCGCGCCGGTCAGCGTGGCGACGTCCACGATCGCGTCCGGGTTCTCCTGCGAGGCCGCCCACAGCGCGTCGGCGAGCACCAGCCGGCCCTCGGCGTCGGTGTTGAGCACCTCGACCGTCTTGCCGCTGTACATGCGCAGCACGTCGCCCGGGCGGACGGCGGAGCCGGACGGCATGTTCTCGGCCAGCGCCAGCCAGCCGGTGACGTCGACCTCCAGGCCGAGCCGGGCGGCGGCGACGACCGCGGCGAACACGGCGGCGGCGCCGCTCATGTCGCACTTCATCGTCTCGTTGTGCCCGGCCGGCTTCAGCGAGATGCCGCCCGAGTCGTAGGTGATGCCCTTGCCGACGAGGGCCAGGTGCTTGCCCGCCTTCGGGTGCTTGTACGACAGCTTCACCAGGCGCGGGGTGGCCGCCGAGCCGCCGCCGACGCCGAGGATGCCGCCGTAGCCGCCCTTGGCCAGGGCCTTGTCGTCGAGCACCTGCACCTTGATGCCGTGCTCCTTGGCCGCGGTCTGCGCGATGGCGGCGAAGGCGGCGGGGGTGAGGTCGTTCGGCGGCATGTTGACCAGGTCGCGGGCGCGGTTGAGCTCCTCGCAGACCGCGACCGCGCGGGCGAGCGCGCCCTTGTGGGCGGCGTCGCGCGGCTTGCCGCCGAGCAGCGCGGCCTCGGCCAGCGGCGCCTTGCCGTTCTTGGCCTTGGCGTTCTTCGCGTCCTGGGCGCCGCCCTTGTAGGTGTCGAAGGAGTAGGCGCCGAGCAGGACGCCCTCGCCGATGGCGCCGATCGCGCCGGGGCCGTCGACGGGCAGCGCGAACGCGGCCTTCCTGGCGCCGGTGAGCGCGCGGGCGGCCACACCGGCGGCCTTGCGCAGCGCTTCGGCGTCGTAGCCGGCGTCGTCGTCCGAGGGCTCCGTGCCCAGGCCCACCGCCACCACGAGCGGGGCCTTGAAGCCGGCCGGTGCGGGCAGCTTCGTCAGCTCGCCCTCGGCACCCGAGGCGCCGAGGGTCTCCAGGACGCCGGCCAGCTTGCCGTCGTACGCCTTGTCCACGGCCTCGGCGCCCGGCGCGACGACGGGCCCCTGGGCGCCCTTGGCGACACCGATCACGATCGCGTCGGCCCGCAGGCCGGGCGCCGCGGCGGTGCTGAGAGTCAGAGCAGTCACGGTGGTGGATTCTCGCTTCCGATGTGAAGTTGCAGTGGCCGAAAAGGGGTGGGTCGACCGGGCCCGACAGCCGACCCTAGGTCCAGGCCTGGGGACAGGTGGCAACCGGGGCCTTCACCCTGCCGGCGAACACCCGGGACGAGACTACGCGCGTGGGTGCGTTCGCTCATTCCTTCGGGTGTTCACCCGCGTGTGGCGTCGCGTCCACGCCGGGTCCTCCGCCGGAGGCTAGCGGCCCAGCGAGAGCAGGACGAGAGCGGTCGTCGCCGCCGTCTCCGCGAGCGCGCCGAACACATCCCCGGTGACTCCGCCGAACCGGCGCACACACCGCCGCAGCAGCACCTCGGCGACCGCGAGCCCGGCGGCCACCGCGAGGGCGGTGCGCGCGCCGTCGTATCCGCCGAGGCAGGCGCCGGCCGCCCTGGCCGCCGCCGTCACCGCGGCCGCCGCACCCAGCGCGGCGGGCCGCGGCACCACCCCGGCCACGGCCGCCCCCAGCCCCTCCGGCCGGGCGGCCGGCACCCCGGCGCGGGCGGCCAGGGTGAGCGCCAGCCGGGCCGCGACCGCCGAGACCACGGCCGCCAGGGCGCCCCGCGCCCAGGAACCGGCGTAGAGCTGGGCCAGTACGGCCACCTGGGCCAGCAGCACCAGGACGAGGGTGAGCACCCCGAACGGCCCGATGTCCGACTGCTTCATGATGCGCAGCGCGTCCTCGGCGGGCTTGCCGCTGCCCAGCCCGTCGGCGGTGTCGGCCAGCCCGTCCAGGTGCAGCCCGCGGGTCAGCGCGGCGGGTACGGCGACCGAGGCGACGGCGGCGAGCGGCGCGCCGGCGCCGAGCAGGAGCAGCAGCAGGCCGAGCCCGGCCGCGCAGCCGCCGACGACCAGCCCGGCCGCCGGGGCGCACAGCATCCCGCCGCGCGCCGCCGCCCGGTCCCACCGGTGCACCCGTACGGGCAGCACGGTGAGCGTGCCGAAGGCGAACCGCAGACCGTCGGCCACCCGGGACGGGGGAGAGGGGGGCGGCGGCGAGGACGGGGAGGACGAGGAGGACGTGAGCACCGGCGCAGGGTACCCGGGCCTCAGGCCCGGACCGGAGGTGTGCCCGCGCCCCGGCCGCCCGGCCCGCGGTGCGGGCGGCGGCCGCCCGGGTGGTCCGCGCGGTCGGAGTGGTCGGCGTGGTCGGCGTGCCGGTCCCGCAGCGCCGCCAGCAGGCACAGCAGTCCCACCACGGTGAGCGCGGCCAGGTGCTCCTTGCCCGCCAGGTTCTCCTTCAGCAGCACCTCGGCGACCATGGCCAGCGTCACCGCGCCCGTCGTCGCGTAGGCGCCGTACCGCCAGCCCACGTACACCGCGAGCCCCACCACCGCCGCCGACGGGCCGGTGTCCACCACCTGCGCGTCGGTCCACGGCAGCCCGAACGGGGCGTGCGCGCCGAGGGTGATGCCGAGGCGCGCGTACAGGGTCCCGGCGAGCGTGGCGGCGTAGGCGACGGCCAGCGTCCGCCACCGGCCCAGGCACAGCTCGGCGATCCCGAACACCAGCAGGATCTGCGCCAGCGCCCCCCACACCGGCAGGTCCGGGGCCGGCACGAACAGCGACAGGGGGGTGCGCAGCAGGGCGAGCCACAGCGGGTCCTCGGCCCGTACGGCGCCCAGGCTCCGCACGAGCGGGTATCCCCACGGCTGGTTCTGCACGTACTGCAGGAACGCCGTCAGGCCCACCGCGGCCACGGTCAGCGGCAGCGCGGCCGGCCCCCGCCGGCGCAGGGGGCCGCGCACGGCGGCGTACAACGGGCCCCACTCGGCCCGGGCCCAGCGGGCGGGCGTTCCCCTCATGTGCTCCTCATCCCCGTACGGTCGTCGGTGCGTTCCGCGGCTGCCCGCGGCGCGGCCACCCGGGCAGTCCCGGCGCTTCCAGGAACCCCTCCGCGCGGGCCGCGGCGAGGCCGATGCGCGGCAGGTCCGCGGTCTTCTCGAAGAGCAGGAACCGCGGTTCCCAGACGGGCCGGTACTTGGCGTTGGCGCGGTACAGCGACTCGATCTGCCACCAGCGGGAGAAGAAGCCGAGCAGCGACCGCCACAGCCTCAGCACCGGTCCGGCGCCGAGGCGCGCGCCACGTTCGAAGACCGAGCGGAACATCGCGAAGTTGAGCGAGACCCGCGTGATCCCGATCTCGCCGGCGCGCCGCAGGAGCTCGATGACCATGAACTCCATCAGCCCGTTGGCGGAGCCGTCGACGTCCCGTTCCCGCCGCATGAGGTCCAGCGACAACCCGTGCGGGCCCCACGGCACGAAGGACAGCAGCGCCCGCGGCCGCCCCCCGGCGTCCACGCACTCCAGCATCACGCACCGGCCGTCGCGGGGGTCCCCGAGCCGGCCCAGCGCCATGCTGAAGCCGCGCTCGGTCGCGCCGTCCCGCCAGTCGTCGGCGCGCTCGACGAGGTACGCCAGCTCGGTCGCCGGGATGTCCTCGTGGCGCCGGATCCGCACCCGGTACCCCGAGCGCCGCACCCGGTTGCAGGCCTGCCGGACGGTGCGCATGGCCCGCCCCTCCAGCGTGAACTCGGCGACCTCCACGACCGCCTCGTCCCCGAGTTCCAGCGCGTCCAGGCCGTGCCGGGCGTAGACCGTCCCGGCCTCCTCGCTCGCGCCCATCACCGCCGGGATCCAGCCGTGCGCCCGCGCCTCGGCCAGCCACGGCACGATCGCCCCCGGCCAGGCCTCCGGGTCCCCGAGCGGGTCGCCGGAGGCCAGGCTCACCCCGCCCACGACGCGATAGGCGACGGCGGCCTTCCCGGTCGGGGACCACACCACGCTCTTGTCCCGGCGCAGCGCGAAGTAGCCGAGCGAGTCCCGGTGACCGTGCCGCTCCAGCAGGTCCCGCAGCCGTTTCTCGTCGTCCTCGGTGAGCGGGTCGACGGCCCGCCGGGAGCGGAAGGCGGCGTACAGCACGGCGAGCAGCAGCGCGGTGCTGAGCGCGTTGACGGCCACGTTCGCCCAGTTGGGCGGGTCGATGCCGGGGAAGCGGGACTCCTCGGCCACCGTCACCAGCCGCAGGGTGCCGTAGTACCAGCGCTCGGGGAACGTCGAGCGGGCCGCGTCCGGTGCCCGGTTGGTGACCGTCACCAGCAGCCCGGCCAGCAGGCTCGCGGCCAGGCCGCCGCCGACGGCCACGGTCGCCGCGAGCCGGGGGTTGGACCGGTCGCCCTTGGCGTAGAACTCCCGGCGGCCGAGGAGCAGCGCGCCCACGAAGGCGGCCGTCAGCGCCAGGGAGACCCAGTTCTGGGCGTGCCGCCGGATCTCCGGGAAGGTCATGGCGAACGCGAACAGGGCCAGGAAGAGCCCGCTCATCGCCAGGTTCAAAATCCACGCGGCCCGTTTGCGGCGGCGCATGGTGAGGGCGAGGAAGGCGGTGAGGACACCGGAGGCGAAGCCGGCCGTCAGCAGGTACGGCGTGAAGAAGTCGTCCTGGTTGTGCCGGCGCACGTCCTGGCCGAGCGAGACCCACACCGCGCTGAGGAAGTTGACGAACGCGACGGTCCGCAGATACCAGACGGCGCACGCGGCGGCCCGCCGGGAAGCCCCGGCGGCCCACCGCGCCCTCGGCCGCCGCGTCACGGCGATGCGGGCATCTTCCATAAGCGAGGATCATAAGTGCGCGATTGCCGTAAATCGCACTTTTCGCCCGCCCGTGGCATCAGTCCATGGACTGTTCCCTCTCCGCCGACTCGTTCTCCGCCGGTTCGTTCTCCGCCGGGTCCTTCTCGGGCAGTTCGGCGGCCAGCGCGGCGGCGGCCCGCACCAGCGGCAGCGCCAGCAGCGCGCCCACGCCCTCGCCGACCTTCACCCCCTGCTCCAGCAGCGGCTCCAGGGCCATCCGGTCCAGCGCCTTCGCCTGCCCCGGCTCCCCGCTCGCGTGCCCGGCCAGCCACCAGTCCGGCGCCCGGAAGGCGATCCGCTGGGCGACCAGCGCGCACGCGGTGGCCACCACCCCGTCGAGGATCACCGGCAGCCTGCGTACCGCGCACTGCAACAGGAACCCGGTCATCGCCGCGAGATCCGCCCCGCCCACGGCCGCCAGCAGCTGGAGCTGGTCCCCGAGCACCGGCCGGGCCCGCCGGAGCGCGTCCCGGATCGCCGCGCACTTGCGCATCCACGTCAGGTCGTCGATCGCGAGCCCGCCGCGCCCGGTCACCACGGAGGCGTCGGTGCCGCACAGCGCGGCGATCAGCACCGCCGCCGGCGTGGTCCCGCCCACGCTGACATCGCCGAGCACCACCAGATCGGTGCCCGAGTCGGCCTCCTCGTCGGCGACCGCGACCCCGGCCCGCAGCGCGGCCTCGGCCTCCTCCGGCGTGAGCGCGTCCTCGATGTCGATACGGCCGCTGCCGCGCCGCACCCGGTGCCGCACCACGTCCGGCGGGAAGGCGTCCGGCGGGCAGTCCAGGGCCATGTCCACGACCCGCACCGGCACCTCCAGCCGGCGGGCGAGCACCGACACCGGGCTCGCGCCCTCCAGCACCGCCCGCACCAGCCGCTCCGCGCCGCCCGCCGGCCGCGCGGAGACGCCCAGCGAGGCCACGCCGTGGTCACCGGCGAAGAGCACCACCCGCGGCCGTTCGACCGGCCGTACCGGCACCTCGCCCCGCGCGGCGGCCAGCCACTCGCCCAGCTCGTCGAGGCGGCCCAGCGCCCCGGGCGGCACGATCTGGCGCTCCCGCCGGGCCTCGGCGTCACGGCGTACGCCCCCGTCCGGGCGCTCGATCAGATCGGTGAAGTCGTCCAGATTAAGGCTGCTCATTCGCCGAACAGTACCGCCCGGGCACGAACGGCTCCGCGCCACATCGCCACCACACCCCCACGAGGTCTTTGCACCTCGGAGCGGCATCCCATACGTTCCGCTTTGCCGCGGAATGTCGCACAGGGAGCCGCCCATGCCGACCTCGCCCCTCACCCCGCAGTTCACCACCCCCTACGACCCCTTCCAGGAGCCGCGCCGCGAGGACTGCCCCTGGTGCGGCTCCCGGCGCCTGCGCACCCGGCTGCGCGCCCCCGACCCGCTGCGCCACCGGGCCGGCGCGTTCACCGTCGACGCGTGCGGCGACTGCGGCCACGCCTTCCAGAACCCCCGGCTCAGCGCGGAGGGACTCGCCTTCTTCCGCCGGGACTTCTACGAGCGACAGCTGGAGGAGTTCGCCGGCCGGGTGCGGTCCGCCCGCGCGGTTTGGCGCCGGCACCGGGACACCGCCTGGCGCCTGTCGGCACTCGGCGAACCGGAGAGCTGGCTCGACGTCGGCACCGGGCACGCCCGCTTTCCCGAGGCCGCGAAGGAGTTCTTCCCGTACACCAGCTTCGACGGGCTCGACCCCACGGCGCGGGTCGAACAGGCGCTGCTGGAGGGCCGGGTGGAGGAGGCGCACCGCGGCTACCTGACCACCCCCGGCATGGCGGCCCGGCTGCGCGCCCGCTACGACGTGGTCACCATGTTCCACCATCTGGAGCACACGCCCGACCCGCGCGCCGAACTCGGCGCCGCGCTGACCGTGCTGCGCCCCGGGGGCCACCTGGTCGTCGAAGTCCCGGACCCCGCCTGCGTGTTCGCCGCACTGCTGGGCCGGTGGTGGCTCCCCTACGGGCAGCCGCGCCATCTGCACCTGGTGCCGCGGGCCAACCTGTGCGCGGAACTGGCCCAGCTGGGCTGCGCGATCCTCGTCGTGGACCGCAAGGCCCCGCACATCCCCTACGACCTGTCGGGGGCCCTCGCCCTGACCCTGGCCCACGCCCACCCGGCGCTCCACCTGGCCGCCGCGCCGGTGCTGGCGCTGGCCTCGGCCCTGGACCACGGGGGCGCTCCGCTGTTCCGGCGGACTCGGTTCTCCAACGCGTACCGGGTGGTGGTGCGGAAGGGGAGGGGGTAGCCGCGGCCCGTCGTTCGCCGCGGGTGCGTCGTGGTCGCTCGCGCAGTTCCCCGCGCCCCTTACGGGGCGCCCCCGCTCAGCCCCGCAGTACCAGCGCCTGGCCCGCCACCACCAGGACCACCTGTTCGCACTCGCTTGCGAACGCCGTGTTCACGCGGCCCAGTTCGTCGCGGTAGCGGCGACCGGAGACGGTCGCGGGGACGATGCCCGAGCCGACCTCGTTGGACACCGCGACCACGGTCCGCCGGGTGGAGCGCACCGCGTCGGTCAGCTCCCGTACGCGCTCCCGCAGCAGCTTCTCGCCCCCGCCCGCCCACTCCGCGTCGTCCCACGCGCCCACGGAGTCCATCACGTCCGCCAGCCACAGCGACAGGCAGTCGATCAGCACCGGCGGCCCGTCCTCGGCCAGCAGCGGCACCAGGTCGGTCGTCTCCGCCGTACGCCACGACCCCGGCCGCCGCTCCCGGTGCGCGGCCACCCGGGCCGCCCACTCGCCGTCCCCGCTACGCGTGCCGCCCGTCGCCACGTACAGCACGTCCGGGAACGTCTCCAGCCGCCGCTCCGCCTCCACCGACTTGCCCGAGCGGGCGCCGCCCAGCACCAGCGTCCGGCGCGGCACGTCCGGCACCTCCTCGTACGCCCCGACCACCAGCGTCGTACCGTCCGGCACCGCTCGCGCCCCGGCCGCCGCGAGCCGGCGCCGCAGCTCCGCACCGGCCGGCACACCGTGGTCCAGGTGGACGGCGACCACGTCCGTCGTGGGGCCCGCCGAGCCGACCGCCCGGAGCCGGGCGAGCGCGTCCGGGCGGCCCACGACGTCCGCGAGGACCATGTCGTAGGACTGCGCGCCGGCCTGCTCCAGACCGGCCGGCGCCCCGCCCGGCGGCAGGTACAGCAGCCGCTGCCCCTCCGGCCCGGTCACCGCGTACCCGGTGCCGCCCGCGTCCATCGCCACCGCCCGCACCCGATGCCCCGTCAGCAGCGCCAGCTCCCGCCCGTCCGGCACCCGGCCGGGCTGCGGCAGCCCGGCCGGCACCTCCACCGCCGGACCGTCGTGCGGATGCGACAGCAGCACCTGCCGCACCCCGCCCAGCGAATGCCCGGCGCGCGCCGCCGCGAACGCCGCGCCCGGCGTGAGGTCGAGCAGCAGCGCGTCGTCCACGAGCACCGCGGTCGCGGCCCGCGCCTCCGGTCCGAGCGCGGTGGCGCAGACGGCGCAGGAGCAGTCGGGGCGAGGCAGTCCCGCGGGGGCACCGGTACCGAGCAGAGTGATTTCCACGGACCGATTTTCGCCCCTCCCGGTGGGTCTTGCGCTTCCGGCTAGGCTGCCAGCAGGTGTTGGATCACAAGGAGGCCTGTATGACGGCATGGACGTGGCGGTTCGAGAAGGCCGACGGGACGGAGGTCCAGCCCGCCGTCCGGCCCGAGGAGTTCACCACGCAGGGCGATGCCGAATCCTGGATCGGCGAGAACTGGAAGGCGCTGCTGGAGGGCGGGGCCGACCAGGCGCGGCTGTTCGAGGAGGGGACCGAGATCTACGGGCCGATGAGCCTGCACGCCGACGCCTGACCGGACCGGCACGGGCGGTGGGGAGAGGCCCGCTCTCCTCACTGCTCGCCCAGCGTCACCTGCGTCGTGCGCTCCTCGCCGTCGCGGAGGAACGTCACCGGCATCCGCCGGCCGGGCCGGGCCGTGGCCAGGGCCTCGGCGAGCGAGGTGATGGTGGTGATCCGCCGGTCGCCCAGCCTGGTGATGATGTCACCGGGCCCGAGGCCCGCCCGGTCGGCGGCGCCACCCGCGCGGGCGCTGACCACCGCCACCCCGACCGGCTGGTAGCGGTCGTCGACGACGGTCCGCGCGGTGATGTCGAGGGCCGCCCGCCCGGAGTCGACGACCTTGCCCTCCCTGACGATCTGGTCGGCGACCGTCTTCACCATCGACGCCGGGATGGCGAACCCGATACCCGGCGCCGCGCCGCCGCCGAGGCTCTGGTCGACCGCCGCCAGCGTCGGGATGCCGATCACCCGCCCGTTCAGGTCGACCAGGGCGCCGCCGCTGTTGCCGGGGTTGATCGCGGCCGAGGTCTGCACCATGTTGGCGATGGTCGCGCCCGTCCCGCCGCCCGAGTCGCCCTCGCTGACGGTCCGCCCGGTCGCCGAGACGATGCCCTGGGTCACGCTGGACGACAGCCCCAGCGGCGACCCCATGGCCAGCACGATCTGGCCCACCGCCACCTTCTCCGAGTCCCCGAACACCGCCGGCCTCAGCCCGTCCGGCACCTTCTCCAGCCGGATCACGGCGAGATCCTGCTCGGGGTAGGAGTAGACCAGGCTCGCGGTGAGCGGCTCCTCGTTGCTGGCGGTGGTCACCTGGAACGTCTTCTCCGAGCCGACCACGTGCGCGTTGGTGACGATGTGCCCCTCGCCGTCGTACACCACCCCGGAGCCCAGATCCTGGCGCGCCTGGATCTGCACGACCGAGGGCAGCACCTCCTTGATGACGCGCAGATACTGGCTCTGCAGGTCACCCGCGGCCAGCGGCACGGCCGCCCCCGGGCTCGCCGGGGCGTCCCGCCCGGCCGGGGCGGCGGGGGCGGTGCAGCCGGCGGCGAGGGCCGCGCAGCACGCCAGCGCGGCGGCGAAGAGGGCCGTACGGGGGGAACGCGCGCGGATACGGGAAGCGTCCATGTCCCGAGTGTCACCGCACGGTGATCATCCGTCCCCTGCGGTTGCCCCGATCGGGCTCAGCCGCGTACCCCGCACAGATGCAGCAGCGCCGCCACCCCGCGGTAGGGGTCCGTGCGCCCGGCCCGCTCCTCGACCGCGAGCAGCGTCGGCAGGTCCTGGGGCAGCGCCGCGTTGTGCGCCGCCGTGTCCGTGAAGACCCGGACGCCGTACCAGGCCTGCAACGGGGCGGCGATCCCGGCGAGCGTGGCGGTCAGGGCGGACAGCCGGTCGGCGCGCACGTCCAGACCCAGCCGGTTGCGGTAGGTGGTGGTGTCGAAGGCGGCCAGGGCACCCGCCCAGTCACCGCCGAGGCCCGGCCGCATGGCGAGCGCGTCGCCGTTGCGGACCAGGAGGGAGAGCAGGCCGCCCGGGGCCAGCATCCGGGCCAGGCCGGCCACCAGCGGATCGGGATCCGCCACGTACATCAGCACGGCGTGGCACAGCACCACGTCGAAGCTGCCGGGCCGGAAGTGCGCCCCGGTGTCCCGGCCGTCGCCCTGCACCAGCCGCACCCGCTGCCGGATGCCCTCCGGCTCCCGGGCCAGGTTCGCGCGGGCGGCGGCGATCATCCTGGGGTCCCGTTCGACCCCGGTCACCTCGTGGCCGAGCCGGGCCAGCCGCAGCGCCTGCTCGCCCTGGCCCATCCCCACGTCGAGCACCCGCAGCCGCCGCCCGACCGGGAACCGCCCGGCTATCTGTTCGTCCAACTGCCGGGTCACCAGCTCCTGGGACACGAGGTCGCGCAGCCCGCCCAGCTCGTGCGGCCGGGCCGGCGACGCGCCCCCGGTGAACGCGTCGGCGTTCAGGGCCGCTCTCCGCGCTTGACCCGCGGCTTCGGCAGGCGCAGCCGGCGCATCTGGAGGGACCGCATCAGCGCGTAGGCGACCGCGCCGCGGGTGTTCTCGTCGGGGAAGCGCTCCGCGAGCCGCTTCTTCAGCCGGAAGCCGCTCACCGCCGCGTCCAGCACGATCAGCACGATCACGATCAGCCACAGCAGCAGCGCCAGGCTCTGGATCGCACCGACCCGCACCACGCTCAGTACCAGGATGACCACGGCGAGCGGCAGGAAGAACTCCGCCACGTTGAACCGCGAGTCGACCCAGTCCCGGGCGAACCGGCGGACCGGGCCCTTGTCCCGGGCGGGCAGATAGCGCTCGTCCCCGTTGGCGAGCGCCTGGCGCTGCCGTTCCAGGGCCTGCCGCCGTTCTTCGCGCTGGCGCTTCGCGGCCTCCTTGCGGGTCGTCGGCGTGTTGGCGACGCTGCGGCGCTGGGTACGGGCCTCACTGCGCTTGGGCGTGGGCCTGCCCTTGGGGGCCTGCGGGTCTCGGGGCTGCTTGGAGTCGGTCACCGCCGCCTTGGTGGCGGGGGCCTTCTCTTCCTTGGCACGGCTACGGAACACAAATCCCAAGGGTAAGGGCTGTACCGGCATGGACCCCAGCCCGCTGGGGAACGATCCGGCAACGCCGGACGTCTGAAAAGGACAGAGGGGGCGTGGGAAGGGCGGCGGGGGACACGGGAGCGGGATCACCTACTCCTTGCGCCGGAGGCGAGCGGTCCGCAGTCGTCCTCGGGGAGGAGCGCATCGCCCGGCGAACAGTGCGGTAATGGAGACAGGGCCCGTACTGTGGGTTCTGTCGCAGGATCGGTGAGCTGGAGTCCGTCAGAAGGGGGCGCGCGAAGCCCATGAGCGGTGTCATGAAGCGTATGGGAATGATCTTCCGCGCGAAGGCGAACAAGGCCCTGGACCGGGCCGAGGACCCGCGCGAGACCCTCGATTACTCGTACCAGAAGCAGCTGGAGCTGCTGCAGAAGGTGCGGCGCGGCGTCGCCGACGTGGCGACCAGCCGCAAGCGCCTGGAGCTCCAGCTCGGCCAGCTCCAGCAGCAGTCCGCGAAGCTGGAGGACCAGGGCCGCAAGGCGCTCGCGCTCGGCCGGGAGGACCTGGCCCGCGAGGCGCTGTCCCGCAAGGCCGCGCTCCAGCAGCAGGTCACCGACCTGGAGACGCAGCACGCCACCCTCCAGGGCGAGGAGGAGAAGCTCACCCTGGCGGCCCAGCGCCTCCAGGCCAAGGTGGACGCCTTCCGCACGAAGAAGGAGACCATCAAGGCCACCTACACCGCCGCCCAGGCCCAGACCCGCATCGGCGAGGCGTTCTCCGGTATCTCCGAGGAGATGGGCGACGTCGGCCTCGCCATCCAGCGCGCCGAGGACAAGACCGCCCAGATGCAGGCCCGGGCCGGCGCCATCGACGAACTGCTCGCCTCCGGCGCCCTGGACGACCAGTCCGGCATGCACAAGGACGACATCCAGGCCGAGCTGGACCGCCTCTCCGGTGGTACGGATGTAGAGCTGGAACTGCAGCGCATGAAGGCCGAGCTGGCCGGAGGCGCCCCGCAGCAGGCCATCGAGGGCAACACCGGCCAGGGGCAGTCCCAGCAGCAGCCGCAGGACACCCCGCGCTTCGACAAGCAGTAGCCGGGCGCCGGGGCCCGAGCCGAGGAGGCCGACGTGATCGTACGGATCATGGGGGAGGGCCAGGTGCGGGTGGACGACGCCCACCTCGCCGAACTGAACAGGCTGGACGACGAACTGCTCGCCGAGATGGAGAGCGGCGACGAGGACGGCTTCCGCCGCACGCTCACCGCGCTGCTGGACGCCGTCCGCCGCCTCGGCACCCCGCTGCCGGACGCCGCGCTGGAACCGTCGGACCTGATCCTGCCGTCGTCCGACGCGACCCTGGAAGAGGTCCGGGAACTGCTGACCGACGAGGGCCTCATCCCGGGCTGACCGGGTCCGGCCCGGGGCTGGGCCTCGTACACGGTCTCCAGGTACCGCGTGTACCCGCTCTTGCCGAGGTACCCGTCGCCGTCGGCGTCGATCTCCATGAACTTCGTGCGACCTCAGACTGCCGAAGGAGCCGGGCGCCGGAACCGACGTCACCCGGTGATCACCCGAACGGGCGACCCAAGGTTCCCCCGGCCCGGGTCACCGTGCCGGAGGGGCGCCGTACTGTTCCCGGGTGAGCACTCTCGAACGCGCCCGGTGCGGACTGAAGGCCCACCCCCTCGCCCTGGACGCCGCCCTGGCCGCCGGCGCCCTGGTGTGCATGGTCGCCGGCTCCTTCGCGGTGCCGAAGGACGGGCACGGCGTCACCTGGGGCGTGCGCACCCCGGACTCCCTCGGCCTGCTCCTGATGCTGCTCGGCGCCGTCGCGCTGGTCTTCCGCCGCCGCCGGCCCCGCGCCGTCCTCGCCGTCACCGGCACGCTCTCCGTGGTCGAGTGCGTCACCGGCGACCCGCGCGCCCCGGTCGCGATGTCCGCCGTCGTCGCCCTGTACACCGTCGCCGCGACCACCGACCGCCCCACCACCTGGCGACTCGGCCTGCTCACCATGACCGTGCTGACGGCCGCCGCCATGCTCGCCGGCCCGCTGCCCTGGTACGCGCAGGAGAACCTGGGCGTGCTCGCCTGGACCGGCATCGGCGCCACCGCCGGGGACGCCGTCCGCAGCCGCCGCGCCGTCGTGCAGGCCATGCGGGACCGCGCCGAACGCGCCGAACGCACCCGGGAGGAGGAGGCCCGCCGAAGGGTCGCCGAGGAACGGCTGCGCATCGCCCGCGATCTGCACGACGTCGTCGCCCACCACATCGCCCTGGTGAACGTGCAGGCCGGGGTCGCCGCCCACGTCATGGACAAACGGCCCGACCAGGCCAAGGAGGCCCTCGCCCACGTCCGCGAGGCCGGCCGCAGCGCGCTGAACGAACTGCGCGCCACCGTCGGCCTGCTGCGCCAGTCCGACGACCCCGAGGCACCCACCGAGCCCGCCCCCGGCCTGAGCCGTCTGGCGGAGCTGGCGGCCACCTTCCGCAGCGCCGGCCTCCCGGTGGAGGTGGCCTGCGCCGACCTGCCCGGCGACCTGCCCGCCGCCGTCGACCTGGCCGCCTACCGGATCGTGCAGGAGGCCCTGACCAACGTGCGCAAACACGCGGGCCCCGCGGCCCGGGCCGAGGTGAGCGTCGTACGCGTCGGAGCCGACCTGGAGGTCACCGTGCTGGACGACGGGGAGGGCGTCCCCGGCGCGCCCGAGGACGGCGGCGGCCACGGGCTGCTCGGCATGCGCGAGCGGGTCACCGCCCTCGGCGGCACCCTGACCACCGGACCCCGCCACGGCGGCGGCTTCCGCGTCCATGCGATCCTGCCGGTCCAGCCGACGACGGCCCAGGGGGAGCCCGTATGACCATCCGTGTCCTGCTCGCCGACGACCAGGCGCTGCTGCGCAGCGCGTTCCGGGTGCTGGTCGACTCCGAGCCCGGCATGGAGGTGGTGGGGGAGGCCTCCGACGGCGCGGAGGCGGTCCGGCTGGCCCGCGAGCACGCCCCCGACGTCGTCCTGATGGACATCAGGATGCCCGGCACCGACGGCCTCGCCGCCACCCGGCAGATCGGCGCCGACCCCTCGCTGGCCCAGGTCCGGGTGGTCATCCTGACCACCTTCGAGGTGGACGACTACGTGGTCCAGGCGCTGCGCGCCGGCGCCTCCGGCTTCCTCGGCAAGGGCAGCGAACCGGAGGAGCTGCTGACCGCCATCCGGGTCGCGGCCGACGGGGAGGCCCTGCTCTCCCCGGCCGCCACCAAGGGCCTGATCGCCCGCTTCCTCGCCCAGCAGGACCCCGGCACCGTGCCCGACCCCGCCCGCGCCGAACGGCTCGCCGCCCTCACCGGCCGGGAGCGGGAAGTCCTCGTCCAGGTCGCCGGCGGCCACTCCAACGACGAGATCGCCGAGCGCCTCGCGGTCAGCCCGCTCACGGTGAAGACGCACGTCAACCGGGCCATGGCCAAGCTGGGCGCGCGCGATCGGGCGCAGCTGGTCGTCATCGCGTACGAGTCGGGGCTGGTCCGTCCGAGGAGCGACTGACCGGCTACGGCAGAAAGGGGCCGCACCGATGGTGCGGCCCCTTTCCCACGTCGTACCGCCGGAGGCTACGGCAGCGCCAGCATCCGCTCCAGCGCCAGCTTGGCGAACGCCTCCGTCTCCTTGTCGACCTCGATCCGGTTGACCAGGTTGCCCTCGGCCAGGGACTCCAGCGCCCAGACCAGGTGGGGCAGGTCGATGCGGTTCATGGTCGAGCAGAAGCAGACCGTACGGTCGAGGAAGACGATCTCCTTGCCCTCGGGCGCGAAACGGTTCGCCAGCCGGCGGACCAGGTTCAGCTCGGTGCCGATGGCCCACTTGGACCCGGCCGGGGCCGCTTCCAGGGTCTTGATGATGTACTCGGTCGAGCCGACGTAGTCCGCCGCCGCCACGACCTCGTGGCGGCACTCCGGGTGCACCAGGACGTTCACCCCGGGGATGCGGGCGCGCACGTCATCGACCGACTCCAGGCTGAAGCGGCCGTGCACGGAGCAGTGGCCGCGCCACAGGATCATCTTCGCGGCCCGCAGCTCCTCGGCGGTGAGGCCGCCGTTGGGCTTGTGCGGGTTGTAGACCACGCAGTCGTCCAGGGACATGCCCATGTCCCGGACGGCGGTGTTGCGGCCCAGGTGCTGGTCCGGCAGGAACAGCACCTTCTCACCCTGCTCGAACGCCCAGTCCAGCGCCCGCCTGGCGTTGGAGGAGGTGCAGATCGTGCCGCCGTGCTTGCCGGTGAACGCCTTGATGTCGGCGGAGGAGTTCATGTACGAGACGGGGACGACCTGCTCGGCGATCCCGGCCTCGGTCAGCACGTCCCAGCACTCGGCGACCTGCTCGGCCGTCGCCATGTCCGCCATGGAGCAGCCGGCGGCCAGGTCGGGCAGGACCACCTTCTGGTCGTCGGACGTCAGGATGTCCGCCGACTCGGCCATGAAGTGCACACCGCAGAAGACGATGTACTCGGCCTCCGGGCGCGCGGCGGCGTCCCGGGCCAGCTTGAAGGAGTCACCCGTGACATCGGCGAACTGGATGACCTCGTCGCGCTGGTAGTGGTGGCCGAGCACGAAGACCTTGTCGCCGAGCTTCTCCTTGGCCGCGCGGGCGCGTTCGACCAGGTCGGGGTCGGACGGCGACGGCAGGTCGCCGGGACACTCGACGCCCCGCTCGCTCTTCGGGTCGGCCTCGCGGCCGAGCAGCAGCAGGGCGAGCGGACTCGGCTGCACGTCGAGCTCCGGGGTCTGGGCGGTGGTCACGACACGCACCCTTTCTACTTTTCGTCTAACTGACGCTATTATCATAACCGCTTCACGTCACTTTGACGATGGCCATAACGTCGATGTGACGTGAATCCCGCCCGGGGCCCCTTTCCGGGCCGCTGTCCCCCCGACGGGCCATGTGCGAGCATGAGGAAGCGACAGAAAACGCGACAACGCGATCGCCCGGCCCGGAATGAAACCGCGGCAGCGCCGGTTGCATACGTCGGCAAGCAGTCTCCGTACAACCCGGGAGAGATGTAGATGTCCGTATCGGACGAGACCACCACCGTCACCGACGGCATCATCCTGACCGACGCCGCCGCGGCCAAGGTCAAGGCCCTGCTCGACCAGGAAGGCCGCGACGACCTCGCGCTGCGCGTCGCCGTCCAGCCCGGCGGCTGCTCCGGCCTGCGCTACCAGCTCTTCTTCGACGAGCGCTCGCTCGACGGCGACGTCGTGAAGGACTTCGGCGGGGTCAAGGTCGTCACGGACCGCATGAGCGCTCCGTACCTGGGCGGCGCCACCGTCGACTTCGTGGACACGATCGAGAAGCAGGGCTTCACGATCGACAACCCGAACGCGACCGGCTCCTGCGCCTGCGGCGACTCCTTCAGCTGAGCCGAGCCGACACCGGACGGTAAAGGCGGCGGTCCCCTCCCCGGGGGCCGCCGCCTTCGTCCGTCGGGAACCGGCGGGGCTGCGTCCGTCGCGAGCCTGCGGGCTTCGTTCGTCGGGAACCCGCGGGGCTGCGTCCGTCGCGAACCGCGGGCCGGGTCAGCGTGGCCGCGCCGACGCGTCCGGCAGCGGCGCGCCCGGCCCGGCCTCGGGGACCGCCCGGCCGTCCGCGCCGGTCACCGTCCGGCCGCCCAGCGGCGCGCGAAGCGTCACGGTCTTCACGTACTCCTTGGCGATCAGCACACACACCCGGTCCGGCCAGGGCGTCTCGGTGACCGTCACCGTCACCCGGTCGCCGCTCTCCCGCGCCGAGACCCGGTAGTCGGCGCACACCCCGCCGGAGAATCCCACGCTCAGCGTCCGCCCGTCGGCCGCGTACGAGGTCACCGGCACGTTCCGACTCTTCCCGCGCTCCCCGGACGGCGCCGGCGCCGGCGCCCGAGACGCGGACGCGGACGTCAGATACGCCGGGTCGACCGCCGGACGCGTCACCGTGAACGCCTCGCCCCCGCCGGCCCCCCGCACCCGGAACAGCCAGGACGGCACCAGCGTCTGCCGCCCGCCCACGGAGTGCGCGGCCAGCCCGAACACCGCCTTCTCCACGGTGAGTGTCTCCCGCGCCCGCTTCGGCACCCCGGTGGACGCCCCGCACGGCCCCTCCGGCCGGTCCTTCAGCGGCACCGGGCTCGCGCACCCGCCGATCCCCGCCCGAGGGCCGCCCCCGGCCGCCGCGTTCATCAGTTCCAGCGTGCGCGCCGCGCCCAGCACCGGATACGTGTCCCCCTTCACCGGCGCGGCCAGCAGCCCGTGGCCGCCGAGCAGTTCGCCCCCGCGGCCGACGGTCAGGCCGGTCGTCCAGCCGTACGTGGGCAGCCCGCCCACCACCGGATCGGCGTCCACCACCCGCCGGCCGCCCGTCACCCGGCCCGCGTCGGTCCGCGCGTCCCGCAGCCCGGCCGCCTCCAGTACCGGCGCCGCCGCCCGCCTCGCATCGGCCACGCTCACCGGTTCACCGGCCCCGGCGCCCGGGCCCGGGGAGCAGACGGTCACCTTGCGGCAGTCGTCGGTGCCGGGCGCGTACCGGCTGTACGACCAGTTGCCCGGCGCGTCCCGGCGCACCGTCAGGGCCGGTCCGGAGCCGTCCCGGCCGCCGACCCGCCAGGTCCGCCCCTCGGCCACCGGAGCCCCGTCCATGCCGAGCGCCCGTGCCAGCCGCGCCACCCGCTCCCGGCCGACCTCGGCCCCCGGCCCGTACACCGGCGCCGAGCCGGGCCCGTCCGGCAGTCCGTCGGCGGCCACGTACCGGGCGCCGGACGGGTCGGGCTCGCCGGGCGTGATACCGCCGGTGCCGGTGCCGGTGCCGGTCCAGCCGTCCAGGGTGAGCGGCGGGGGAGTGCGGGCGGGCGCGGCGGGGCCGCTCGTACGGACGTCCGGGCCGCCGCCCGTGGCGAGGCAGGCGCCACCGGCGCCGACGAGCAGCACGGTCGCGGCGGCGAGGCAGGCGACGAGGGTGGTGGGGCGGCGGCCGGCCGCCGGCTCGGGGGCCGCCGTCGGCGGCCGGTCGCGCGCCGGGTCGCTGTCGGGGTGCTCGGTGTTCACCGCATCGCTCCTCGCTGGTCGTGTCCCGTGGTCCCCGCGCGGGGGACGGCGATGGGACGCGGGACGGCGGCGCGCGGTTCCCGGACGCGTGCCTCGCGGTCAGTCGCCGTAGTCCGACATCGCGTCCAGCAGCCGGGCGGACCGCACCGGCACGGACACCCCGTGGATACGGGACGGGGACACCGGACGCGACTCGGCCCGCTCCGGGACCGCCCAGTGCGGGACCATCCGGGCGCAGTCGCCCCGCAGGGAGGCGAGGCCGCCGTCGGGCTCGGCCGGGGCGGGGGAGAAGACCTCGGGGTTCGTCATGAGCGCACCGTACGCACGGCGCGGGCCGCGAAGAAAGATCTACTATCGGGTAGTTTCGTCAGCTTCAGCGAGAGCGGTCCAACCGGTAGCGTGAACTGTCAATCCAGCCTCCCCAGGAGAACCCCGTCGTGCGCATCGCAGTCACCGGCTCCATCGCCACCGACCACCTCATGACCTTCCCCGGCCGCTTCGCCGACCAGTTCGTCGCGGACCAGCTGCACACGGTTTCGCTCTCCTTCCTGGTCGACAACCTCGACGTCCGCCGCGGCGGCGTCGCCGCCAACATCGCCTTCGGCATGGGCCAGCTCGGCACCCGCCCGATCCTGGTCGGCGCCGCCGGCTTCGACTTCGACGAGTACCGGGCCTGGCTCGACCGGCACGGCGTGGACACCGAGTCGGTCCGCATCTCCGAGACCCTGCACACCGCCCGCTTCGTGTGCACCACCGACGCCGACCACAACCAGATCGGCTCCTTCTACACCGGTGCGATGAGCGAGGCCCGCCTGATCGAGCTGAAGACCGTCGCGGACCGCGTGGGCGGCCTCGACCTGGTCCTCATCGGCGCCGACGACCCCGAGGCGATGCTCCGCCACACCGAGGAGTGCCGCTCCCGGAACATCCCGTTCGCCGCCGACTTCTCCCAGCAGATCGCCCGGATGGAGGGCGAGGAGATCCGGATACTGCTGGAGGGCGCGACCTACCTCTTCTCCAACGAGTACGAGAAGGGGCTCATCGAGTCCAAGACCGGCTGGAGCGACGCGGAGATCCTGTCCAAGGTCGGCCACCGGGTCACCACGCTCGGCTCGCGGGGCGTGCGCATCGAGCGGACCGGCGCGGACCCGATCGAGGTCGGCGTCCCCGAGGAGGACCGCAAGGCCGACCCCACGGGCGTCGGCGACGCCTTCCGCGCGGGATTCCTGTCCGGGCTGGCCTGGGGCGTCTCACTGGAGCGCGCGGCGCAGATCGGGTGCATGCTCGCCACGCTGGTCATCGAGACCGTGGGCACGCAGGAGTACCAGCTGCGGCGCACGCACTTCATGGAGCGGTTCGTGAAGGCCTACGGCGACGAGGCGGGGCAGGAAGTCCGGACCCACCTGAGCTGAGGCCGGAATTCGGCTGTTCGACTACGCGTCTGCCCCTGGTCCGCCGTTGTCGAGTGCGGCGCGCGGGGAGCTGGCCGCCCGGTTCCCCGCGCCCCCTCGGGGCCGTGCCCCGGCCCCCTCAGCCCACCCGGCGGACCAGGTACGCCGTCCCCCGTTCCGCCGGCTCCTCGCCCACGTACTCCTGCCCCCGCATCTCGCACCACGCGGGGATGTCCAGGCGGGCCGCCTCGTCGTCCGAGAGGACCCGTACGAGGCCGCCCACCGGGACCTCGCCGAACACCTTCGCCAGTTCGATGACCGGGATCGGGCAGCGCTTGCCGAGGGAGTCGACGACCAGTTCCCCCGCCCGGACGGCCGTCGCCGGGGCCGGTGCGCCGAGCTTCTCCCGGACGCCCGCCACCGCCCCCGGCAGCACCTGAAGGAACCGCTCCACGTCCGCCTCCGCCGTGCCTGGCGCCAGCGACACCCGGACGTTGCCCTCGCTCAGCACCCCCATCGCCTTCAGCACATGGCTGGGCGTCAGCGTGCCGGACGTGCACGAGGAGCCGGAGGAGACCGAGAAGCCGGCCCGGTCCAGCTCGTGCAGCAGGGCCTCGCCGTCGACGTAGAGGCAGGAGAAGGTGACGATCCCGGGCAGCCGGCGCCCGGGATCGCCGACCACCTCCACGTCCGGCACCAGCTCCGGAACCCGGGCCCGGATCCGCTCCGTCAGCTCCCGCAGCCGTACCGCCTCCCGGGCCGCCTCGGCCCGTACCGCGCGCAGCGACGCCACGGCCGCCACGATCGCCGGGATGTTCTCGAAACCGGGCGCCCGGCCCGACTCCCGCTCGTCCACCGGCCCCTGGGCGGCGAACCGCACCCCCTTGCGGACGGCGAGCAGCCCGACCCCCGACGGCCCGCCCCACTTGTGCGCGCTGGCCGTCAGCAGCGACCAGTCGCCCCCGACCGGCCCCCAGCCCAGCGACTGCGCTGCGTCCACCAGCAGCGGCACCCCGGCGGCCCGGCACACCTCGGCCACCTCGGCCACCGGCTGCTCGGTGCCCACCTCGTGGTTGGCCGACTGCAGACAGGCCAGCGCGGTGTCCGCCCGGAGCGCGTCCGCGTACCCCGAAGGGCCGACGGCTCCCGCCTGGTTGACGGCCACCCGGGTGACGGTGCCACCGTCCGCCTCCCACGCCTCCGCCGAATGGAGTACAGAGGAGTGTTCGACAGCGGACACGATCAGGTGGCGTCCCACCCGCCGCCGCCCGGCCAACGTCCCCGCGATCCCGGTGTGTACGGCCCGGGTCCCGGAGGAGGTGAACACCACCTCGTCGGCCCGGCAGCCGACGGCCTCCGCGGCGGCCTCCCGGGCCGCGTCCAGCAGCATCCGCGCCTTGCGCCCCTCCCGGTACAGTCGCGCGGGGTCAGCCCATCCCTCGTCCAGAGAGACCAACAGAGCCTGTCGGGCAACCGGGTGGAGAGGAACGGCGGAGGCAGCGTCAAAGTAGGCCATACGGCAACGTTAAAACCCCGGCGGAGGCAGCCGGCCCAGGGGCGCGGGGCGGTGACGACAGCGGCTCCGCCGCGGGGCGCGACCAGCCACGACACACCCGCAGCCGCCAATCAAGCGAACCACCCCACCCAGTAGGCACCCCTCCTCGCGAACCCTCGGAGAGGGTGGGCTAGGGTTTGGTCCGCATAAACATCCAAACCCCTGCCCGACGCAGGGCGGCGACCGACCAGCGAGAAGGCCGCAGCCGACCGCGCGGGCGAGACTCTCGGGAAGGCGCTACGTGAGTCCCAACGGCTCCGACCGCTCGCCGCGGCGCCCGATGCGGCGGAAGCTGCTGCAGGCACTGACCGCGGGCCTGGTCCTGGCGACCGCAACCGGTTGCACATACAAGGACTTCCCCCGCCTTGGCATGCCCACCCCGACCACGGAAGAGGCTCCGCGGATCCTCTCCCTGTGGCAGGGCTCCTGGGCTGCCGCGCTCGCCGTCGGCGTGCTGGTGTGGGGCCTGATCCTGTGGAGTGCTTTCTTCCACCGGCGCAGCCGCACCAAGGTCGAGGTTCCTCCGCAGACGCGATACAACATGCCGATCGAGGCCCTGTACACAGTGGTCCCGATCATCATCATCTCGGTGCTCTTCTACTTCACGGCCCGGGACGAGTCGAAGCTCCTGGACACCTCCAAGAAGCCCGACGTCACGGTCAACGTGGTCGGTTTCCAGTGGAGCTGGGGCTTCAACTACATCGAGAACGTCCCCGGTGCCACCGGCGATGCCAAGACCGACAAGAACCTGGACGCCATTCCGGACCGGTTCAAGAAGGACTTCCCGGCGAACGCCGGCGGCGTCTACGACGTCGGCACGCCCGGCACGCGGAACCCGCAGACGAACAACCCCGGTCCGACGCTCTGGCTTCCCAAGGGCAAGACGGTCCGCTTCGTCCTGACCTCGCGTGACGTCATCCACTCCTTCTGGGTGGTGCCGTTCCTCATGAAGCAGGACGTCATCCCGGGCCACACCAACGCCTTCCAGGTGACCCCCAACAAGGAGGGCACCTTCCTCGGCAAGTGCGCCGAGCTCTGCGGCGTCGACCACTCCCGGATGCTGTTCAACGTGAAGGTCGTCTCCCCCGAGCGTTACGAGCAGCACCTCAAGGACCTCGCCAAGAAGGGGCAGACCGGTTACATTCCCGCCGGCATCGCGCAGACGAGCCACGAGAAGAACCGGGAGACGAACAACCTGTGAGCATCCTCAACGAACCCCAGGGTGCCGCGGCAGCAGGGTCCCACTACGAGGACGAGCTGCCGGTCCGGCGCCAGCGCCGCGGTGAAGTCGTCGTCAAGTGGCTGACGACCACCGACCACAAGACGATCGGCACGCTGTACCTGGCGACGTCTTTCGCGTTCTTCCTGATCGGTGGCGTGATGGCGCTCGTCATGCGCGCCGAGCTGGCCCGGCCGGGTCTGCAGATCATGTCGAACGAGCAGTTCAACCAGGCGTTCACGATGCACGGCACGATCATGCTGCTGATGTTCGCGACGCCGCTGTTCGCCGGTTTCGCCAACTGGATCATGCCGCTGCAGATCGGCGCGCCCGACGTGGCGTTCCCGCGGCTGAACATGTTCGCCTACTGGCTCTACCTGTTCGGCTCCCTCATCGCGGTGGCCGGCTTCCTCACCCCGCAGGGTGCGGCCGACTTCGGCTGGTTCGCCTACTCCCCGCTGTCGGACGCGGTCCGCTCGCCGGGCGTCGGCGCCGACATGTGGATCATGGGTCTGGCCTTCTCCGGCTTCGGCACGATCCTCGGCTCGGTCAACTTCATCACCACGATCATCTGCATGCGCGCTCCCGGCATGACGATGTTCCGCATGCCGATCTTCGTGTGGAACGTGCTGCTGACCGGTGTGCTGGTCCTGCTGGCCTTCCCGGTGCTGGCCGCCGCGCTGTTCGCCCTGGAGGCGGACCGGAAGTTCGGCGCCCACATCTTCGACGCGGCCAACGGCGGCGCACTGCTGTGGCAACACCTCTTCTGGTTCTTCGGACACCCAGAGGTGTACATCATCGCCCTGCCGTTCTTCGGCATCATCTCCGAAGTCATTCCGGTGTTCTCCCGTAAGCCGATGTTCGGCTACATGGGTCTGATCGCCGCGACGATCGCGATCGCCGGTCTGTCCGTGACCGTGTGGGCCCACCACATGTACGTCACCGGCGGGGTGCTGCTGCCGTTCTTCTCCTTCATGACCTTCCTGATCGCCGTGCCGACCGGTGTGAAGTTCTTCAACTGGATCGGCACGATGTGGAAGGGCTCGCTCTCCTTCGAGACGCCGATGCTCTGGGCCACCGGCTTCCTGATCACCTTCACGTTCGGTGGTCTGACCGGTGTCATCCTGGCCTCGCCGCCCATGGACTTCCACGTCTCCGACTCGTACTTCGTGGTGGCCCACTTCCACTACGTGGTCTTCGGTACGGTCGTCTTCGCCATGTTCTCCGGCTTCCACTTCTGGTGGCCGAAGTGGACCGGCAAGATGCTGGACGAGCGTCTCGGCAAGATCACCTTCTGGACGCTGTTCATCGGCTTCCACGGCACCTTCCTGGTCCAGCACTGGCTGGGCGCCGAGGGCATGCCGCGCCGGTACGCCGACTACCTGAACGCCGACGGCTTCACCGCGCTGAACACGGTGTCGACCATCAGCTCCTTCCTGCTCGGCCTGTCGATCCTGCCGTTCCTCTACAACGTGTGGAAGACGGCCAAGTACGGCAAGCCGGTCGGTGTGGACGACCCGTGGGGCTACGGCCGCTCGCTGGAGTGGGCGACCTCCTGCCCGCCGCCGCGGCACAACTTCCTCACCCTGCCGCGGATCCGCAGCGAATCCCCGGCGTTCGATCTGCACCACCCCGAGATCGCCGCGCTCGAACAGCTTGAGCACGCCGGTCACGGCACCGCCGTCGCGGGCAGCAAGGAGGCCGGCAAGTGAAGATCCAGGGTCGGATGTTCATCTGGCTGAGCGTCTTCATTCTGATCATGGCCATCGTGTATGGCGTGTGGTCGAAGGAGCCGGCCGGTACCACCGCGCTCTTCCTGGCCTTCGGCCTGGCCGTCATGATCGGCTTCTACCTGGGCTTCACCGCCCGGCGGGTCGACGCGGGCGCCCAGGACGACAAGGAGGCCGACGTCGCGGACGACGCGGGCGAGCTGGGCTTCTTCAGCCCGCACAGCTGGCAGCCGCTCATGCTGGGCTTCGGCGGTGCGATCGCCTTCCTCAGCATCGCGGTCGGCTGGTGGCTGATCTACTTCTCCGCCCCGTTCATCCTGATCGGTCTGTTCGGCTGGGTGTTCGAGTACTACCACGGTGAGAACCGGACCCAGTAGGGCGCCGGACGCACCGGGAGCCCGGACCTTCCTCACGGAGGGTCCGGGCTCCACTCGTTTGCCGGAGCACCGTTCGCTCGGATGAGTGACCCACCGTGCCGGTAGTCACTTCATCTCATAGCGTCATCATATGAACCACATTGCGCGGACCCGTACCGTCGTCGGCTGCACCCTGCTGGTGACCGCCCTCGGTGCGGGCGTCACCGCTTGCGGTTCGGACGGCAACCCCCTGTCGGCCAGGCCGTACGACGCAGCGGACCTGATCTCCTTCAACGGCCCCACCGAAGCGGGCAAGCGAGCCGACCCGGACAAGCCCCTGGAGGTCACCGCCAACAGCGGTGAGGGCCGGATCACGGACGTCACCGCCCGGGACTCCACAGGGCGTTATGTGACGGGCGAACTGGCCGCCGACGGCAGCCGGTGGCACAGCACCTCCCCGCTGGCCGCGGACGCCCACTACACGGTCACGGTGAGCACCGAGGACGAGGACGGCGCCCCCGGCCGCAAGACCCTCGCGTTCGACACCAGCAAGCCCGCCGGCAACAAGCGCCTGGGCGTCACCTTCGGGCCGGGCACGGGCACCTACGGCGTCGGGCAGCCCATCACGGCCCAACTGGACCAGGCGGTCAAGGGCAAGGCGCAGCGCGCCATCGTGGAGCGGGGGCTGCGGGTGGAGTCCGCGCCGGCCGTGCCGGGCTCCTGGTACTGGGTGAACGACAAGGAACTCCATTACCGGCCCAAGGAGTACTGGCCGGCCCATGCGACCATCCGGGCGCACAGCAACCTGGACGGCGTCCGCGTGGGCGACCGGCTGTGGGGCGGGAAGACCAAGCCGCTGAAGATCACCACGGGGGACCGGGTCGAGGTCGTCACGGACGCCGCCGCGCACCAGCTGACGTACTACAAGAACGGTGAGCCCGTCGAGCAGATCCCGGTCACCGCCGGCAAGCCCGGCTTCGAGACCCGCAACGGCGTCAAGGTCGTGCTGGAGAAGCAGTACTTCGTACGGATGCGCGGCACCACCGTCGGCATCGCCGAGGGCACCTCGGACTCCTACGACCTGCCGGTGTACTACGCCACCCGGGTCACCTGGTCCGGCGAGTACGTCCACGCCGCCCCCTGGTCCGTCGGCTCCCAGGGCTACGAGAACGTCAGCCACGGCTGCGTCGGGATGAACACGGCCAACGCCGAATGGCTCTACGACAACATCCGCGAGGGCGACATCGTCAAGGTCGTCAACTCCCAGGGCCAGACCATGGAACCCTTCGGCAACGGCTTCGGGGACTGGAACGTCGACTGGGAGAAGTGGCGCACGGGCAGCGCCCTGACGACCAAGACCCCGGACGGCCCGGCACCGGCGGAAGCGGTACGCCTCCAGCCGAGGGCCGCGTAAGCGCCCCGAAAGGGGGGCGGGGAACGGCGCGACAAGCCACGACGAACCGGCGGTCGCGCACGCTCCTTCGCGCCCCGGGCTTCTTGGGCGCTCCCGGCCCCCTACGCGCCCACAAGCCTCTTCTGGCGCAGCAGAGAGGCCAGCGCGGAGGCGAACTCCACCGGATCCACCGGCAGCGTCACCGCCGCGTCCGCACGGCTCCACGTGGCCAGCCACGCGTCCTGCGGCCGCCCCATGAGCAGCAGCACCGGCGGGCAGCCGAACACCTCGTCCTTGATCTGCCGGCACACGCCCATGCCGCCCATCGGCACGGCCTCGCCGTCCAGCACGCAGACGTCGATGCCCCCCTTGTCCAGCTCCCGCACCACCGCGTCCGGGGTCGCGCACTCCACGAACTCCACCAAGGGGACGTCCGGGGCGGGCCGGCGCCCCGCGGCCAGCCGTACTTGCTCGCGAGTGGTGGAGTCGTCGCTATAGACCAGCACCGTGGCGGTCGGCTGCATTGTTCCTCCGGGACGTCGGCGTCGTACGGACGGGACGGGCAGGGCCGTCTGGGCGGATGTTACTCCCCCGAACACCACGTCAGCACCGGTTCGGCGGGCGGCAACACTCCGAACGGCACCCCCCGGAGTGAGCGCGAGATAAGCGACCGACATAATGTCGGTCGTGGCGACAGCAACGACAGTAGAAACCGGGCACGCGCACCCGTCGGTCAATCGGCCGAACCTCACCAGCGTCGGAACCATCATCTGGCTGAGTTCCGAGCTGATGTTCTTCGCGGCCCTCTTCGCGATGTACTTCACCCTCCGGTCGGTGACCGGACCGGATCACTGGAAGGAGATGGCGCACGCGCTCAACGTGCCCTTCTCCGCGACGAACACCACGATCCTGGTGCTCTCCTCCCTCACCTGCCAGCTCGGCGTGTTCGCGGCCGAGCGCGGCGATGTGAAGAAGCTCCGTGGCTGGTTCATCCTCACCTTCATCATGGGTGCGATCTTCATCGGCGGTCAGATCTACGAGTACACCGAGCTGGTGAAGAAGGACGGCATCTCGCTGTCCTCGGACCCGTACGGCTCGGTGTTCTACCTGACCACCGGCTTCCACGGCCTGCACGTGACGGGCGGCCTCATCGCCTTCCTGCTGGTCCTCGGCCGTACCTACATGGCCAAGAGGTTCACCCACGAGCAGGCGACCGCCGCCATCGTCGTGTCCTACTACTGGCACTTCGTCGATGTCGTCTGGATCGGCCTCTTCGCCACGATCTACCTGATCAAGTAGCCGGGATCGCTCCCGCACATCCAGAAGCACCGACGCAGAAGATCCTGACACCGGGGTAATCCGTGAAAAAGCTCTCCGCACGACGACGCCATCCGCTGGCGGCGGTCGTCGTCCTACTCCTCGCGCTGGCGGCCACTGGGGGGCTGTACGCCGCGTTCGCGCCTGCGGGCAAGGCGCAGGCCGATGAATCCTCCCAGTCCCTGACCATCAAGGAGGGCAAGAAGCTCTACGAGGTCGGCTGCGCCAGCTGCCACGGCACCGGTGGCCAGGGCTCCTCCGACGGCCCGAGCCTCGTCGGCGTCGGCGCCGCGGCCGTCGACTTCCAGGTCGGCACCGGCCGTATGCCCGCCGCGACCTCGCAGGGCGCCCAGGTCCCGCGCAAGAAGCCCACCTACACGCAGGCCCAGATCGACCAGCTCGCCGCGTACGTCGCGTCGCTGGGCGCCGGCCCGAGCGTGCCCACCAAGCAGCAGTACGGCCCCGGCGGCGCGGACATCGCCAAGGGTGGCGAGCTGTTCCGCACCAACTGCGCGCAGTGCCACAACTTCACCGGCAAGGGCGGTGCCCTGACCAAGGGCAAGTTCGCCCCGACGCTGGAGGGTGTCGCTCCGAAGCACATCTACGAGGCCATGCAGACCGGCCCGCAGAACATGCCGTCCTTCCCCGACACCACGATGTCGGAGAAGAACAAGAAGGACATCATCGCGTACCTGAACGCGGTCAACGGCGACAAGACGGAGAACCCGGGTGGTCTGGAGCTGGGCGGCCTCGGGCCGGTCAGTGAGGGTCTGTTCGGCTGGATCTTCGGCCTCGGCACGCTGATCGCGGTCGCCGTCTGGGTCGCCGCTCGGACCGCAAAGGCCAAGAAGTCATGAGTAGCCAAGACATTCCTGAAGAGAACCTGCCCGCTGAGCAGGACCACGCGCACGGCGCGGTAGCGACCGCGGACGAGGAGAACCCGTTCGCGGACCCGGGGCTGCCGCCGCACGAGCACCGGATCCAGGACATCGACGAGCGGGCCGCGAAGCGGTCCGAGCGCGCGGTGGCGTTCCTGTTCACGGTGTCGATGCTGGCCACCATCGGCTTCATCGTCTCGTACCTGGCGATCCCGAACGACAAGTCGATCTTCGTCTTCCCGATCGGGCACCTGAGCGCGATGAACTTCGCGCTGGGGCTGACGCTGGGTGTGGCGCTGTTCTGCATCGGCGCGGGCGCGGTCCACTGGGCCCGCACGCTGATGTCGGACGTGGAGGTCGCCGACGACCGGCACCCGATCGAGGCGGCGCCGGAGGTGCGGGCGAAGGTCCACGCGGACTTCCGCCAGGGTGCCGCGGAGTCCGGCTTCGGCCGTCGCAAGCTGATCCGCAACACCATGTTCGGCGCGATGGCGCTGGTGCCGCTCTCCGGCGTGATGCTGCTGGGCGGTCTGGGTCCGGCGCCGAAGACGAAGCTGCGGCACACGATGTGGGCCAAGGGCAAGCGCCTGGTCAACATGAACACCAACCAGCCGCTGCGTCCCGAGGACGTGGCCGTCGGCTCGCTGACCTTCGCCATGCCCGACGGTATGTCGGAGCACGACGAGGACTTCCAGAACGAGATCGCCAAGGCGGCCCTGATGATCGTCCGGCTCCAGCCGAACGACATCAAGGACAAGCGCGAGCTCGACTGGTCGCACCAGGGCATCGTCGCGTACTCGAAGATCTGCACCCACGTGGGCTGCCCGATCTCGCTGTACGAGCAGCAGACGCACCACGTGCTGTGCCCGTGCCACCAGTCCACCTTCGACCTCACCGACGGCGCCCGAGTGATCTTCGGCCCCGCCGGCCACGCTCTGCCGCAGCTGCGGATCGGCGTGGACAGTGAGGGTTACCTCCAGGCGCTCGGCGACTTCGAGGAGCCCGTCGGTCCTGCTTTCTGGGAGCGCGGATGAGTACTGCACCGAACGAAACGCCTTCATCCGCCGCCGCGGCGGGCCGCTCTCGCGGGAAGGCACCGGCCGGCGAGCGCGTCGCCGACTGGGCCGACGGCCGGCTCGGGATCTACTCCCTGGCCAAGGCCAACATGCGCAAGATCTTCCCCGACCACTGGTCGTTCATGTTGGGCGAAGTGTGCATGTACAGCTTCATCATCATCATCCTGACGGGTGTCTATCTGACGCTGTTCTTCCACCCGTCGATGAACGAGGTGGAGTACCACGGCAGCTACGTCCCGCTCCAGGGACAGCTGATGTCCGAGGCGTTCAACTCGACCCTGCACATCTCCTTCGACGTGCGCGGTGGTCTGCTCATCCGGCAGATCCACCACTGGGGCGCGATCGTGTTCCTCGCGGGCATGTTCGTGCACATGATGCGCGTGTTCTTCACCGGCGCGTTCCGCAAGCCGCGTGAGGTCAACTGGCTGTTCGGCTTCCTGCTGTTCGTCCTGGGCATGTTCACCGGCTTCACCGGTTACTCGCTCCCGGACGATCTGCTCTCCGGCACCGGTGTGCGCATCGCCGAGGGCCTGGTGCTGTCCGTGCCGATCGTCGGCACGTACATCTCGTTCTTCCTCTTCGGCGGCGAGTTCCCCGGCCACGACTTCGTGGCCCGGTTCTACTCGATCCACATCCTGCTGCTGCCGGGCATCATGCTGGGCCTGATGGTGGCCCACCTGATCCTGGTCTTCTACCACAAGCACACGCAGTTCGCGGGTCCCGGCAAGACCGAGAAGAACGTCGTCGGCATGCCGCTGCTGCCGGTCTACATGGCCAAGGCCGGAGGCTTCTTCTTCCTGGTCTTCGGTGTCCTGGCGATGCTGGCCGCCATCGCGCAGATCAACCCGATCTGGGCGATGGGTCCCTACCGTCCGGACCAGGTGTCCACCGGCGCCCAGCCCGACTGGTACATGGGCTTCTCCGAGGGCTTCGTGCGTGTGATGCCGGGCTGGGAGATCAACTTCGCGGGCCACACGCTGGTCCTCGGTGTGCTCATCCCGCTGATCGTCTTCGGTCTGATGCTGGTCTCGATCGCGGTCTACCCGTTCATCGAGTCCTGGATCACCGGCGACAAGCGCGAGCACCACATCCTGGACCGCCCGCGCAACGCCCCGACGCGCACCGCTCTCGGTGTCGCCTGGCTGACGTTCTTCGCGATGGCCATGGTGGGTGGCGGCAACGACCTGTGGGCGACGCACTTCCACCTCTCGGTCAACGCCGTGACCTGGTTCATCCGGGTCTTCCTGTTCGCCGGCCCGGTCATCGCGTACATCGTCACCAAGCGGATCTGCCTCGGCCTGCAGCGCCGGGACCGCGACAAGGTGCTGCACGGTCGCGAGACCGGCATCATCAAGCGGCTGCCGCACGGTGAGTTCATCGAGGTGCACGAGCCGCTCAGCCAGGAGCAGCTGCACACGCTCACCGCGCACGAGCAGTACGCGCCGGCCGAGATCGGCCCGACGGTCGACGACAACGGCGTCGAGCGCAAAGTTCCGGCCTCGCAGAAGCTGCGGGCGAAGCTGTCCAACGCCTACTACGGCGAGGGCGCCCAGATCCCGAAGCCGAGGGCGGAGGAGTACAAGGAGATCACGAGCGGCCACGGCCACCACTGATCCGCCGTTACTGAACGCCACGAAGGCGGCCCCACGGACCCGGTCCGTGGGGCCGCCTTTTTGTGTACGGGATGTGTCCGCGGTTATCGACCCGTTATCCGGCTGTCGCCGGATCGACGCTATGATCACACTGTCGTGATCTTGAGCCGGGGCCAGAAGCCCGCGCGGGCCGCCCACGGCGTGATAATGGGGGAGTCACTGATGGCAGATCCTGCCGAGCCCGAATTCTCTTTCGATCCGACCGACCCCGGTTTCCGTCGGAACCCCTATCCGGTCTACGCGACACTCCGGGACCAGCACCCCGTCCTGGCGGGCCCGCTCAACTCCTGGGTGGTCAGCCGCTACGAGGACGTCGAGGCGCTGCTGCGTGACCGCCGGCTCGGCAAGGATCTCGGGGGCACCCAGTTCTTCGCCCAGGTGGCCGGCGGCGGCCCCGACGAGGAACCGCCGCCGTTCCTCGGTCTCGGCCTGGACGGCTGGGACGCCAACCTCTTCAGGCTGCTGGACCCGCCGGACCACACCAAGCTGCGCAACCTCGTCGCCGCGCCGTTCACCCCGTCCGCGGTGGAGGCGCTGATCAAGTCGGTCACCACGGTCGTGGACGAACTGCTGGCGGACCTCCCCGAGCGGTTCGACGTCATGGAGGTGCTGGCCTCCCAGCTGCCCGTGCGCGTGCTCGGCGACATGATGGGCATCGACCGCGAGGACCAGAAGCTCCTCGCCGCCTGGTCGACGGAGATCGCGCACATCCTGGAGCTGGGCGCCGCTCCGTCGGAGGACGTGGCGGTCGCCTGCCAGCGCGCGGTGGCGCAGTGCACCGAGTACTTCGTCAAGGTGCTCCGGGAGCGCGAGGGCGGGGACGGCACCGACCTGATCACCGAGCTGACCCGGGCCGGCGAGACCATCGAGGGCCTGACGATCCACCAGATCGCCGCGGTGTGCGTGCTGCTCATCGTGCCGGGCCTGGACACCTTCGCCAACCTCATCGGCAACGCCGCGGTCATGCTGGCCGAGCACCCGGACGTGCTGGAGCGGCTCGCCGCCGACCCCTCCCTCGCCGACGACGTGCTGGACGAGGTGCTGCGCCTGGAGCCGCCCACGCACGCCTCCTGGCGCGTGGTCAACGAGCCGATCACCCTGCACGGACAGACCATGGAGCGCGGTGCCGTGGTGCTGCTGATGCTGGCCGCGGCCAACCGGGACGAGCGGGCCTTCGACAACCCCGACACCCTGGCCCTCGGCAAGCACGGCCGCAAGCACCTGTCGTTCGGCCGCGGTATCCACTACTGCCTCGGCGACAACCTCTCCCGGCTGATGGCCAAGGAGGCGCTGATCGGTCTCGCGGCGCGCTGTGCCTCGATCAAGCCGGACGACGACGAGGTGGCGCTGAAGCCCGGCCTGTGGCTGCGCGGCCCGGCCCGGCTCCCCGTCACCACGACTCCCAGGGTGGGCTCCAGCCGATGACCACGCAAACCTCCGACAGCCCCGCGACGGAGCCGATCCTGCTCGAACTCGTCGACGAGGAGGGCCGGACGATCGGTGTCGCCGAGAAGCTCTCGGCACACCAGGCGCCCGGCCGTCTGCACCGGGCCTTCTCGGTGTTCCTGTTCGACGCCGAGGGACGCATGCTGCTCCAGCAGCGGGCACTGACCAAGTACCACTCGCCGGGCGTGTGGTCCAACACCTGCTGCGGGCACCCGTACCCGGACGAGCCCGCCCGGGAGGCGGCGGCCCGCCGCGTCGGCGAGGAACTGGGCCTGCACGGCATCCCGCTGGAGCCGGCCGGCACGGTCACCTACGAGCACCCGGACGAGATCTCCGGCCTGGTGGAGAAGGAGTACAACCACCTCTTCGTAGGCCTGGTGGAGGACACTCCGCGGCCGGACCCGTCCGAGATCCACGACTACCGGTTCGTGACCCCCGGCGAGCTGGCCGCGCTGCGCGCCGAGACCGGCTTCTCGGCCTGGTTCCCCACCGTTCTGGAGGCGGCCCTGCCGGGCGTACGGCGCGTCGCGCCGGGCGGCGGCTGGTGACGACCGGGTCCTGACACACGACAAGAGCCGCTGCCGGCGGGAGACCGTCGGCAGCGGCTCTTCACGTGTGGGCGGGTCAGACCAGGGCGCGCAGCACGCTGTCGTTGGCGTCGGTGTCGCCGACGGTGAGGCGGACGCCCTCGCCGGCGTAGACACGGGCCTGCACGCCCTCGCTCTCCAGGGCGAGACGGATCTCCTCGGTCCGCTCCGGTTCGTCCAGCCACAGGAAGTTGGTCTGGCTCGGCAGTACCTCCCAGCCGCCGCGGGCCAGCCCGCCGGCCAGCCGCTCGCGCTCGCCGACGATGACGGCGATCCGCTCCTCAAGCTCCGGCCGGGCGCGCAGCGAGGTCTCCACCGCCACCGCCGACAGGGTGCTGAGGGAGTACGGCAGCTGGTGGCGGCGGATCCGCGCGGCCCACTCCGGGGACGTCACGCCGTACCCGACGCGCATGTCGGCCAGCCCCCAGGCCTTGGAGAAGGTGCGCAGCACCAGCAGGTTCGGGAACTCCCGTATCCAGCGCAGCGAGTCCGTACGGCCCGAGGGGGCGACGAACTCGATGTACGCCTCGTCCAGGACCACCAGGACGTGCTCGGGGACCCGGCCGACGAACTCCTTCAGCTCGTCGCCGGGGACCAGCCGGCCGGTCGGGTTGTGCGGGTTGCACACGATGACCGCGTCCGCGTCCTGCACCGCCTTCGCCAGCGCGTCGAGGTCCTGGTGCCCGCCCGGCAGCAGGGGCACCTCGATGCGGCGCGCCCCCACCATGCCGGCGAGCAGGGGATAGGCATCGAAGTTGCGCCATCCGTATGCCAGCCCCCCGCCGGCGGACACACCCGCCTGGAGCGCCTGCAGCGCGACGCCCACGGAGCCCGCGCCGAGCACCACCTGCTCACCGGGCAGCCCCAGCCAGTCGGCGACGATCCCGCGCAGCCGCTCGGGATAGAACTCCGGGTACCGGTTGACCGCGGTGGCGTGCCGGGCGATCTCGGCGGCGACGGAGTCGAGCGGCGGCAGCGGGTGCTCGTTGAGGGTGAGCCGATGCGGCCGGGGCATCAGCCGACGCCCACCGAGGTGAGCAGATCACGCGCGTCCTGGAGCGTGGACTCGGCGCCGAGTTCGTTGCCGTTCAGCGTCGGGGTGGAGAACTGCCGCTCCAGGGCCACGATGAATTCGACGACCCCCATCGAGTCCATGCCGGCGTCTTTGAACGACGCGCCCTCGAAGAGGCGGTCGGTGGACTGGGGGAACCGCTCGTCGAGCAGCGCCTTCAGGTTCTGGTCGATGGTGTTCATGATTCTCTCTCTGTGGAGGGTGCCGTCAGCCGTCGATCACCGTGAGGCCGCCGGGCCAGGTGAGCAGTGCCGAGCCCCAGGTCAGTCCGCCGCCGAAGCCGGTGAGGACCACCGGGTCGCCCGCCCGCAGCCGCCCGTCGGCCGCACCCGCGGCGAGCGCGAGCGGGATGGAGGCGGCCACGGTGTTGCCGACCCGGTCGATGTTCTTCACCACGCGCTCGGTGGGCAGCCCCAGTTCCCGGGCGCAGGTGTCGAGGATCCTGACGTTCGCCTGGTGCGGGACCAGGTGGGCGAGGTCCTCGGGAGCCAGCGCGGCGGCGTCCAGGACCTTGCGCACCGACCCGGTCATGTACCGGACGGCACGGGTGAAGACCTGCGGGCCGTCCATGTGGAAGTACGCGTCGCCCGGAGCCGGTTCGGCTCCGCTCAGCCGCTGTTCGGAGCCCCCGCCGGGCACCGTGATGAGGTCCACGCCCGTGCCGTCGCTGCCCAGGTCGAAGCCGCGCAGGGCCCCCTCTTCGGCCTGGTCGCCGGCGCGCAGTACGACCGCGCCGGCGCCGTCACCGAAGATCACCCGGGTGGTGCGGTCCCCCGGGTCGAGGATGGTGGAGAAGGTGTCCGCCCCGATCACCAGCGCGCTGTCGGCGACCCGGCCGGCGATCAGCCCCGCCGCGGTGGCCAGCGCGTACACGAAGCCCGTGCACACCGCGGCCACGTCGAAGGCGCCGGTCCCGGTCAGCCCGAGCGCGGAGGCGACCACCGGGGCGGTCGCGGGGCAGGGGCGGTCCGGGGTGCTCGTGGCGACGACGACCACGTCCACGCGGTCGGTGCCGGCCGACTTCAGCGCCCGGCGCGCCGCCTCGGTGGCGAGGTGCCCGGTGCTCATGCCCGGCGACGCGATGTGCCGCCGGCCGATGCCGGTGCGGGTCCGGATCCACTCGTCGGAGGTGTCCAGTTCCGACGAGAGCATGTCGTTGGTGACCACCTGCGGCGGGAGCCAGGTGCCCAGGCCGCTCAGGACCGCCCCGCGGGTCATGCCCCGGTGCCCCGGTACGGCGGCCGGATGCGGTAACCGGCGCGGGTGGCCTGCTGGTTGGCGGTGCGGGCGCGGGCGATGGCCTTGGCCGTGCGCGGGATCATCCGGCCCGAGACGAAGTCCAGGCCGCGCCGGGGGTTCTTGAAGAACGCGTAGTCGTCCTTGACCAGCTCCGGGAACATGGAGTCGTGCGTCTGGATGTCGGTCTCCATGAAGATCCGCGCCGTCGGGTGCAGCGTCTGCGGCCAGGACCGGCCGGCGTCCATGTGCCTCCGCGCGATGTCGATCTCGAACTGGATCAGCTCGCGCAGGGAGTCGCTGATGTAGCCGCTGCCGATCTGGCGGTCGAGGTCCCTGCGGGTCAGGCCGAAGCGGGCCAGGTGGTCCAGCGGGAGGTACAGCCGGCCCAGGTCCAGGTCCTCGCGCAGGTCCCAGACGAAGTCCAGCAGCTGGAAGGCCGTGATGGTGTGCCGGCACAGCTCCTCGGCGTCCTCGGTCAGCGGCTCGAAGATCTGGTTGATCCAGATCGCGGGCAGCAGGGTGACCGTCTCCAGGAAGTCGTCCAGCTCCTCCTCGTTCGCGTACTCGTACGTCGTCAGGGCCTTGCGGTGGCCGTCGACGAACTCGGGTACGCGCAGGTAGGGCAGGTCCCAGGTGCGCAGGGTGTGGACCAGGGCGCGGGCGAGGGCGGCGTCCGTCTGCTCCGACAGCGACAGCGGGTGTTCGCTCGGCAGCTCCTCGCCCTTGGCGATGGCCATGTAGGTGCGCTGCCACTCGTCCAGCCGGCGAGCCCGGACATCGACGCTGAGGTTGATGTCGTCGGCCAGGTCGTCGATGTAGCAGACGAACGAGAAGAAGGTGTCGAAGTAGGGCCGCTTGGCCGGGTGCATCATGTAGCGGCCGAGGAAGCGGCCCCGCCCGATCCTGCGGAACAGCCGGGAGCTCGCGATGTAGTCGGCGCGCAGCCCGGAGTCCGTGATACCTGCGAGGTCCAGCTCTTGCACTGTCATGTGAGTTCTTTCCGGTGGGGCCCGCGCGTCCCCGCCGTCCCGCTCGGCCGGGTGCGGCGGCGGGACGGCTGACGGAACCGCGGACGGAGGCGTACGGAGGGCGACGCGTCAGAGGGCGCTGCCGGTCATCTCGCGGGAGACGGCGGCCTGTCGTTGCCTGGGCACCGACACGGTGGGGGCGTCGGCGGGCAGGAAGGAGGCGAAGGGCGGCTCCTCCTCCACGGTGAGCCGGAGTTCGAGGACCCCGGGCAGATGCGCGTGGCGCCGGTACTCCTCCAGCCGCCCGGCCAGCTCGGCGGCGGTCCCGGCACTGCCGACCCACAGCCGGTCGGGGGAGCCCAGGCCCCGCGCCACCGTGCACACGTCGACGGGCGTGTAGTCCACGGTGGTGATCCGGGAGTCGAAGAACCGCTGCTGGCGCGTGGCGCACATGCCGTGCATGCCGTTGTTGAAGACGACGTACAGGATGGGCAGGCCCAGCTCCACGGCGGTGTGCGTCTCCAGGCCGCTCATCAGGAACGCCCCGTCCCCGCAGAACACCACCGTCCGGGTGCCTTCCGGCGAGCCCAGCTGGGCGCCGACGGCCGCCCCGACGCTGTAGCCCATGCCGCCCATGCCCAGGGCGATGGTGGAGGAGGAGCCGGCCGGGACGGACCCGTAGTGCATGGCGGCGACGGCGCAGTTCCCGGCGTCGTAGAGCAGGTGGCCGCCCTGCGGCAGGTGTTCCTGGAGCAGCCGGACGGCCTCGCTCTGCAGCAGCGCGTCCTCGCCCGTCCCGCCGGTGCGCCCCGGGACGGGCACGGCGGGCCGGGCCACGAAGCGGGTCAGCTCGTAGCCGGCGACCGGCGGAGCCGTGAAGGGGCGTTGTGTCCTCAGCCGTTCCAGCAGCCGGAACACCTCGCCGATGTCCCCGCGGACCGTGGTGCCGGCGAGGTCCGACCGCTCGATCTCGCCGAGGTCGATGTTGACCGCGCCGGCCCGGGCCGGGTCCCAGTCGCCCAGCGCGCGCCGGGTCATCATGGCCAGGCCGGTGCCCACCAGGACCACGAAGTCCGACTTGGCCACGTACTCGGCGGCCGAGGGGTGGCCGCCCTCGCCGACGACGCCGAGGTACAGGTCGCTGTCGTTGGGGAACTCGCCGCGTGCGCCCATGGTGGTCACCACGGGGATCCGGGTCCGCTCGGCGAAGACGCGCACCGCCTCCGGGTCACAGGAGCGGCGGTTGCCGTGGCCGAGCAGCAGCACCGGGGCGTCGGCCCCGCGCAGCCGGTCGAAGAGGGCGGACACCTCCTGCCCGGGCAGTGGTTCGGGCTCGATGAAGGCGCCGAGGTGGGTCGGCCAGTCGGCCGGGAGGTCGCCGACCTCCAGCTCGTAGACGTCCCGGGGGAGCAGCAGGGCCACCGGGCCCTTGCGGCCGCCGAGGCAGGTGGAGACCGCGTCGCGCAGCAGGTCCCAGAAGCCCTCCGCCCCGGTGACCCGGACGGTCTTCTTGGTGACGGCGCTCAGCAGCGCCCGGGCGTCCACACTCCGGCCGATCCCGGAGGAGTCCTGGAAGGAGCCCCGGCCGTCCAGGGCGGCCGGCGGCTGCCCGACCAGCGCGAGGACCGGCACCGACTCCGCGTGGGACTCGGCCAGCCCGGCCACCAGGTTCATCATGCCGCCGCCGGAGGTCGAACAGCACACCCCCAGCGTGCGGTGCACCCGGGCGCGGGCGTCCGCCATGTTCGCCGCGCCGTCCTCCCGCTTCGCCAGCACGGACGTCAGACGGCCCTGACCGAGCCTTTCGATCGCATCGTGGACGTGCTCGATGTTCGCGCCACTGACTCCGAAAACGTACCTGGTGTCCAGGTCGCGCAGAACCGTGACCAAGGCATCGGCCAGCCGCATTGATCCCCCATGTGTGGCGTGTGCTTCGTCGTGGTGCTGAAGCGGGGCGGCCGGGGCCGCCCCGCGGCGGGCTCAGGCCTTGTCGGCGCCGAAGCGGTGCTCCAGGATCCGCTTGAGGTTGCCCATCTCGATGCTGTGGCCGGCGTGGAAGACGGGCCAGATGTCACCGACCCAGACGCGGTCGGTGCGGGCCCGGCCCTCGGCGATGTAGTCCGGGACGTTCTCCGTCGTACGGTCGTAGTACGGGTGCTTGCAGTTGGTCCACAGCACCACGGTGCCCGGCTTGTTGAGGACCTTCGACGAGTCGATGATCGTCATGTAGTACCGCATCCACAGCTCGTGGCCCTGGTCCCAGGCGCACGGGTAGACCACGAGACCGTGCTCGGGACCCTTCTGCGCGTCGGCGCGGATGTAGATGTCCGTGTTCGGCTGGATCATCTCGTCCGCGCGGTACAGACCGCCGCCGAGGTGCTTCATGTTGCGGATGCTGTACGTCCACTCCTCCAGGGAGCGGGCGTTGGCCGCGTACTCGAAGACGATGTCGTAGGGGACGTTGATGTGCTCGGCGAGGGAGCAGTACTGACCGAAGATCTCGCCGTGGTCGTACGTCTCCTTCGTCTTGCTCTCCATGAGCTTCATCATGTCGTCCATGCCGGTGTTCTCGTTCCACACCAGGTCCAGGCCCTCAAGGTCGGACCGGTCCAGGACGTAGTTCTGGGCCAGACCCGACTCGTCGGGAACGCGCTGGGACATACTTCTCCTCATGAAGTGGTAAAAGAATGAACGGAATGAAAGAGAACGGGCAGGCGGGGATGCCCCGGAAGATCAGTTCCAGCGCCAGACCATGGAACCGACGAGTTCTCCGCCGTGGGAGAAGGTCGCGAACGCGATGAGATCGCCGGGCGAGATCATCTTCTTGTCGAGGGCGTCGGCGAAAGTCACCGGAAGGGTGCCCTGGAACATGTTGCCGTAGGTGGCGAGCGTGTCGTGCGCCCGGGAATCGTCGAAACCGCAGCGCTTGCGCCACTCGGCGACGTATTTCTCGTTCGGCTGGTGGGTGATCAGGAAAGCGACGTCCTTGTTCTCCACACCGGCCTTCTCCAGCGCGATGTCGACCGCCTGGGGAAGCTGTTCCATGGTGACGGTGTACAGACGCGCCAGCATGGACTGGTCGAACTTCACGGTGAGCGCGCCGGAGCCGGCCGACCAGTAGGGGATCTCCATGCCCTCGACGGTGTCCGGCTCGACCTTGAGCGCTCCCCAGTTCTCCCCGAAGGCCTGCTCGTGGATGGAGAGGATGGTCGGCTCGTCGCCGGCCGTGACGAGGGTGGCGGACGCCCCGTCACCGAGCACCCGGGACTCGGGCGCCTTCTGGAACTCCTCGAGCCGGGACACGAAGTTGGTGACCGTGACCACCGCGACCGTACGGTACTGGCCCGAGTCGATGAAGGCCCGGGCCGTGTTGATGGAGGAGATCCAGGAGCAGCAGCCGTTGTCCACCTGGAGCACGGCCGCCTTGGTGGCGCCGACCGCGTACTGGATGGCCGTGCCCACGCCGGGTGAGAAGGCGTCGTTCAGCTGGGAGGCGCAGATGATGAGATCGACGTCGGCCGCCGGTACGCCGTTTCGCTCCAGCAGCTTCTCAAGTGCCTTCGCGCCCAGCCGGGCTGACGTGTAGTCGGGCCAGGCGAAGCGCCGCTCGTGCACGCCCGCGAAGAACGCGTGGTCGCCGAGATCGCCGCCCTCGCCCGGCAGCTCGCTGTTCCTGACCACCCGCTCCGGCATGAAATTAACCACGTCGACAATGCGAGTTTGTGACACGAATTTTTTCCCCGTCTTTGTGCTGGTGTAGCCCGCGGAAATGCCGATCGGACATACGTCGGGGCCCCGGGAGAACAATGAGAAAGCTCGTTGGCCGGTCCCGCTTCCCCCGTCGTGTGCGCTGGCGACGGAGGGGAATTCCCTTGCGCGGTGAGAACGAAAATCACCTTATGATCACGGCGATAACGGATCGATACCGGCGAGGTAACCAGATGATAACGTTCGGTCAGCTGTTTGGCCGAATCCCGCCATAACGCGGCGAGTTGATGACCCGTCGGGTTCCGCGATACGGCCGATTTACCGCAATGGGCCGCTAAACGTGAGCTTTCTAACGTCGATTCACAGGTGGCCGGATTACGGGTGGTGAACGAAACCTGGCCGGACGGCACCGGCCGGGCCGTGCGACGGCGCGCGCGGCCCTTCCGGCCGGGAGCGCGCGGGCCTTGCGGGGGAAGGGGCCGGCGGGCGGTCGCGGCCCTTGTGCGGAAACACCCCCGGCCGGAGTAATGGCCCGGCTATCCGGACAATCTACGTAGTACGGTGTGAATACACCAAACCACGGCGGTCTGGAGCACTATGGGAAACCGGGACATGCCGGAAGGGCGTCCGCGTGCCGAGCAGCCCGCCGGCGAAGGTGTGCACGGTGCCGTCTCCGTGGCCGACGAGGAGAACCCGTTCGCGGACCCCGGACTGCCGCCGCACGAGCACCGGATCCAGGACGTCGACGAGCGGGCCGCGAAGCGGTCCGAGCACACGGTGGCCCTGCTGTTCACCGTGTCGATGCTGGCGACCATCGGTTTCATCGTCGCCTACCTGCTGATTCCCCCCGACAAGTCGATTTTCGTCTTCCCGCTGGGCCGCATCGGCGCGATGAACTTCGCGTTGGGGCTGACGCTGGGTGTGGCGCTGTTCTGCATCGGCGCGGGCGCGGTCCACTGGGCCCGCACCTTGATGTCGGACGTGGAGACCGCCGACGACCGGCACCCGATCGAGGCGGCGCCCCAGGTGCGGGCGAAGGTCCACGCGGACTTCCGCCAGGGTGCCGCGGAGTCAGGTTTCGGCCGCCGCAAGCTGATCCGCACCACCCTGCTCGGTGCGATGGCGCTGGTGCCGCTGACCGGTCTGATGCTGCTCGGCGGCCTGGGGCCGGCACCCGGCACCAAGCTGCGCCACACCCTGTGGGCCAAGGGCAAGCGCCTGGCCGACATGAACACCGGCCGGCCGCTGCGCCCGGAAGACGTGACCGTCGGCTCGCTGACCTTCGCCATGCCCGAGGGCCTGTCCGAGCACGACGAGGACTTCCAGAACGAGATCGCCAAGGCGGCCCTGATGATCGTCCGGCTCCAGCCGGACGACATCAAGGACAAGCGCGAGCTCGACTGGTCGCACCAGGGCATCGTCGCCTACTCGAAGATCTGCACCCACGTGGGCTGCCCGATCTCGCTCTACGAACAGCAGACGCGCCACGTGCTGTGTCCCTGCCACCAGTCCACCTTCGACCTCACCGACGGCGCCCGAGTGATCTTCGGCCCCGCCGGCCACGCCCTGCCGCAGCTGCGCATCGGCGTGGACAACGAGGGTTACCTCCAGGCGCTCGGCGACTTCGAGGAGCCCGTCGGTCCTGCTTTCTGGGAGCGCGGATGAGTACTGCACCGAACGAAACCCCTCGACCCGGCGCGGCCGGCCGCCCCCGCGGGGCGGCACCGGCAGGCGAGCGCCTCGCCGACTGGGCCGACGGCCGGCTGGGGCTCTACACCCTGGCCAAGGCCAACATGCGCAAGATCTTCCCCGACCACTGGTCGTTCATGCTGGGCGAGATCTGCCTCTACTCGTTTCTGATCATCATCCTGACGGGCGTCTATCTGACGCTGTTCTTCCACCCGGCGATGAACGAGGTGGAGTACCACGGCGGCTACGTCCCGCTGCAGGGGCAGATGATGTCGGAGGCGTTCAGCTCGACCCTGCACATCTCCTTCGACGTGCGCGGCGGCCTGCTCGTCCGGCAGATCCACCACTGGGGCGCGGTCGTGTTCATCGCCGGGATGTTCGTGCACATGATGCGCGTGTTCTTCTCCGGCGCCTTCCGCAAGCCGCGCGAGCTGAACTGGCTGTTCGGCTTCCTGCTGCTCGTGCTCGGCATGTTCACCGGCTTCACCGGCTACTCGCTCCCGGACGACCTGCTCTCCGGCACCGGTGTCCGCTTCATGGAGGGCGCGATCCTGTCCGTGCCGATCGTCGGCACGTATCTGTCGTTCTTCCTCTTCGGCGGGGAGTTCCCCGGCCACGAGTTCGTGGCCCGCTTCTACACCATCCACATCCTGCTGCTGCCGGGCCTGATGCTGGGCCTGATGGTGGCCCACCTGATCCTGGTCTTCTACCACAAGCACACGCAGTTCGCGGGTCCCGGCAAGACCGAGAAGAACGTCGTCGGCATGCCGCTGCTGCCCGTCTACATGGCCAAGGCCGGAGGCTTCTTCTTCCTCGTCTTCGGCGTCCTCGCGGCCCTGGCCGCCATCGCCCAGATCAACCCGATCTGGGCGATCGGCCCCTACCGTCCCGACCAGGTCTCCACCGGCGCCCAGCCCGACTGGTACATGGGCATGGCCGAGGGCCTCATCCGCGCCATGCCGGGCTGGGAGATCAACTTCTGGGGCCACACCCTCGTGCTGGGCGTGTTCGTCCCGCTGGTCATGTTCGGCCTGATCCTCGCGGCCATCGCGGCCTACCCGTTCATCGAGGCGTGGATCACCCGCGACAAGCGCGAGCACCACATCCTGGACCGCCCGCGCAACGCCGCCACCCGCACCGCGTTCGGTGTCGCCTGGCTGACCGTGTACTTCGTGATGCTGATCGGCGGCGGCAACGACATCGTCGCCACCCACTTCCACCTGTCGATCAACGCCGTCACCTGGTTCGTCCGGATCGCCTACTTCGTCGGCCCGGTCATCGCCTTCATCGTCACCAAGCGGATCTGCCTCGGCCTGCAGCGCCGGGACCGCGACAAGGTGCTGCACGGCCGCGAGACCGGCATCGTCAAACGGCTCCCGCACGGCGAGTACATCGAGGTGCACGAGCCGCTCAGCCAGGAGCAGCTGCACACCCTCACCTCGCACAAGCAGTACGCACCGGCCGAGATCGGCCCGACGGTCGACGAGAACGGCGTCGAGCGCAAGGTTCCGGCCTCGGAGAAGCTGCGCGTGAAGCTGTCCCACGCCTACTACGGCGAGGAGAGCCAGATCCCCAAGCCGACCGTCGACGAGTACAAGGAGATCGCGAGCGGCCACGGCCACCACTGATCCCCGGCGCGCCGAGGGGCCCCGTCCGTGACCCGGACGGGGCCCCTCGGCGCGCGTCCGGCTGGATAGGGTGGTGTACGACGAGCAGGTATCTGGACAAGGAGCGGCTGATGAGCGCTGTGACCCCCGCTGGAGGCGACACCGCGGCGGGCCGCTCCTGGCCCGTCCTGCTGAACGGTCTGCTGGAGGGCCGGGACCTCGGCGCCGACGACACCGCGTGGGCGATGGACAAGATCATGCGGGGCGAGGCGACCGACGCGCAGATCGCCGGGTTCGCGGTGGCGCTGCGGGCGAAGGGGCAGACGGTCGAGGAGATCACCGGCCTGGTCCGCACGATGTACCGGCACGCGAACGTGATCGAGGTGCCCGGCCGCACCGTGGACATCGTCGGCACCGGCGGCGACGGGGCCAAGACGGTGAACATCTCCACGATGGCCTCGCTCGTCGTCGCCGGCACGGGCGCGAAGGTCGTCAAGCACGGCAACCGGGCCGCGTCCTCGGCGTCCGGCTCCTCCGACGTGCTGGAGAAGCTCGGGGTCAACCTCGACCTCACGCCCCGCCGGGTGGCCGAGGTCGCCGAGGAGGCCGGGATCACCTTCTGCTTCGCCGTGAAGTTCCACCCGGCGCTGCGTCATGTCGGCGCCGCGCGTGGGCAGTTGGGTATCCGAACGGTGTTCAACCTGCTCGGCCCGCTGACCAACCCGGCGCGGGTGCGGGCCCAGGCGGTCGGCGTGGCCGTCGCCCGCGAGGCCCCGATCGTCGCGGGCGTGCTCGCCGAACGCGGCAACTCCTCGCTGGTCTTCCGCGGTGACGACGGGCTGGACGAACTGACCACGACGGCCACCTCCCGGGTCTGGGTGGTGCGCGACGGCAAGGTCACCGAGGAGTCCTTCGACCCCCGGGACGTCGGCATCGACCTGGTCCCGGTGGAGGCCCTGCGCGGCGGCGACCCGGCCTACAACGCCCAGGTCGCCCGACGGCTGCTGGACGGCGAGCGGGGTGCCGTACGGGACGCCGTCCTGCTGAACGCGGCGGCGGCGCTGACGGCCCTGGACCCGACGGACGAGCCGCTCGCCGACCGGATCCGCGCGGGGCTGGCGAAGGCCGCCGAGTCCATCGACTCCGGGGCGGCCCGGCGGGCGCTGGAGCGCTGGGTGACCGCCAGCAACGCCTGACCGCCCGGCGGGGCGGGCCGTCCCGCGATCCGGACACCGGGTTGCGGGGCGGCGATCACTTCACGTACGTTCCTCTACCAGGTCATGAGTGACAGTCATGAGGCCCCGGCCGACTGTCCGGCAACCCTCCGTCCGTGGCGGGGTGCCCCGGGTGAAGACCAGGCCGCGGACAGCAAGGTCCGCGGCAAGCGCGGATCCCTCGTGCCACCAGGGATCCTGGTCGTCGAGGAGTCTTCCGTGAGCAAGCGAATGCTTTAGGGCCGCAGAGCCCCGCCTCCGCACACCCCTTTTCCCTGTCTTTCCCTTCCTCGTATTCCTTCACGGGAGTCCGCCATGTCTGTCTCCACCGCTGCCGCCGACCAGTCGCTTTGCACCCCTCTGCCCGTTCTGGGGCGGGATGTCACCGTTCCATTGGTCACCGGGGGCGAGGTCACCTACGCGGCCCTCGACTACGCGGCCAGCGCCCCCGCCCTCCAGCGCGTCTGGGACGACGTCGCCGCCTACGCCCCGTACTACGGCAGCGTCCACCGTGGGGCCGGTTACCTCTCCCAGCTCTCCACCGACCTGTTCGAGAACGCCCGCGGGACGGTCGCCGAGTTCCTCGGCTGCCGGGCCGGCGACCAGGTGGTCTTCACCCGCTCCACCACCGACTCCCTCAACCTGCTGGCCCGGGCGATCCCGGCCGGCTGCCAGGTCTTCGTGTTCGAGACCGAGCACCACGCCTCCCTGCTGCCCTGGCAGCACGCCCGGGTCACCTACCTCGACGCCCCGCGCACCCCCGGCCAGGCCGTGGAGATCCTGGAGCGGGCCCTGGCCGACCGCGACCCGTACGGCCCCGCCCTGGTCTGTGTCACCGGCGCCTCCAACGTCACCGGCGAGCTGTGGCCGGTGCGCGAACTGGCCGCCGCCGCCCACGCCCACGGCGCCCGGATCGTCCTGGACGCCGCCCAACTCGCCCCGCACCACCCGGTGTCCGTCACGGACCTCGACGTCGACTGGATCGCCTTCTCCGGCCACAAGCTCTACGCCCCCTTCGGCTCCGGCGTCCTGGCCGGCCGCGCCGACTGGCTCCAGGCGGCCGAGCCCTACCTCGCGGGCGGCGGCGCCAGTCGCCGGGTGACCCGGCGTGAGGACGGCGGGGTGGCCGTCGAGTGGCACGAGACCGCGGCCCGCCACGAGGCCGGCTCCCCGAACGTCATCGGCGCCTACGCCATCGCCGCCGCCTGCAAGGCGCTCACCGAGGCCGGCTGGGACACCCTGGTCGCCCGCGAACAGCACCTGATCGCCAAGGTCCGCGCGGGCCTGGCCGAGGTCCCCGAGGTGCGCGTGCTGTCGCTGTTCGGCGACGACGCCCCGCGCGTCGGCGTCCTCTCCTTCGTCGTCGACGGCTGGAACAGCTCCCACTTCGCCGCCGCGCTCTCCGCCGAGTACGGCATCGGCGTCCGCGACGGGCTGTTCTGCGCCCACCCGCTGGTGCGCACCCTGCTCGGCTCCGACCCGGGGACCCAGGGCGAGTGCGGCGCCCCCGAGGCGGCCCCCGGCGAGAAGTCCCTCAACGCCATCCGCGTCAGCTTCGGCGCGGGCACCCCCGACGAGCACGTGGACCGCTTCGTGCACGCCGTCAGGGAACTGGTCCGGGACGGCGCGAAGTGGCAGTACCGCACGGAGGAGGGCCGCTGCGTGCCGGCGGTGTGAAGCCTGGACGAGGGGCGCCCCGGCCGCGGCCGGGGCGCCGTGCTGTACCCGGACGGCGGGGCGTGCCGGAGCGGGCGGCCCGGCCGCGGGGGCCCGGGGCCCGGCCTAGTTGTCCAGGCCGATCGCGAACGCGGCCTCCAGGTCGTGCTGGGAGTAGGTGCGGAACGCCACGTGCGTGTCCGTTCCCTGCACGCCGGGGATCTTGCTGATGCGGCCGGGGATGACCTCGGCGAGGTCCTCGTGCCGGGCGACCCGGACCATGGCGATCAGGTCGTAGGTGCCGGTGACCGAGAAGACCTCGCTCACGTTCTCCAGCGCGGCGATCCGCTCGGCGATCTCGGGGATCCGGTCCACGCTGGTCTTGATCAGAACGATCGCGGTGATCACGGTTGTCTCTCTCCCTCGGTGACCGGAGCCGGTGCGTCCTTCACTCTAGTCGCCCGCCCGTCACCCACCACCGCCCCTCCGGATCCCCCCTTCACGCCCTTCCTCCTTCCGTAGCGCACCCACGCGTAGCCGAAGCCGAGGCCGAAACCCACCAGGTGGGCGAGGTAGGCCACCCCGGGCCCGTCGGGGGCGCGCTGGGCCGCCAGCCACTGCAGGGCCGCCCAGCAGGGCAGGACGACCCAGGCCGGGAAGCGCAGCGGCAGGAAGAACAGGAACGGCAGCAGACTGGTCACCCGCGCACGGGGGAACAGGTACAGGAAGGCTCCGAGGACCGCCGAGACCGCACCGGAGGCGCCGACCAGCGACTGTCCGGAGGCGGCGTTGGCCACCGCGTAGCCGAGCAGGGCGCCGCAGCCGCAGCCGACGTAGAAGAGGGTGAACTCCACCCGGCCCATCCGTTCCTCGGTCATCGCTCCGAAGACGAAGAGGAAGAGCATGTTGCCGAGCAGGTGCACCCAGCTGCCGTGCACGAACAGCGCGGTGGCCGGGGTGAGCGCGGCCCCGGCCGGCCCGTCGAACAGCTCGGCCGGGACCACGCCCCAGCGCCGGAAGTACGCCCGCTGCGCGGCGAGCAGCGCGTCCCCGGTGCCGTACCCCGGCACCAGCCCGGAGGCCGGGCCGAGGGCGAAGAGCACACAGCACAGGGCGATGAGGCCGTATGTCACCGGCGCCGGAGTGTCCCGGACCGCTCCGAGGGTCCTGCCGGCCGCCGTGCTCCTGGGGCTGATCATGACTACAGAGCATGACGTAACGGGACGCAACCCGACAGACCGCCTCGCCGCCCGGAACGGACGGGCGGCGAGCAGTCGCCAGGCCGTAGGGTTACGAGCCACACGCGTCGGGGAGCGGCGCGGACCGACACGAGAAGGAAGCGAACCAGCGCGATGACGGTTCCCCTGCCGACCGCCACGACCCGGTGGCGCTGCACCCTCTGCGGCAATCTCACCCGTTTCGACGTCACCCGCTCGTCCAAGGTCGTCGAGTACGTGCACCTGGACCTGGCCGGCGAGCCGACGGTGGAGGAGCGCGAGGTGGTCAGTGAGACCATCGAGTCGGTGCGCTGTCGCTGGTGCAACGCGGTGGACCAGGTGGAACTCGTGGACAGGCCGGGCGCCGGCTCCTGAGCGGAGCGGCCCCGGAGAGGCTTCTTTCCGGTATTGGGGTGTGTGACGGATGGTGGAGACCGCAGGCGGGGGGCCGGGCGACGGCACCGCTGAGGTGCTTGACCGTCCGCTGCCCGACGGTGTGCGCCGTCGGGTCGTGCAGATCGTCTCGGACGGCTTCGGCGGGCTGACCCTGACGGAACTGCCCGCCCAGCTGAGGCAGTACGCCCGGTTCGCCCCGAACCGCCGGGCGAAGTTCGCCGGGAACGCGATGGCGGCGGCGCTGGAGACCGACGCGCTGTTCCGGCAGCGGATCGGCGAGCGGTTCCGGGAGGCGCAGCCGGAACTCGCCGGAGCCCTCGACGCCGGCTCCCCGCCCCCGGCCGCCGACCCGCTCGACGTGGCGGCCGCGGCCTATGTGCTGCGCCCGGCGGGCTGGGTGAAGCTGGTCACCGCGGCCGGCGAGGAGGCCCAGCGCGCGGACGCCGAGCGGGCCGACGAGGAGAGCCGGGCCGAGCTGGAGCGGCTGCGCGCGGAGCTGGCGCAGGCCCGCGACCACACCCGTACCGAGACCGAACGGCTGCGTACGGAGCTGGACTCGGCGCGCAAGGAGGCGGAGTCGCTGCACCGCAAGCTGCGCGCCGCGCTCAGCGACGTCAAGCGGGGCGAGGCCGCGCTGCGCAAGGCGCACGGCGAGATCGACGCTGTACGCGCCGAGGCGCAGGCGCGGATGTCGGCCGCGGAGAGCGAGTCCCGGCGGCTCAAGGCCCGCCTGGGCGAGACCGAGGCCGCGCTGGAGGCCACCCGCCGGGCGGCCCGGGAAGGCCGCAGTGTGGAGGACATGCGGGTGCGGCTGCTGCTCGACACCCTGCTGGACGCCACCCAGGGGCTCAGGCGTGAACTGGCCCTGCCGCCGGTGTCGGTGCGCCCGGCCGAGACGGTCGACGCGGTGGAGCCGGGGCGGATGACCCCGAAGGACATCGCGGCGCGCGCCCTGTCGGAGAACGACCCGGCCATTCTCGACCAGTTGCTGGCGCTGCCGCAGGCGCATCTGGTCGTCGACGGCTACAACGTGACCAAGACCGGTTATCCGCAGATGCCGCTGGAGAAGCAGCGGCTCAGGCTGCTGGGCCAGCTCTCGGCGCTCGCCGCGCAGACCGGGGCCGAGGTCACCTGCGTTTTCGACGGCGCCGAACTGGCCGCGCCGGTGCTGCTCGCGCCGCCGCGCGGGGTGCGGGTGCTGTTCTCCAAGCCGGGCGTCACCGCCGACGAGCTGATCCGGCAGCTGGTGCGCGCCGAGCCGCCGGGGCGTCCGGTCATCGTCGCCTCCACCGACCGAGAGGTGGCCGACGGGGTCGCCAAGGCGGGGGCCCGGCCGGTGGCTTCCGCGGTGCTTCTGAAGCGATTGTCCTGACGGTGTCCCGAAGGTCCAACCGGCGCCGGTAACGCCCGGATTGGGCTTGTCGTCACGCGACGCAGGGTCAGACATGCCTCACTGCAGGTGAGTCATGTGCAAAGAATGCGGGGCGTGACGGGATTTTTTGCCGTGAGGATTTGAACTGATCACAACTAGGTCACTAGGGTCTGGCTCGAACCTCCGAACGGGTGATCGCTCTCAAGAAGGAGTTCCCCCTCCGTGGCGTCCCATCGTCGACCCAAGCAGCCGAGTCGCACCCGCGTGACCGTGCTGACCACCGCAGCCGCCGCTGCCGTCGCGCTCAGCGCGAACGCCGCCAACGCCGCTCCCAGCGAGAAGCTGAGCAAGGACGAGGTGAAGGCGAAGGTCGACAAGCTCTACGAGCAGGCCGAGCAGGCGACCGAGAAGTACAACGGCGCCAAGGAGAAGCAGCAGAAGCTGCAGAAGGAAATCTCCACCATCCAGGACAACGTCGCCCGCGGCCAGGAGGAGCTCAACAAGCTGCGCGACGGCCTGGGTTCGCTGGCCACCGCCCAGTACCGCTCCGGCGGTATCGACGCCTCGGTCCAGCTGTTCCTCTCCTCCGACCCGGACGACTACCTCGACAAGGCGTCCACGCTCGACCAGTTGAGCAGCCAGCAGGTCGACGCGCTGAAGAAGATCCAGGACAAACAGCGCGAACTCGCCCAGGAGCGGGCCGAGGCCACCGAGAAGCTCAAGGACCTCTCCGCCACCCGCACCGAACTGGGCAACAAGAAGAAGGAAGTCCAGGGCAAGCTCGGCGAGGCCCAGCGGCTGCTGAACACCCTGACGGCCAAGGAGAAGCAGCAGCTCGCCGAGGAAGAGCAGAAGCGCGCCCAGGAGGGCCAGGAGCGCGCCAACCGCTCCACCGGCGGCGAGCGTCCCGACCTCGGCGAGGCCGTGCCCGGCTCCGGCCGGGCCCAGGCGGCCTTCTCCGCCGCCCAGACCAAGATCGGCTCGCCGTACGTCTACGGCGCCACCGGCCCCTCCTCCTACGACTGCTCGGGCCTGACCTCCTGGGCCTACGCCCAGGCCGGCGTCTCCATCCCGCGCACCTCCGAGGCGCAGTCCCAGATCGGCACGCGGATCACCTCGGTCAACGATCTGAAGGTCGGCGACCTGGTCTTCTTCTTCAACGACCTGCACCACGTGGGCCTGTACGCGGGCAACGGCCAGGTCCTGCACGCACCCCGCACCGGCACGGTCGTCCGCTACGAGTCGATGAGCACCATCGGTGGCCCCTTCATGTGGGGCGTGCGCGTCTGACACCCCCCGCGACACGCGGACACGGTGGCGCCCGAACGGGCGAATCACCGGAGCCGTAAACGACCCCGCGCCCCGCCGTTGACCTGCGTCAGCGGCGGGGCGTCAGCATGTGTTGACGCCGAGGTCTTTGGTCCGGGCCCCCGCGCGCGGCTACTGTCTGCCGCGTTTCCCGGCGCCGGGGCCTCCCCGTCCCCGGCGCCGGGGCAACGGTCAGACGTCCGCCAGCAGAAGGACTGCCGTGGGGTCCCATCGCCGCCTTGCACCGTCCGGATTCGACCGGGGCGCCGCCGCCCTGTGCGTGCTGTCGGCCGCGGCGGCACTCGGCGCCGTACCGGCACACGCGGCACCGGACGTCGGCGGCCGCGCCGAGGTGGACCGGCTGTACGCGGAGGCCGAGAAGGCGACCCAGGACTACGACCGGGCCGACGAGCGCGCCGGTGAACTGCGCCGGAGGCTGCGCGCCACCCGGGACCACCTGGCCCGGCAGCAGCAGCGCGTCAACGACCTGCGCGAGCAGCTCGGTTCGCTGGCCGGCGCCCAGTACCGGTCCGGCGGCATCGACCCGGCCGTGGCCCTGTTCTTCTCCGCCGAGCCCGAGGACTACCTGGACAAGGCGGCCACGCTCGACCGCCTCGGCGCCCGGCAGGCCGGCCGGCTGCGGGAGTTGCGGTCCGCGCTGCGCGAACTCGCCCAGGAGCGCGCGGAGGTCGCCGGTACCCTCGCCGAACTGGAGCGCAGCCGCCGGGCCGTGGCCGCCCACAAGCGGACCGTGGAGCGCAAGCTGGCCCGGGCCCGGCAGCTGATCAACGCCATGCCCGCCGGTGAACGTGCCGCCTACGACCGGGCCTCGCGCGGCAGCCGCCCGGACCTGCCCGCCCCGGACGGCGCCGACGCTCCCGGCGGCCGGGGCGCCGCCGCCCTGGCCGCCGCCCGCGCCGCCCTCGGCCGCCCCTATGTGTGGGGCGCCAACGGCCCCACGGGCTTCGACTGCTCGGGCCTGACCCAGTGGGCGTACGCGCACGCCGGGATCCGGCTGCCGCGCACCTCGCAGGAGCAGCGGTTCGCCGGCCGGCGGATCCCGCTCTCCCAGGCCCGCCCCGGCGACCTGGTCGTCTACCGCTCCGACGCCAGCCACGTGGCCCTGTACGCGGGCCACGGCCAGGTCATCCACGCGCCCTATCCCGGCGCCCCGGTGCGCTACGACCCGGTCGGCATGATGCCGGTCTCCTCGGTCACCCGGCCCTGACCGCGCTCCGCGCCGTACCATCGCCGAGTGGCTGGTCGCGGGCGGGCGTGGAGGATCGGAGCCTTAGGGCTCGTCGTGCTGCTGCCGCTCACCGGGTGCGAGGGGCGGCCGGCGGCCGATCCGGTGCGCACCGAGGTGCAGCGGATGCTCGACCGGCGCTCCGCCGCCCTGCTCGGCCACGACGAGCAGGCGTACGCCGTGACGGGCACCCGTGCCCAGTACACCCGGCTGCGCGCCCTGCCGCTGGCCTCCTTCGCCTACCGGGTCACCGCCGTGCGCCGCACCGCCTCCGGCGCCACCGCCGACGCCGATCTGAGCTACCGCGTCGCCGGCTACGACAAGGCCCCGGTCGACGCCCGCCGCACCCTCACCCTGGGCCGGACCGCCGACGGCCACTGGTACGTCACCACCGAGCGGCCCGCCCGCGAGGCCGGGCAGCAACTGTGGGACCAGGGCACGGTGAGCGTCGTCAGGGGCGCGCACAGCCTGGTGCTCGGCACCGGCGGCTCCGCCGGCCTGACCGGGTTCGCCCGGCTGGCCGACCGGGCGGTCCCGGCCGTCTCCGGGGTGTGGGGCACGCACTGGAGCCGTCGGGTGGTCGTCCTCGTCCCCGAGTCGCTGGCGGACATGGCGGCGCTTCTCGGCGCGCCGGCCGCCGACTACCAGGGCATCGCGGCGGTCACCACGGGCGAGGCGGGCGGCTCGGGGCGGGCGCCCGCGGACCGGGTGGTGGTCAACCCGGAGGCGTACGCGAGACTCGCCGACGCCGGCAAGCAGATCGTCCTCACCCACGAGACGACCCATGTGGCCACCCGGGGGGACACCACCGCCGCCACCCCGCTGTGGCTGTCCGAGGGCTACGCCGACTGGATCGGCTACCTCGACACCGGCCGCACCCCCGCCGAGGCCGCCCCCGAACTGGCCCGCGCCGTCCGGGAGGGCGAGACCCCCGGGTCACTGCCCGCCGACAAGGACTTCGGCTTCACCAGCGACCCCGTGAAGCTGGCGCGGGCCTACGAGGGCGGCTGGCTGGCCTGCCGGATGATCGCCGAGCGGTGGGGCGCGGCCCGGCTCGGCGCCTTCTACCGCGCCGTCGGTGCCCACGGCCGACGCCCCGGCGCGGTCGAGGAGGCCCTGCGTGAGGTCCTCGGCACCACCCCGCGGGCGTTCACCACCCGCTGGCGGACCTACATCACGACGCGGCTCGGCTGACCCCCGCGAGCCGGCGCCGGGGCCGGGCGGGGCGGGACGGTGGTGCGCCACAGACGGCGGGCCGCGGTGAGGGCGGCCGCGACCAGCAGGCCGTTGCGGAGCACCAGCAGCGTGACGCCGTAGCCGTCGCTCGCCACCACGTGCGAGAAACCGAGCGGGAACTCCAGGACGGTCAGGAAGGACGCCCCTGCGATCAGCAGCGCGGGCCCTGCCATCCGGCTCGCCCGGTGCGTCAGGCAGACGGCGGCCAGGCCCACCAGCCACACCAGGTACTGCGGGCTGATCACCCGGCTGGTCACCGTGAACAGCAGGACCGCCGTCAGGGCCGCGTCGGCGAGGGCGGCCCCCGTCAGCCGGGTCGCCCGCAGCCGCCACAGCAGCAGCCAGCCGAACGCGGCCCCGGTCAGCGCCAGCGCGGCCGTGCTCACCACGTCCACCCACGGGCCCAGGAACTCGACCGAGCCGTAGTTCAGCCGCACCTCGCCGCGCCAGCCGAAGTGCCGGGCCACATGGAAGACCAGGGCGCCCAGCGACTCCACCTCGGTGCCCCTCTCCCGCTGGAAGGCCAGGAACGCGAAGGCGCCCGGCATGGACACCGCGAACAGCAGCGCGATGCCCGCCCCGGTCACCGCCGCCGCCTCCCACGCCCGCCGCCGGACGGCACCGGCCAGCAGCAGCGCCGGCCACACCTTCACCAGCGCGCCGACCGCGGCCAGCGCCCCCATCACCCGCGGGTGCCGGGCCCCGGCCAGCAGCGCCGCCACGGCCACCGCGGTCACCATCAGGTCGTAGCGGGCGTACACCGTCGGCCCGAGCAGCGGCACGCCCGCCACCCACATCCAGGCCCCGCGCGGGGACCGGCCGGGCCGTGTGCCGGCGTACGCCAGCAGCGCCAGCACCACCGCGTCGGTCAGGCAGACCAGCACGAAGAAGGCGTGCGCGTACGACAGGAAGGGCAAGGCGGCGGGGGAGAGGATCGCGAGGGCGGCGGCGGGCGGGTACTGCCAGGTGACGTCGTCCAGCGGAAACGTTCCCCGGCGCAGCACCTCGTACCAGCCGTGGTAGATCACCGACACGTCCGAGGTGACGTCCGGGCCCGAAAGGACGTACACCCGGAACACGAACAGCAGCAGCCCCGCGCGGGTCACCGCCCAGGCCGCGAGCAGCCACAGCGGGGACCGTCCGGCGCCCTTCGTCTCCATGTGATCCCCTGCCGTTCGAATCCGCTTCCCCCCGCTCCGCATCCGTTCCGGGCGACCATGATGTCCCCCGATCCCCGCGCGTGCCACAGACCCGGCCGCGCCCGGCCGGGGACGGCCCGTTCGGTAGGGTCGGCGGCGATGCGAAAGACCCTGATCGTCACCAACGACTTCCCGCCCCGGCCGGGCGGAATCCAGGCCTTCCTGCACAACATGGCGCCCCGCCTGGACCCCGGCCGGCTGGTCGTCTACGCCTCCACCTGGAAGCGCGGCCGGGAGGGCGCCGAGGCCACCGCCGCCTTCGACGCCGAGCAGCCCTTCACCGTCGTCCGCGACCGCACCACCATGCTGCTGCCCACCCCCCGGGTCACCCGGCGCGCGGTCGGGCTGCTCCGCGAGCACGGCTGCACCTCGGTGTGGTTCGGCGCGGCGGCCCCGCTCGGGCTCATGGCCCCCGCGCTGCGGGGGGCCGGCGCCGAGCGGCTGGTGGCCACCACCCACGGGCACGAGGCCGGCTGGGCCCAGCTGCCCGCCGCCCGGCAACTGCTGCGCCGCATCGGCCAGTCCACGGACACGCTCACCTACCTCGGCGAGTACACCCGCTCCCGGATCGCCGGCGCGCTGACGCCGCAGGCGGCCGCACGGATGGTGCAACTGCCGCCGGGGGTGGACGAGAAGACCTTCCACCCCGGCTCCGGCGGCGACGCGGTCCGCGCCCGGCTCGGCCTCGCCGACCGGCCCGTCGTGGTCTGCGTCTCCCGGCTGGTGCCGCGCAAGGGCCAGGACACCCTGATCCAGGCCATGCCCCGGATCCTGGCCGCCGAACCGGACACCGTCCTGCTGATCGTCGGCGGCGGCCCCTACGAACGGGACCTGCGCCGCCTGGCCCGGGAGACCGGCGTCGCCGGCTCGGTCCGCTTCACCGGCGCCGTGCCCTGGCCGGAACTGCCCGCGCACTACGGCGCCGGGGACGTGTTCGCCATGCCCTGCCGCACCCGGCGCGGCGGCCTGGACGTGGAGGGCCTCGGCATCGTCTACCTGGAGGCCTCCGCGACCGGCCTGCCCGTCGTCGCGGGCGACTCGGGCGGCGCCCCCGACGCGGTCCTGGACGGCGAGACCGGCTGGGTGGTCAGGGGCGGCGAGCCCGAGGAGGCCGCCGACCGCATCGTGACCCTCCTCCAGGACCCCGGGCTGCGCCGGCGGATGGGCGAGCGGGGCCGCCGCTGGGTGGAGGAGAAGTGGCGCTGGGACCTGCTGGCGGAGAACTTGAAAGCACTGCTGTAGCGCGGCGCCCCGGAAGGGGCGCGGGGCCGCGTCCGCCATGCGGCTACCGCCGCGTGGGCGCGAGCTACCCCACGGTCCGACCCGCACCCGCCCACGGCGCCCAGGGGGCACCTCCTTGGGGGCGCGTCACTTGGCGTACAGCGCCTCGATCTCGTCCGCGTACTCCTTCGCCACCACGTTCCGCTTCAGTTTCAGCGACGGCGTCAGATGCCCCGACTCCTCCGTGAACTGGCAGGGCAGCACACGGAACTTGCGCACCGACTCCGCCTTCGACACCGCCGCGTTGCCGTCGTCCACCGCCGCCTGGATCGCCGCGAGCAGGTCCGGGTCGTCCTTCAGCGACGCCGCCGTGGAACCCGCCGGCTTGCCGTGCTCGGCGGCCCAGCGGCCGAGGAACTCCTCGTCGACGGTGACCAGAGCGCCCACGAACGGCCGCCCGTCGCCCACCACCATGCACTCCGCGACCAGCGCGTGCGCCCGGATCCGGTCCTCGATCACCGCCGGCGCCACGTTCTTGCCGCCCGCCGTGACGATGATCTCCTTCTTCCGGCCGGTGATCCGCAGATAGCCGTCCTCGTCCAGGGTGCCGATGTCACCGGTGTGGAACCAGCCGTCGGCCAGCGCATCCGCCGTCGCGCCCGGATTGTTCCAGTACTCCTTGAACAGGTGCTCGCCGTGCAGCAGCACCTCGCCGTCGTCCGCGATCCGCACCACCGAGCCGGGCAGCGGCTGCCCGACCGTGCCGATCTTCTGCCGGTCCCACGGGTTGAACGCGGTCGCCGCACAGGACTCGGTCAGGCCGTACCCCTCCAGCACCGTGAAGCCGATGCCCCGGAAGAAGTGGCCGAGCCGCTCGCCGAGCGGGGCGCCGCCGGAGATGGCGTACTCGCCCCGGCCGCCGAGGACCGCGCGCAGCTTGCCGTAGACCAGCTTGTCGAAGAGCGTGTGCTTGAGCCTGAGGCCGAACGACGGGCCGGACGGGCTGTCCAGCGCCTTGCTGTAGCGAATGGCGGTGTCCGCCGCCTTGTCGAAGATCTTCCCCTTGCCGTCGGCCTGCGCCTTGGCGCGCGCCGCGTTGTACACCTTCTCGAAGACTCGGGGCACACCGAGGATCAGCGTCGGCCGGAACGCGGCGAGTTCGTCGGTGAGGTTCTTGATGTCGGGGACACAGCCCAGCTTGATCGGCGCCATCATCGGCGCCACCTGCACCAGCCGTCCGAAGACATGGGCGAGGGGGAGGAAGAGCAGCACGGAGCACTCACCGGTGCGGAACAGCGGACGCAGCCGCTCCACCACGTTCCCGCACTCGGCGAAGAAGCTGCGGTGGGTGAGCACACAGCCCTTGGGGCGCCCGGTGGTGCCGCTGGTGTACACGATGGTCGCGGGATCGTCGGCCCGGGCGAGCGAGCTGCGCTCCTCCACCGTCTGGTCCGACACACCCTGGCCGAGCCGGCCCAGCTCGGCCACGCCCCCGGCCTCGATCTGCCAGACGTGCTTGAGCGCGGGCAGCGACTCGCGCACCGACTCCACGGCCGCCGCGTGGCCCGCCAGCTCCACCACACAGGCGGTCGCGCCCGAGTCGGACAGGATCCAGCGCACCTGCTCCGGCGAACTGGTCTCGTACACCGGCACGGTGACGGCGCCCGCGCTCCAGATCGCGAAGTCCAGCAGCGTCCACTCGTAGCGCGTCCGGGACATCAGGCCCACCCGGTCGCCCGGCTGCACCCCGGCGGCGATCAGACCCTTGGCGGCGGTGCGTACCTCGGCCAGGAACTCCCGGGCGGTCACGTCCTGCCAGCCGGCCTCCGACTTGCGGGCGATGACGGCGACGTCGGGGTGCTGCGCGGCGTTTCTGCGGACGATGTCGGTCAGATTCCCGTCCGCAGGGACCTCGTACAAAGCCGGAAGGCTGAACTCGCGCAAGACTGCTGCTCCTCATAGGGCGCCGGCGCCACGACGTTGTGCGATGCGACGGTGCGGTCCAAGGCTCGGGCAGGTGCTCGGGTCTTCGGTGGCTGAAATCCGAGCACGACTGGACTGCCCGGACGTTACCCGCCGGTATGGCGTCTACGACAGGGGGTCCCGGCGAGATGTTCGCTGCGTCACACACGCGGGCTTTCCTTCGCGCACAGTAGTCCACGGCCCAACCGACCGGCGAGTAACCGCAGGCCGGACCGGCACTGTTCACCTCCACCCCACACGCCTACCCTTGATCACCATGGCATCCACACGCACCGGCAACCGGCGGACCCGGGTCCACGTGGTCAGCGATGTGCACGGCAACGCCCGCGACCTGGCCCGGGCCGGCGACGGTGCCGACGCCCTCGTCTGCCTGGGCGACCTCGTCCTCTTCCTCGACTACGCCGACCACTCGCGCGGCATCTTCCCCGACCTGTTCGGCAAGGAGAACGCGGACCGCATCGTCGAGCTGCGCACCGCCCGCCGGTTCGCCGAGGCCCGCGAGTTCGGCGCCCGGCTGTGGGGCGGCATCGGCACCGACCGGGCCGCCGCCATCGAGAAGGCGGTGCGCCGGCAGTACGAGGAGCTGTTCGCCGCGTTCCCCACCCCTACGTACGCCACCTACGGCAATGTCGACATGCCGCAGCTCTGGCGGGAGTACGCACGGCCCGGCACCACGGTCCTGGACGGGCAGCGGGTGGAGATCGGCGGGTGGACCTTCGGCTTCGTCGGCGGCGGCCTGCGCACCCCGATGCGCACGCCGTACGAGATCGGCGACGAGGAGTACGCGGCGAAGATCGAGGCCGTCGGCGAGGTCGACGTGCTGTGCACCCACATCCCGCCCGAGGTGCCCGAACTCGTCTACGACACCGTGGCCCGCCGCTTCGAGCGGGGCAGCCGGGCCCTGCTGGACGCCATCCGCCGCACCCGCCCCCGCTACGCCCTTTTCGGCCATGTGCACCAGCCGCTCGCGCGCCGGATGCGGATCGGCGTCACCGAGTGCGTGAACGTCGGCCACTTCGCGGGCACCGGCACCCCCTGGGCACTGGAGTGGTGAGGCACCGCGGGCGGGGTGAAGGCGGCAGGTCGGCGGCGCGGTAGCCTTCACGCTGCACACACGTGCGCGATCCGGCGCACACACGACCTCTCCCACACGGCGCGCATCCGGAGGAGCCACGGCGATGGCGGAACACACCAGTTCGAGCATCACGATCGAGGCGGCTCCCGCCGACGTCATGGCGGTGATCGCCGACTTCGCGCGCTACCCGGACTGGACCGGCGAGGTGAAGGAGGCGGAGGTCCTCTCCGCCGACGACCACGGCCGCGCCGAGCGGGTCCGCCTCGTCATGGACGCGGGCGCCATCAAGGACGACCAGACCCTCGCCTACACCTGGCACGGCGAGCACGAGGTCTCCTGGACCCTCGTCAAGTCCCAGATGCTGCGCTCCCTGGACGGCTCCTACCTGCTCAAGCCGGCCGGCCAGGAGGCCACCGAGGTCACCTACCAGCTCACCGTCGACGTCAAGATCCCCATGCTCGGCATGATCAAGCGCAAGGCGGAGAAGGTCGTCATCGACCGGGCGCTGGCGGGCCTGAAGGAGCGGGTCGAGTCCCTGGGGAAGTAACTCCCCGGCGTCCCCGGCCAGAGCCTCCCCGGCTCCGTCCCCGCCCACGACGGTACGGTTCAGCCTCATGCGCACCCTCCTGATCATGGGCCCGGGCGGCAGTGGCCGTACGACCGTCGCCGCGGCCACCGCGCTCGCCTCCGCCCGTGCGGGCCACCGCACCCTCCTGCTGAGCGCCGACCGCACCGACACCCCGGGCGCGGCCCTGGGCACCCCGACAGGACCGGCCCCCACCGAGGCCGCGCCGCATCTGACCGTCTGGCGCCCGGACGCCACCGAAGGCTTCAGGCGGGACCTCACCGCCTTCCAGACCCGTGCCGGGAACGTCCTCGACCTGCTCGGCGCCGCCCGCCTGGACGCCGAGGAGGTCACCCCGCTGCCCGGCGCCGAGGAACTGTCCTTCCTGCGCGCCCTGCGGGACGCCGCCCTCTCCGAGCGCTACGACCTGCTCGTGGCCGACCTCCCGCCGCTGCCGCGGGCCCTCGCCCTGCTCGGCCTGCCCGAGGAGCTGCGCCGCTATCTGCGCCGCCTGCTGCCGCCCCAGCGGCAGGCCGCCCGCGCCCTGCGCCCGGTCCTCGGCCGGCTGGCCGGCGTTCCCATGCCCGCCGAGTGGCTCTACGAGACGGCGGCCCGCTGGGACGTCGAACTGGCCGCCGTCGAGGCCGTCCTCGCCGACCGGGACACCGCCGTACGCCTGGTCGCCGAGCCCGGCCCGGCCGGCGCCGACGCGCTGCGCACCGCCACCCTGGGCCTGGCCCTGCGGGGCCTGGGCACCGAGGCCCTGATCGCCAACCGCACCCTGCCCGACACCGTCTGCGACGCCTGGCTCTCCGGGCTGGCCGCCCAGCAGCGCAAGACGCTCGCCGAGTGGCGGGAGGCCTACGACGTCCACCCCGTCCCGCACCTCGGCCGCGACCCGCAGGGCGCCGACGACCTCACCGCGCTCGCCGTGCCCGCGGTCAACGCGGCGTCCGCCCCGGCCGAGTGGCCCGTCACCGACCGGATCGCCGAGGACGGCGTGCTGGTCTGGCACCTCCCGCTGCCCGGGGCGATACGGGATGAACTGGACCTCGTCCGGCGCGGCGACGAACTGGTGATCACCACGGGTCCCTTCCGCCGGATCGTTCCGCTGCCCTCCGCGCTGCGCCGCTGCACCGTCGCCGGCGCCGCGCTGCGCGACGGCGTACTGCGCATCCGGTTCGCCCCGGACCCGGACCTGTGGCCCGCCGGCGGACGGTGAACGGGGCACGCTCGTTCGGGTAACGTCGTAAAGGCGAACCGTAGTCAGGAGTCCGCCATGAGCGAAGAGCGCCCCGCACCCCAGCCGCCGCCGGAGCGGGCGACCGACGCCGACGCCTGGGCCACGGCCTGCGCCGAGGACCTCGCCGCCGAGCAGGCCCGCCGCCGCGCCGAGCACGGACCGCCGCCGGGCTCGGCCGCCGAGGAGCTGAAGAAGCTGGTGGACGCGGTCGCCGACAAGCTGTCCGACCTGCGCTCCCCGCTGCTCGGCAACCTCGCCGGACCGGCCGCCCAGCAGCTGGTGCGCCAGGCCGTCCAGCAGGCCAAGGCCGCCGTGGAACCCGTCATAGAGCGCAACCCGGACGTCTTCGACCATCTCGCCGCGGCCGGGGGCGAGCTGCTCGCCGCCTACCGCTCCGCCGTCCAGGGCCAGGAGCGGCGCTGGACCGAGCGCACGTCCGACCCGGCGGCCGACCGGCCGGAGCGGGGTGACGGGGACGCGGGCGCCGGTCCGGGAGAGCGCATCGACCTGGACTGACGCCCTGCCGCGGCGGGGCCTCGGGTACGGTTGGCCGTAGCGGGGCTCGACCGAAACTGAGGGATTCATGGGACTCACCATCGGCGTCGACATCGGCGGCACGAAGATCGCGGCCGGCGTGGTCGACGAGGAAGGCAACATCCTCTCGACCTTCAAGGTGCCGACCCCCACCACGCCCGAGGCCATCGTGGACGCCATCGCCTCGGCGGTGGAGGGTGCGCGGGCCGGGCACGAGATCGTCGGCGTGGGCATCGGCGCGGCCGGTTACGTCAACCGCCAGCGCTCCACGGTGTACTTCGCGCCCAACATCGACTGGCGCAACGAGCCGCTCAAGGAGAAGGTCGAGGCCCGCACGGGCCTTCCGGTCGTGGTCGAGAACGACGCCAACGCCGCCGCCTGGGGCGAGTACAAGTTCGGCGCGGGCAAGGGCCACCGCAACGTCATCTGCATCACGCTCGGCACCGGCCTCGGCGGTGGCATCATCATCGGCAACAAGCTGCGCCGCGGCCACTTCGGCGTGGCCGCCGAATTCGGCCACATCCGGATGGTCCCGGACGGCCTGCTGTGCGGCTGCGGCTCGCAGGGCTGCTGGGAGCAGTACGCCTCCGGCCGCGCCCTGGTCCGCTACGCCAAGCAGCGCGCCAACGCCACCCCCGAGCGCGCCGAGGTCCTCCTCGCGCTCGGCGACGGCACCCCCGACGGCATCGAGGGCAAGCACATCTCCATGGCCGCCCGCCAGGGCGACCCGGTCGCCGTCGACTCCTACCGTGAGCTGGCCCGCTGGGCCGGCGCCGGCCTCGCCGACCTGGCCTCCCTCTTCGACCCGTCCGCGTTCATCGTCGGCGGCGGCCTCTCCGACGAGGGCGATCTGGTCCTCGACCCGATCCGCAAGTCGTACAAGCGCTGGCTGGTGGGCGGCAACTGGCGCCCGGTGGCCGACGTGATCGCCGCCCAGCTCGGCAACAAGGCGGGCATGGTGGGCGCCGCGGACCTGGCCCGGGAGCCCGACCCGGTCATGTGACGCCCGCAGGGGCGCGGGAAACGGCGCGACCGGCGGTCGCCCCGACCTCGCGCCCCGAAGCCCGGGGCGTACATTGATCCACATGGCGTTGCTCCCCGACTCCGCGACAGAGCCCGACGGTTCGGCCACCCTGCGCGTCCTGAGCTACAACATCCGCTCGCTGCGCGACGACACCGCCGCCCTCGCCCGAGTGATCACCGCCTGCGCCCCCGACCTGGTCCTCCTCCAGGAGGCCCCCCGTTTCTTCCGCTGGCGCAAGAAGCTGGCACGGCTCGCGGCGGCCTCCGGCCAGGTCGTCCTCACCGGGGGCGGCACGGCGGCGGGCCCGGCGATCCTGTGCGGGCTGCGCGCCACCGTCGAACGCACCGAGGACATCCTCCTGCCCCTGACCCCGGGCCTGCACCGGCGCGGCTTCGCCACGGCGGTGGTCCGCTTCGGCGGCGCCCGCCTCGGGGTGCTCAGCTGCCATCTGTCCCTCCAGCAGGAGGAGCGCTACGAGCAGGGCGGGATGCTCCTCGACCGGCTCGCCGGACTCGGCGTGGAGCACGCGGTCGCGGGCGGCGACCTCAACGAACGCCCCGACGGCCGGACCTTCCGCCGGCTGGCCGCCGGTCTGACGGACTGCCGTACGGCCGCGCCCTGGGGCGGCGAGTTCACCTCCACCCCCGCCGACCCGCACCAGCGCATCGACGCGATCTTCGCGACCAAGGGCATCGAGGTGCTGGGCTGCGGGGTGCCCCTGGACCAGCCGGGCGTGCGCGAGGCCGATCTGCGGGCGGCCTCGGACCACCTTCCGGTGCTGGCCGCCCTCCGCGTCCCGGCGTCGTAGGACCCGGGGCCGGCCGCCTCAGACGACCGCCCCGCGCCCGGGGTCGTCGTCCTCCTCGTCGCCGGTCCGCATCCGGGCCACCAGCGTCACGAAGCCGCCGAGGAAGCCACCGATGCCGAGGGTCGCCAGCCACCAGGTCATGTCCCAGCGGAGCAGCACCGCCGCCAGCAGCAGGACCGGCCCGCCGACCACACCGAGCCAGGCGAACCGGGCGGTGGTGTCCGCGGTCGGCAGCGGCGGCGGCTCCGGCGGTACGAAATGACCCTCGTCGTCCTCGTCGAAGTCGTCGTCGGAGGGCTCGGCCACCGTGAAGTCGCGCGGGCCGGCATCGGGGCCCACGCCGGGCGCGAAGGACACCGAGCCGCCCAGCGGACGCGGGGGCGGTTCCTCGCCCCCGGTGTCCTGGCCGGTGTCCTTGCCGGTGTCCGGCACGGCGTTCTTCTCCAGCAGCGCCAGGTCCTCCACGGCCTTGAACGGCCGGGCGCCCGGCGGGTCCGGCGGCTCGTCGCCGTACCCGGCCACGATGGCCCGCCAGACGGCGTCCTCGTCGAACGGCACCTCCCGCCCGTCCGGCTCGCGGGCTTCCGGGCCGTCGTGGGTCTCCCGGCCGTCGCGGTCCTCACGGCCTTCACGGCCTTCACGGTCGGAGTCGTGCTCAGCCAACTGCGGCCGTCCCTTCCTTGCCGACACTGGGGGCGAGCCGGCCGATGAAGGAGAGGCTCTCCTCGAAGATCCGGTCCGCGTCCACGTCCAACGTCGCCACGTGGTAGCTGTGTTCCAGCACGATCTCCGTCACGTCCCGGGACGACACCCGGCTGAGCACCCGCGCCGGGTCGGCCGCCGGCACGACATGGTCCTCGGCGCTGCGCAGCAGCAGCAACGGCTGGGTGACCTGGGGCAGCTCGCCGTCCACCCGGCGCAGGAACCGCCTGAGCGAGTGCGCCGCGTGCAGCGGCACCCGGTCGTAGCCCAGCTCCACCGCGCCCCGCTTGGCGATGTCGCTGGCGATGCCCTTCGTCGAGCGCACCAGATGCCGGGCCACCGGCAGGGCGTACGCCGACAGGCCGTGCACCCTGTTCGCCGGGTTGACCACCACCGCGCCCGCCACCTTGCCGCCGTGCCGGGCCGCGAGCCGCAGGGCCAGCGCCCCGCCCATCGACAGACCGGCCACGAACACCCGGGAGCAGCGCTCGGTGAGCGCCCGCAGCTCGCGGTCCACCTCCGCGTACCAGTCCTGCCAGGTGGTGAGCTGCATGTCCGTCCAGCGGGTGCCGTGGCCGGGCAGCAGCGGCAGGGACACGGTCAGCCCGTGGGCCGCGTGGTGCTCCGCCCAGGGACGCAGCGACTGGGGCGAGCCGGTGAAGCCATGGCAGAGGAGGACGCCCACCTCGCCGCCCTCGTGGCGGTACGGCTCGGCTCCGGGGAGAACTGGCATGTGCTTCACCGTACGCGACCGCACCGACACCGACCAGGGTCGTCGGGCCCATTGCCGGTCCTTGGGGTTAAGGTCTTGCCGACGGAAACGGGAGGCACACGGGTGTTGTACGGCACGATGAAGGTCGCCATCGGCGGGCCGCTGAAGGTCGCCTTCAGGCCCTGGGTGGAGGGCCTGGAGAACATCCCGGCCACCGGCCCCGCCATCCTGGCCAGCAACCATCTGTCCTTCTCGGACTCGTTCTTCCTGCCGGCCGTGCTGGACCGCAAGGTCACGTTCATCGCCAAGGCCGAGTACTTCACCACCCCGGGCGTCAAGGGCCGGCTCACCGCCGCCTTCTTCAAGGGCGTCGGCCAGCTCCCGGTGGACCGCTCCGGGGCGCGCGGCGCCGGTGAGGCGGCCGTCCGCAGCGGCATCGAAGTGCTGGAGCGCGGCGAGCTGTTCGGCATCTACCCGGAGGGCACCCGCTCGCCCGACGGGCGGCTGTACCGGGGCAAGCCCGGCGGTCTGGCCCGGGTGGCGCTGGCCACCGGCGCGCCCGTCATCCCGGTCGCCATGATCGACACGGAGAAGATCCAGCCGCCCGGCCAGGTCGTGCCCAAGCTCATGCGGCCCGGCATCCGGATCGGCGAGCCCCTGGACTTCAGCCGCTACCAGGGCATGGAGCACGACCGGTTCGTGCTGCGCGCGCTGACCGACGAGGTCATGTACGAGATCATGAAGCTGTCCGGCCAGGAGTACGTCGACATGTACGCCACCGCCGCCAAACGGCAGATAGCCGAGGCCGCCAAGGCGGCGAAGGAAGCCGAGAAGGCCGAGAAGGCCGAGAAGGCGGGGAAGAAGCAGGCCGGGCGGTAGCCGGGCGAGTCGGGGGGACCGGGGGCATGCCCAAGCGCGAACGCGTCCTGCGGATGTCGGTCGAGCTGCCGCTGTGGCGCGCGCTCGCCGGCTACCGCGTGCTGACCATGCTGTACGCCATCGGCCTGTGCGCCACCGCGTACGACCGCTTCACCCGGCCCTGGGTCGCCGTCGCCTACTACGCCGTCCTGGCCGTGTGGACCCTGGCCACCCTGCCCAAGGTGTCCGGCGCGGCGAGCTGCACCCGGCGCTTCCTGGCCGCCGACCTCGCCCTCGCCGTCATCGGCATCCTGCTCACCCCGTTCGCCGACAGCCACCAGCGGATCGCGGGCGGCGGCCCCACCCTGCCGTCGATCTGGACCGCCGGCGCGGTGCTGGCCTTCGCCGTCAAGGGCGGCTGGCGCTGGGCGGCCATCGCCTCCACGGCCGTGGCCGCCGCCAACCTGATCGAGCGCGGCCACCCCGCCCGGGACACCGTGCACAACGTGATCCTGGTGTGGGTGGCCTCCATCGCCATCGGCTACGTCGTGGAGGTGGCCCGCGCCTCCGAGCGCACCCTGGCCCGCGCGCTGGAGATCGAGGCCGCGACCCGGGAGCGGGAGCGGCTGGCCCGGGACATCCACGACAGCGTGCTCCAGGTGCTGGCGATGGTGAAGCGCCGGGGTGCGGCCCTGGGCGGCGAGGCGGCCGAGCTGGGCCGGCTGGCCGGGGAGCAGGAGGTGGCCCTGCGCACGCTGGTCTCGGGCGGTCTGGTCCCGGTCTCCCGGGTCTCGGAGGACCTCGCGGAGGGCGCCGTCGTGCGCGCCGTGGAGGAACCGGACGACGACGGTCCGCTCGATCTGCGCGCCCTGCTCGCGCCGTACGCGGGCGCCCGGGTCAGCCTGGCCGAGCCCGGCGCCCCGGTGCCGCTGCCGCCGGACGCGGCCCGGGAGGTGGCCGCCGCGGTCGGGGCCGCCCTGGACAACGTACGGGCGCACGCCGGGGACGGGGCCCGGGCCTGGATCCTGGTGGAGGACGAGCCGGACGAGATCGTCGTCACCGTCCGGGACGACGGCCCCGGCATCCCCGAGGGCCGGCTCGCGCAGGCCGAGGGCGAGGGCCGGCTCGGGGTGGCCCTGTCGATCCGGGGCAGACTGCGCGACCTCGGCGGCAGCGCCGAGATCCTCTCCGTGCCCGGTCAGGGCACGGAGGTCGAACTGAAGGTACCCAAGGGCGCCGTGCGGGCGCCGGGGAAGAAGGCGGAGCGGTGATGACCGAGCGGCAGGACCCGATCAAGGTCATGGTGGTCGACGACCACCCGATGTGGAGGGACGCGGTCGCCCGGGACCTGGCCGAGTCCGGGTTCGAGGTGGTCGCCACCGCCGGCGACGGCGAGCAGGCGGTCCGCCGCGCCAGGGCCGCCGCCCCCGACGTGCTGGTGCTGGACCTGAACCTGCCGGCCAAGCCCGGTGTCCAGGTGTGCAAGGAACTGGTCGGCCACAACCCGGCGTTGCGGGTCCTGGTGCTGTCGGCGAGCGGCGAGCACGCGGACGTGCTGGAGGCCGTGAAGTCCGGCGCGACCGGCTATCTGCTGAAGTCTGCCTCCACCGAGGAACTGCTGGACGCGGTGCGCCGTACCGCCGTCGGCGACCCGGTGTTCACCCCGGGCCTGGCCGGGCTGGTGCTCGGCGAGTACCGGCGGCTGGCCGCCGAACCCGCGCCCGCCGCGGACGCCGACGAGCCCGGCGCCCCCCGGCTGACCGACCGGGAGACCGAGGTGCTGCGGCTGGTGGCCAAGGGGCTGAGCTACAAGCAGATCGCCGAACGCCTCGTCATCTCCCACCGCACCGTGCAGAACCACGTCCAGAACACCCTCGGCAAGCTCCAGCTGCACAACCGGGTGGAGCTGGTCCGGTACGCCATAGAACGCGGCCTCGACGAGGAGTAGGGCGCGCGGGGCGCGTCCGCCGTACGCCCCGGAATCACCCTTCTCGCCTATCCCGGCGTGACCTGAATCACCATTAGCGTGACCAAACGTCAGGTAACCGCGGCGAAGGGACATTTCCATGCGGGTCGGAGTACTGACCGGAGGCGGCGACTGCCCCGGGCTCAACGCCGTCATCCGGGGGGTCGTCCGCAAGGGCGCCCAGGAGTACGGCTATGACTTCGTCGGCTTCCGGGACGGCTGGCGCGGTCCCCTGGAGAACGACACCGTCCGTCTCGACATCCCCGCCGTGCGCGGCATCCTGCCCCGTGGCGGCACCATCCTCGGCTCCTCCCGGACCAATCCGCTCAAGGTGTCCGACGGCATCCGCCGGATCAAGGACAACCTGGCCAAACAGGAGATCCAGGCGCTCATCGCGATCGGCGGCGAGGACACCCTCGGGGTCGCGGCCCGGCTGTCCGACGAGTACGGCATGCCCTGCGTCGGCGTGCCGAAGACCATCGACAACGACCTGTCCGCCACCGACTACACCTTCGGCTTCGACACCGCCGTCAACATCGCCACCGAGGCCATCGACCGGCTGCACACCACCGCCGAGTCCCATAGGAGAGTGCTGGTGGTGGAGGTGATGGGCCGGCACGCCGGCTGGATCGCCCTGCACTCGGGCCTGGCCGGCGGCGCCAACGTCATCCTCATCCCCGAGCAGCGCTTCGACCTCGACCAGGTCTGCCAGTGGGTGACCTCCCGCTTCGAGGACTCCTACGCGCCGATCGTGGTCGTCGCCGAGGGCGCCATGCCGAAGGACGGCCAGATGGTGCTCAAGGACGACTCGCGGGACTCCTTCGGGCACGTGCGGCTGTCCGGGGTGGGCGAGTGGCTGGCCAAGGAGATCGAGAAGCGCACCGGCAAGGAGGCGCGCACCACGGTCCTCGGGCACGTCCAGCGCGGCGGCACCCCCAGCGCCTTCGACCGCTGGCTCGCCACCCGCTTCGGCCTGCACGCCATCGACTGTGTGCACGAGGGCGACTTCGGACGCATGGTCGCCCTGCGCGGCACCGACATCGTCCGCGTCCCCCTCACCGAGGCCACGGCCCGCCTGAAGACCGTCGACCCCCGGCTGTACCAGGAGGCCGGCGTCTTCTTCGGCTGACGGCCGGCCGGGCCGCCCCGGGCGGCTATACGGTCGTGCGGCGCAGCCCGCCCACCAGCTCCCGCACGACCGCGGCCCCGTTCAGCGTCAGCACCGATTCCGGGTGGAACTGCACACCGGCGAAGCCGGGCCCGCGCAGGGCGTGCACCTCGCCGTCGGCCGAACGGCTCACCTCCACGCCGTGCGCGGCCAGCTCCCGGGCCGCCTCCTCGTCGCAGCGCGCCACGAAGCTGTTGTAGAAGCCGACGGTCTCGCTCCGCCCGAACAGGTCGATCACCGTCTGCGCCCCCTGGTACGGCACCCGCTTGCGGACGAGGTCCAGGCCCAGCTCGGCCGCGATCAGCTCGTGCCCGAGGCAGACGCCGAGCACCCCGTGCCGGTGCGCCGGGAGCACCTCGGCGGCCAGCTCCCGCAGGACGCGCATCTTCGGGTCGGTGAGGTCGCGGGGGTCGCCGGGGCCGGGCCCGAGGACGACCGGCCCCTCGTGGCCGAGCACCGCCGCGCGCAGCCCGGGCTCGTCGTAGCGCCGGACGGTCACATCGAGCCCGCCCGAGCGCAGGACGTGCGCCAGCATCGCGGTGAAGGTGTCCTCGCCGTCCACCACCAGGGCGTGGCCCGCGAGGTCGTCGGACCGCTCCTGCATCCGCAGCCAGAACGGCGCGAGCCCGGCCCGCCGCCCGTCCAGCGCGGCCCGCACCCGGGGGTCGTCGGCCAGCCGGGGCCGCTCCCGCTCCGCCCGCGGCCGGGCGGGCCGCACCCCGAGGGCGGCCAGCACGCCCGCCGCCTTGGCGTGGGTCTCGGCGACCTCGCCGGCCGGGTCGGAGCCGCGCACCAGCGTCGCCCCGACCGGCACCCGCAGCCGGCCGTCGCCGCCGATGTCGGCGGTGCGGATCAGGATGGGCGAGTCGAGGGTCCCCGCGCCCCCGGCGTCCCGCCCGAGCAGGGCCAGCGCCCCGGCGTAGTACCCGCGCCCGGTGGGCTCGTAGCGCTCGATGACCCGGCAGGCGTTCTGCACCGGCGACCCGGTCACCGTCGCCGCGAACATGGTCTGCCGCAGCACCTCCCGCGGGTCCAGGGAGGACTTCCCGCGCAGCTCGTACTCGGTGTGCGCGAGGTGCGCCATCTCCTTCAGCCGGGGGCCGACGACGACCCCGCCCATGTCGCCGACGGCGCACATCATCTTCAGCTCCTCGTCGACGACCATCGACAGCTCCTCGGTCTCCTTGGCGTCGGAGAGGAACGCCAGCAGATCCTCGGGGGTGGGACCCGCGGCGGGATAGCGGTACGTCCCGCTGATCGGGTTCATGACGACCGTGCCGCCGTTCATCCGCACGTGCACCTCGGGGCTCGCGCCCACCAGCGTCCGGTCCCCGGTGTGCACCACGAACGTCCAGTACGCGCCCCGCTCGGCCGCCAGCAGCCGCCGGAACAGCGCGAGCGCGTCCGCGCGGCCGAAGCCGGGGATCCGGCCCTCGTACGTGCGCCGGATCACGAAGTTCGCCCCCTCGCCCCGGCCGATCTCCTCGCGCAGCACCCGGCCGACGATCTCGCCGTACGCCTCGTCGTCCACGTCGAAGCCGCCGTCCTCCACCCGCACCTCGTGCGCGGGGAGCCGGTCCAGGGCTTCGGCGAGCGGGACCTCGTACGCCTCCTCGGGGGTGAGCACCAGCAGCGGGGTGCCGTCGTCGCGGACGTCGAAGCCGCGCTCGGCCAGCTGCCGGAACGGCACCAGGGCGAGCCCCTCGTCGGGCAGGTCGGCCAGCCGGTCCCGCCGGGTCACGGGGCCGATCAGCACCTCCACCCGCTGCCCGTCGCGGCCCGGGGTGCGGCGCCGGAGCAGGGCGAAGGGGCGGTCGTCGTGGGCGAGCCGTGCCAGGTCCATGGGTTCCTCGTTCCGTCGGTGTCGGTGAGGAACGGCCCCGGATACGCCGAAGGCCGCCCCTCGGGCGGCCTTCGCGAAGTCGTGGTACGCGCGATCAGTGGGCCGCCGGATGAGCGGTCCACCACCAGTTCCGGATGGATGGCGCGAACATGCCCGGAACCCTATCGCATCAGGTGGCGGTCCCCGGTCCGGACGGTCCGTCGTGCGCCTTCCGCGCGGTGGACCGCCCGTCTCACCCTTCGAGCCAGGACGAAAATCCCTTGGCACGACCCCGTAATGTTTACGGGGTGACCGTGAACGCTAAGACCAGCCCGAGCGCTGGCAACACCTGGCGAGACCTGCCCGCGGCGCAGCAGCCCGAGTACCCCGACCCCGAGGCTCTGCGCGCAGTGATCGCGGACCTTGAGTCGTATCCACCGCTCGTCTTCGCGGGCGAGTGCGACCAGCTGCGCGCCCGGATGGCGGCCGTCGCCAAGGGAGAGGCGTTCCTCCTCCAGGGCGGCGACTGCGCGGAGGCCTTCGACGGCGTCTCCGCCGACCAGATCCGCAACAAGCTGAAGACGCTGCTCCAGATGGGCGCCGTCCTGACCTACGCGGCCTCCGTGCCCGTGGTGAAGGTCGGCCGCATCGCGGGGCAGTACTCCAAGCCGCGCTCCAAGCCGACCGAGACCCGCGACGGCGTGACGCTGCCGGTGTACCGGGGCGACTCCGTCAACGGCTTCGACTTCACCGAGGCCAGCCGCATCCCGGACCCGGAGCGGCTGAAGCGCATGTACCACGCGTCGGCGTCCACGCTGAACCTGGTGCGGGCCTTCACCACCGGCGGCTACGCCGATCTGCGCCAGGTGCACGCCTGGAACCAGGACTTCGTGCGCACCTCGCCGTCCGGCCAGCGCTACGAGCAGCTCGCGCGCGAGATCGACAACGCGCTGAACTTCATGCACGCCTGCGGGGCGGACCCGGAGGAGTTCAAGACCGTCGAGTTCTACTCCTCGCACGAGGCGCTGCTGCTGGACTACGAGTCGGCCCTGACCCGGGTCGACTCGCGCACCGGGCAGCTGTACGACGTCTCGGCGCACATGGTGTGGATCGGTGAGCGCACCCGGCAGCTGGACCACGCGCACATCGAGTTCGCCTCGCGGATCCGCAACCCGATCGGCATCAAGCTCGGCCCGACCACCACGGCCGAGGAGGCGCTGCAGTACATCGAGCGCCTCGACCCCGAGCGGGAGCCGGGCCGGCTGACCTTCATCGTCCGGATGGGCGCCGACAAGATCCGCGACAAGCTCCCCGAGCTGGTCGAGAAGGTCACGGCGTCCGGGGCGACGGTGGCCTGGGTGACCGACCCGATGCACGGCAACACCTTCGAGGCGGCCTCCGGGCACAAGACCCGCCGCTTCGACGACGTGCTGGACGAGGTCAAGGGCTTCTTCGAGGTCCACAAGGGGCTCGGCACCCACCCGGGCGGCATCCACGTGGAGCTGACCGGCGACGACGTCACCGAGTGCGTGGGCGGCGGCGACGAGATCTTCGTGGACGACCTGCACCAGCGCTACGAGACGGCCTGCGACCCCCGGCTGAACCGCAGCCAGTCGCTGGACCTGGCGTTCCTCGTGGCCGAGATGTACCGGGACCAGTGACCGGCGGCCGATGAGCCACCCTGGGGCGCGGATCACACCCGATCCGCGCCCCAGCCGCTTTTGCGGGTGCCACGGCATGGGTAAGGTTAGGTTTGCCTCACCGGAACGGGGATGGCACCGAACAGCGAACCCCTCGGGGAGGTGAACCCGCGTGTACGTCTGCAGTTGCTTCGGCATCACCGAGGACCAGGTCAAGCAGCACGCGGAGAACGGCGCCTGCACCCCGCGCCAGATCGCCTCCGCCTGCAAGGCCGGCACCGACTGCGGCGGCTGTGTCCGGCGCATCCAGGCCCTGCTCGGCCGCGGCGCCTGCCCCCGCCGGGAACTGATCGACCAGCGGGCCCCGGCCCTGGTACGGCTGGACGACGCGGCCTAGCCGTTGTCGTCCGGGGCCGCCCGCGGCGGCTCAGTGGGTGGAGAAGCCGCCCGTGCCCGGACCGGAGGAGTCCGGCTGGCTCTGCTCGACCACCGTCGACAGATAGAGCGCCTCGCCCAGCTTGTCCACCAGCTCCAGCTGGGTGTCCAGATAGTCGATGTGGTGTTCCTCGTCGGCGAGGATCGCCTCGAAGACATTGGCCGACGTGATGTCGTCCTTCTCGCGCATCAGCTGGATGCCCCGGCGCAGCCGGTCGATGGCCTCGACCTCGACCTGCCGGTCCGCCTGGAACATCTCGGTCACCGTCTGCCCGACCCGCACATGGAACAGCCGCTGGTAGTTGGGCAGGCCGTCCAGGAGCAGGATGCGGTCGGTGAGGACCTCGGCGTGCCGCATCTCGTCGAACGACTCCGCCCGGGTGTACCGGGCGAGCTTGGTCCAGCCCTTGTGGTCCTGGAGCTTGGCGTGCAGGAAGTACTGGTTGATCGCGGTCAGCTCGGCGGTCAGCTGTTCGTTGAGAAGTTCGATGACCTCGGGGTCGCCTTGCATGGCTGTGGACTCCTTCCAGGTGGACCGGGCCGATAGCGCCGCATGATTGCACCGGCGGGGAAGATCGTCCAGTAAGTGCGTACTTAGTAAGTACACACTGAGTTGTAGGCAATTGTCCCATTCGGGGGTGGGTGGTCGGGGCACTGTCCGGGGTCTGTCAGGATGGATACATGGGTCATCCGGTGGAGCGCGAGTCTGGGGCGGCGGCGGGGTCCGGGCTTCCGCCGGGTCAGCGGCTCCAGCGCGGCTGGCCGGTCACGCACTACGGGCCCGTGCCGAAGTTCCGGCCCGAGCGCTGGGAGTTCCGGGTCTTCGGCGCCACCGCCGACGGGGGCAAGCGCACCTGGACCCACGAGGAGTTCACGGCCCTGCCGTACACCAGCGTGGTGGCCGATCTGCACTGCGTGACGAAGTACAGCATGCTCGGTGCGGAGTGGGGCGGCGTCCCGGCGAGCGCCGTCCTGGACCTCGCGCCGCCCGCACCGGACGTCACCCATGTGATGGTCTGGGCGGAGTACGGCTTCAGCTCGAATCTGCGCCTGACGGACTTCTGCTCCGAGCGGACCATCTTCGCCACCCACAAGGACGGCGAACTGCTCACCGCCGAGCACGGCTTCCCGGTCCGCCTGATCGTGCCCCACCTGTACGCCTGGAAGGGCCCGAAGTGGGTCCGGGGCGTGGAGTACATGACCGCCGACCGCCGCGGCTTCTGGGAGGAGCGCGGCTACCACAACATCGGCGACCCGTGGAAGGAACAGCGCTACTCCTACCAGGAGGAGCCCGGGGACGGCCCCGGGCTCTGACTCCCAATCGTGGGGCCGGCTCCCGGTTCCGCGGCGCTCAGTGGTGGTACCGGTGCACCACCGCGTGCCCCTTGCCCCGGCCGATCATCCACTTGTTGACCGGGGTGGTCGCCAGGAAGGCGATCACCAGGGAGGCGGCCAGCGCGCCCCAGAACAGGGTGTCGTCCAGGTGTGCGTCCATCGCGTTCGGCCACAGCGCGATCACGCCGTTGTCGATCAGCTCCATCACCGCGATCGACAGCGTGTCCGCGGCCAGGGCCACGCGGACGGCGGCCCTGAGGCCGACGCCGGCCTTCAGTACGCCGCGCAGGGTGAGCGAGTAGCCGAAGAAGAACGCGAGCGCGATCGCCAGGGCCATGGTCGGGGCGTTGCCCCAGCCGAGCCAGGTGCCGATCACCATGCCCAGCACCTCGCCGATGGCGCAGCCGGTGAGGCAGTGCAGCGTCGCCTGCGCGGCCATGGCCCAGGTGGCGGCGGGTGCGTGGTGGTGGTGTGCGTGCTCGTGCGCCCGGTGGTGTTCGTGCGCGGTGTGGGCCTCGTGCTGCATGACTACCCCCATGTCGAGTGACGGTCCCTGCGTCCAGCAGGAACCGTATACCCCCCTGGGGTATTCCCCAACGGGTCAGCCGTCGCGGAGTTTCTTCAGCCGCTCCACGTCCGCCGCGTGCCCCTCCTTGCCGCCGGGCGTCTCGATGACCAGCGGCACGCCCTCGGTCGCCGGGTGGGTCATCAGCGCCCGGAAGGGGTCCTCGCCGATGTGGCCGGCGCCGATGTTCGCGTGCCGGTCCTTGTGCGCGCCCACCACGTCCTTGGAGTCGTTGGCGTGGATCAGCTTCAGCCGGCCCGCGCCGACGGTCTCCACCAGCGAGTCCAGCGTCTGGTGCATACCGCTCGGCCCGGTCAGGTCGTGCCCGGCGGCGAAGACATGGCAGGTGTCCAGGCACACGCCCAGCTTCGGGTGGGCGTCCAGCGCCTCGAAGTACGGCCCGAGGTCCCAGGTGCGCGAGCACAGCGAGGCGCCCTGCCCGGCCGTCGACTCCAGCAGCAGGAACGGGTCGTCGTCATGGGTCAGCTCGTCCAGCAGCGGCAGCAGGTGCTCGCGCACCTGCTGCAGCGCCACCTCCCGGGTCCGGCCGCCGGTCGCGCTCCCGGTGTGCACCACCACACCGAGCGCGCCGATCTCCCGCCCGCGCCGCAGCGAGTGCCGCAGCGACTCCACCGACCGCTCCACGGTCGCCTCGGTGTGCGAGCCGAAGTTGATCAGGTACGGGGCGTGCACATACGCCGGGATCGACTCCTCGGCGCAGGCCGCGCGGAACGCCTCGTCCTGCCGGGGATTCCCGGCGGGCGTGGCCCAGCCGCGCGGGTTGGCGACGAAGACCTGCACGGTCTCCGCCTTCAGCTCGCGGGCGTAGGACAGCCCGACGGAGTGCAGGCCGCCGGCCACCGGCACATGGCCGCCGACGGGGTTGCGGGGGAGGGAGGTCTGAACGGGACTCACCCGTTCAGGGTGTCATGTCCGCCCCCGCACCCGGACGGCGCTCGGCGGTGAGACCGGTCACCGGATGGTGATCTTGATCGTGGAGCCCTTGGGCGCCTCGTCGCCGCCCTCCACCGACTGCTTCTTCACGGTGTCGCCGAACAGCCCGAGCAGCCCGCGGTCCTCCTCCACCTCGAAGCCCTCCTCCTCCAGGGCGTCGCGGGCGTCGTCCACGCTGTCGCCGACCACGTCCGGGACCTCGACCATCTCCGGGCCCTTGGACAGCGTCAGCGTCACCGTGTCGCCCTCGGCGGCCTCGCTGCCGTCCTTTGGGCTCTGCGCGGCGACGGTCCCCTCGTCGTACTCGGAGGAGTGGATCCGCCCGGCGGCGACCTTCACCTTCAGCCCGGCCTCCGTCAGCTCCTGCCGCGCGGTGTCCAGGTCCTCCCCGGTGACGTCCGGCACGTCGACGGGGCTGCCCTTGCTGACGGTCAGCGCGATCGCCGAGCCCGAGTGCCGCTTGGTGCCCGCGTCCGGCGTCGTACGGATCACCGACCCCCTCGGCACCTCCTCGCTGAACTCGCGGGTGACCATGCCCGGCTCCAGGCCGTCCGCCTTCAGCCGCGCCCGCGCCGTCGCCAGGGACTGCCCCTCCACGTTCGGCACGTTCACCGTCTTGGGGCCCAGCGACACGGTCAGCGCGACCTTGCCGTGGTCCCGTATCCGCGCGCCGGGCGCCGGGTCGGAGCCGATCACCTTGCCCCGCTCGACGGTGTCGCTGTAGGCCCGCTTCACCTGGCCGACGTCCAGCCCGGCCGACTCCAGCCGGTCGCGCGCCTGCGCCTCGGTCTTCGCCAGCAGCGGCGGCACCTTGGTGAACTGGCCGGAGTTGATGTACCAGACCCCGGCGCCCACGCCGAGCACCACCAGCACGGCCACGACCAGCGCCAGCACCGTGCGCGGGGGCCGTGCCGGGCGCCGGCGGGGCGGCACGGGCGGGGCCTGGAGCCGGGCGGTGCGGTCGATGCCGGGGTCACCGAGGGCGTCCTCGTCGACCGGCCTGGGCCGGGGCACGGTCAGCGCGCGCGGGATCACGCTCGTACGGTCCTCGGCGTTGTCGTGCTCCGCGGTCAGCGCCTGCGGCGGCAGCGCGTCCAGCTGCTCGTCGGTCAGCGTCAGCCGGGCCGCGCGCGCCTGGGCGAGCAGCGCCACCGCGTCCTCGGGACGGCCGTCCGGGGTGCGCGCGGTGGCCGACGCCACCAGCTCGTCCAGCGCCCCCGGCAGCCCCGGCACCAGCGCCGAGGGCGGCGGCACGTCGGCGTGCAGGTGCTGGTAGAGCACCTGGGCCGGGGACTGCCCGGAGTACGGCTTCGCGCCCGTCAGCATCTCGTACAGCACCACCCCGCACGCGTACACGTCGACGCGCGGGTCCGTGGTGCCGTTCTCGATCTGCTCGGGCGCGAGATAGGAGACGGTGCCGAGCACGGCACCCGTCGTACTGGTCACCGTGTCCACCGAGCGCACCAGCCCGAAGTCGGCCACCTTGACCCGGCCGTCGTCGCCGATCAGCACGTTCTCGGGCTTCATGTCGCGGTGCACGAACCCGGCCCGGTGCGCGGCGCCGAGCGCGGCGAGCACCGGCTCCAGGATGTCCAGAGCGGCCCGCGGCTGCACGGCCCCGCGCTCGCGCAGCACGTCCCGCAGGGTGCAGCCGGCGATGTACTCCATCGCCAGATAGACGTACGACCCGTCGGCGCCCTGGTCGAAGACCTGCACCACGTTGGGGTGGTCGAGCCGGGCGACCGACTTGGCCTCCCGGATGAACCGCTCGACGAAGGACCCGTCGGCGGCGAGCGCCGGGTGCATCACCTTCAGCGCGAGCACACGGTCCAGACGGGTGTCCAGGGCCCGGTAGACCGTGGCCATCCCGCCCGCCGCGATCCGCGCGTCGACGCGGTACCGGCCGTCGAGCACCTGTCCGACCAGGGGGTCCTGAAGGGTCGTATCCACGCAGGCGAGTCTACGAGGAGCGGCCGGCGGGCCCGCCCCGTCCGCCGGGTACGGCACCGGACTGCGGCCGACCTGTGACGCGGCCCACGCGGAAACCCCGCGCGTCCGGGACTAGAACGCCGGCCGCTCCGGATCCAGCCGGGCCAGCCCCTCCGTCGGGGACGACGCCTCGGCGAGGTACCTGCGCGGGATCCGGCCGGCCAGCCGGGCCAGCCGGCCCCCCTCCACCGCGTGCCTCATCGCCGCCGCCATCAGCTCCGGCTCCTGCGCCCGCGTCACCGCCGAGGCCAGCATCACCCCCGCACACCCCAGCTCCATCGCCAGCGCCACGTCGGACGCCGTACCGGCCCCCGCGTCCAGGATCACCGGCACGCGCGCGTGCTCCACGATCAGCTGGAAGTTGTGCGGGTTGCGGATCCCGAGCCCCGACCCGATCGGCGAGCCCAGCGGCATGACGGCGGCGCACCCCACGTCCTCCAGCCGGCGCGCCAGCACCGGGTCGTCGTTGGTGTACGGCAGCACCGTGAACCCGTCGTCGACCAGCGTCTCCGCCGCCTCCAGCGTCTCCACCGGGTCCGGCAGCAGCGTCCGCTCGTCGGCGATGACCTCCAGCTTGACCAGGTCCGTGCCCAGCGCCTCCCGGGCCAGCCGCGCGGTCAGCACGGCCTCGCCGGCGGTGTAGCAGCCCGCCGTGTTCGGCAGCACCCGGATGCCGAGCCTCTCCAGCACCGACAGCACCGAACCGTGCACCGAGGGGTCCACCCGGCGCATCGCGACCGTCGTCAGCTCCGTACCGGAGGCGACCAGCGCCCGCTGAAGCACCTCCAGGCTGGGCGCCCCGCCGGTGCCCATGATCAGCCGGGAGGAGAAGGTCAGGTCCCCGAGGACCAAGGGGTCGTCGGCCATGGTTCAGCCTCCCTGTACGGCGGTGAGGACTTCGACGCGGTCGCCCTCGGCGAGCGCGGTCGTCGCCCACTGCGTGCGCGGGACGACGGTCTCGTTGACGGCGGCGGCCACCCCGCGGGGCGCCGCCGTGAGGGACCGCACCAGCGCGTCCAGCGCGGTGCCCGGGGCGACACGGCGGGGTTCGCCGTTGACGGAGATGGTGACGGAGATGCTCATACGGGCTGCTCCAGCTGTTCCATGGGTGCGGCACCGAAGCGCCGGGGAGTGAACGGACGTGCCTCGTCGGGAAGCTCACCGGTGACCAGGGCGTGCGCCAGCACATCCCCGGTGACCGGCGTCAGCAGCACCCCGTTGCGGTAGTGCCCGGTCGCCAGCAGCAGCCCGGCCAGGGCGGACGGGCCGAGCAGCGGCGCGTTGTCGGGGGAGCCGGGGCGCAGTCCGGCCCGGGTCTCGGTGAGCGGCAGCTCGGTGATGCCGGGCACCAGCTCGTGGGCGTCGCGCAGCAGCTCGTACACGCCCCCGGCGGTGACCGTGGTATCCCAGCCCAGCTCCTCGCTGGTGGCGCCGACGACCAGTTCCCCGTTCTCCCGGGGCACCAGATAGAGCTGGCCGCCGCGTACCACGGCCCGTACGGTCCGGCTCAGGAACGGCGCGTACCGGGGCGGCACGGCCAGCCGCAGCACCTCCCCCTTGACCGGCCGTACCGGAGGCAGCACCTCCTTCGGCACGCCCGCGAGGCGCCCGCTCAGACTGCCCGCCGCGAGCACCACCTGCCCCGCGCCCAGCGCGGCGCCGTCGGCCGTGGTGACGCCGGTGGCCCGGCCCCCGGCCACGTCCAGGCGCTCGGCCCGCACGCGGTGGAACACCACACCGGACCGCTCGCAGGCGACGACCAGGGCCGCCGCCAGCCGGCGCGGATCGATCTGGTGGTCGCCGTCGACCCGCAGCCCGCCGCGCACCCCCGGCGCCAGCATCGGCTCCAGACGCCGGCACTCCCGCCCGGACAGCCACTGCGACTCAAGGCCGCAGCGCTGCTGGAGGGCGTGCAGTTCGCGCAGATGGGCACGGTCGTCGGCGTCCAGCGCGACGGCGAGGGTGCCGCAGCGGCGGTAACCGAGGTCGTGACCGGTCAGCTCGGTCAGCTCGGCCGCGAACTGCGGGTAACGGCGCGCGGACGCCAGGTTCAGGCCGAGCAGCGTCTCCTCGCCGTAGTGCAGCTCGGTGACCGCGGCCAGCATCCCGGCCGCCACCCGCGCGGCCCCGCCCCCGGGCTCGGGGTCCACGACGGCCGTGGCCAGCCCGCGCTGCGCCGCGCGCCAGGCCGTGACCAGGCCGATGATTCCGCCCCCGATGACGAGGACGTCGGACGTACGTGACGACATGGGCGGTGAGCCCCTCCCTTCGCCGGCATGACCCGGATCAGGTTCGTACGGTCGGAGGCCGCGAGCCTCCCTCTCAGCCCGGTCGTCCGGGCTCCCGCGAGTGCTTGTACGGTGGCCACCCTAGCCCGCCGCCCTCCTCACCCGTAAGGGAGCCCCGTTCCATGGCCCGTTCGCTCGACGGACTCTTCTTCGCCCCCGTGTCGGACCAGGCCCCGGGACAGGTGGGCACCCGCACCCGGTTCGCCTACCACGAGCAGGACGGCGCGGTCTGGGCCGAGTACGCGGGCGGTGACGTCGTACGCGGCCATCTGGTCGGCACCCGCGAGGGGGACCGGCTGGACTTCCGGTACGTGCAGCTCAGGACCGACCGGACGACCGCCTCCGGGCACTGTGTGTCCACGGTCGAGGAGCTGCCGGACGGGCGGCTGCGGCTGGCGGAGACCTGGGAGTGGGAGTCCGCGCCGGGCTCCGGCACCAGCGTTGTGGAGCAGGTCACCGAGCACGCTCGCTGACTGACGTTCCGTCATGTGTCTATGGTGATCGCGTGAGCGAGCAGACACCGCACGAGGACACGGCACGGCGACGGCGGGTGGTCGTCGTCGGCGCGGGCATGGCCGGGGTACAGACCGCGGTCGCCCTGCGGGAACAGGGCTTCAAGGGCCCGGTGACCGTCATCGGCGCCGAACCGCACCAGCCGTACGACCGGCCGCCGCTGTCGAAGGCGGTGCTGCTGGGCACGGCCGAGGGCTCCGCCTTCGACGTGGACTTCGAGTCCCTCGGCGTCGAGCTGCGGCTCGGCTGCGAGGTGCGGGCCCTCAGGCCCGCCGTGCGCGAGCTGGACACCGAGCACGGCGTGGTGCCCTACGACGTGCTCGTCCTGGCCACCGGCGCCGAACCGGTCACCCTGCCCGGCGTCGAGGGCGTGCCCGGTGTGCACCTGCTGCGCACCCTGGACGACGCCGCACGGCTGCGTCCCGTCCTCGCCCGGCAGCACGACGTCGTGGTGGTCGGCGCCGGCTGGATCGGCGCCGAGTTCGCCACCGCCGCCCGCGAGGCCGGCTGCGCGGTCACCGTCGTGGAGGCCGCCGGCCGGCCGCTGGCCGGCGCCCTGCCCGCCGAGGTCGCCGCGCCGATGGCCGGCTGGTACGCCGACGCGGGCGTGGCCCTGCGCACCCACGCGCGCGTGGACCGCGTCGAGCCCGGCGCGGTGCTGCTCGCCGACGGCACCCGGCTGCCCGCGGGCGCCGTCGTCGTCGGCGTCGGCGCCCGCCCCGCCACCGCCTGGCTGGCCGGCTCCGGCGTCGAGCTGGGCGCGCACGGCGAGGTCCTCGCCGACGACCGGCTGCGCACCTCGGTACCGGACGTGTACGCCGTCGGCGACTGCGCGTCCTTCCCCTCGGCCCGCTACGGCGAACGGCTCCTGGTCCACCACTGGGACAACGCCCTGCAGGGCCCGCGCACGGTCGCCGCGGACATCCTCGGCGAGACCCCGGCGGCCTACGACCCGGTGCCCTACTTCTGGTCGGAGCAGTTCGGCCGGTTCGTGCAGTACGCCGGCCACCACACCGCGGGCGACCGCATGGTGTGGCGCGGCGACCCGGCGGGCCCGTCCTGGACGGTGTGCTGGCTCTGCGAGGACCGCCTGGTGGCCCTGCTGGCCGTGGGCCGCCCCCGCGACCTGGCCCAGGGCCGCCGCCTGATCGAGGCGGGCCGCACCATGGACGCCGACGCCCTGGCGGACCCGGCCCGGCCGCTGAAGAACGCCACGGCCGGCTGAGCGCGCGCCCGCGGGGCGACCGGCTCCGGGGGCGCGACCAGCCACAACGCGCCCGCGGACGGCCGACGACACATCGCGGCGGGACCGGCGGAGCGCCTACCCTAGGTGCTGTGACCGAGATTGACGCAAAGATCGATGCTCTCGTCCCCGCCTGGCTCACCCTTCCCGACATCGCCGAGATGCTCGGCGTCGAGGTGACGCGCGTCCGGCAGCTGGTCAAGGAGGGCCAGCTCATCGCCGTACGCAGGGGTGAGAACAGGGCGCTGCACGTGCCCGCCGCCTTCATCGACGGGGACAAGGTGGTCAAGGGCCTGTCCGGGACCCTGACGCTCCTGCGGGACGACGGCTTCACGGTCGAAGAGATGATCGAGTGGCTCTTCACCCCCGACCCGACCCTGCCCGGCACCCCCGCGCAGGCCCTGAGCGAGAATCGCGGCACGGAGGTGAAGCGCCGCGCCCAGGCGCTCGCCGTCTGAGCCGACCCGCGGTAGGAGAGGGTGTGCGGGCCGCCCGCCCGCACACCACCGCGGGAACCGCGCCCGCACACCACCGCCGCACACGGCGCCCGCACACCACCGCCGAAAACGCCAGGGACACCGACCACGGGGGGACCCACGCATGTCCGACACCGCCCGCGCCGCGCTCGCCGACGCCCGCCTGTACCTCTGCACGGACGCCCGTAAGCGCCAGGGCGACCTGCCCGAGTTCCTGGACGCGGTGCTGGCCGGCGGCGTCGACATCGTGCAGCTGCGTGACAAGGGCATGGAGGCCGCCGAGGAACTGGAGCACCTGAAGGTCTTCGCCGACGCCTGCGCCCGGCACGGCAAGCTGCTCGCGGTCAACGACCGGGCCGACGTCGCCCACGCCGCCCGCGCCGGTGTGCTGCACCTCGGCCAGGGCGACCTGCCGGTACCCGCCGCCCGCGCGATCCTCGGCGACGAGGTGCTGATCGGCCGCTCCACGCACGGCGAGGCGGAGGCCGCCGCCGCGGCCGTCCAGGACGGCGTGGACTACTTCTGCACCGGCCCCTGCTGGCCCACCCCCACCAAGCCCGGCCGCCATGCCCCCGGCCTCGGTCTGGTCCGCTACACGGCGGGCCTCGGCACCGACCGCCCCTGGTTCGCCATCGGCGGCATCGGCCTGGGCAACCTGGACGAGGTGCTGGACGCGGGTGCCCGCCGGGTGGTCGTGGTCCGCGCGATCACCGAGGCGGACGACCCCGGGGCGGCGGCGGCGGAGTTCGCCGAGCGGCTGCGGCAGGCCTAGGCCCGCCGTGCCCCGTACCGTGTCCAGCCGTGCCCGGAAACTGTCCAAGGGATGGACAACGGCCCGACAATTCGGGCAATTTCCGAGGTGTGGTTGGGGGACCGTCCACCCCTGGCTAACCTGCCCGTATGGCCCTCGGAACCTCGTCCACCAGGACTGATCGCGCACGCACCGTGCGCGATATGCTCGCCAGCGGCAAGACGACGTACTCGTTCGAGTTCTCCGCGCCGAAGACTCCCAAGGGCGAGCGGAACTTGTGGAGCGCGCTCCGGCGGGTCGAGGCGGTCGCCCCCGACTTCGTCTCCGTGACCTACGGCGCCGGCGGCTCCACCCGCGCGGGCACGGTCAAGGAGACCCAGCAGATCGTCGCCGACACGACGCTGACCCCGGTCGCCCACCTCACCGCGGTCGACCACTCCATCGCCGAGCTGCGCAACATCATCGGCCAGTACGCGGACGCCGGGATCCGCAACATGCTCGCCGTGCGCGGCGACCCGCCCGGCGACCCCATGGGTGAATGGGTGCCGCACCCCCGGGGTCTGACCTACGCGGCCGAACTCGTCCGGCTCATCAAGGAGTCGGGCGACTTCTGTGTGGGCGTCGCCGCGTTCCCGGAGATGCACCCGCGCTCCGCGGACTGGGACACCGACGTCGCGCACTTCGTGGACAAGTGCCGCGCGGGCGCCGACTACGCCATCACACAGATGTTCTTCCAGCCCGAGTCGTATCTGCGGCTGCGCGACCGCGTGGTGGCCGCAGGCTGTGACACCCCGGTGATCCCGGAGATCCTGCCGGTCACGAGCGTGAAGATGCTGGAACGGTTGCCGAAGCTCAGCAACGCCCGCTTCCCGGATGCCCTGAAAGAGCGGATCCTGGCGGCGAAGGACGATCCGGCGGCGGTACGCTCCATCGGTATCGAGTTCGCCACGGAGTTCTGCGCCCGGCTGCTGGCCGAGGGAGTGCCCGGACTGCACTTCATCACGCTCAACAACTCCACGGCGACCCTGGAGATCTACGAGAACCTGGGCCTGCACCACCCCCCGCGGGCCTAGACCGGCCGCGCCGCGATAGGACACACTGCGTAGCGGTCACTGCCAGTAGCGGTCATTGGGAGAGGGGCGTACATGGGCTGGACGGTCCTCTACATCGCGTTCGGCGGCGTCGCGCTGTGGTTGCTGGGCGAGGTGCTGCTGCAGTACAAGGCACGGCTGCGCTGGCGGCTGCTGGCCTTCGCCGGTTTCCTCGGCGTCGTCATCGGTGTGCTGTTGCCCTCCGTGATCGTGATCGCGCTCGGCGCGATCGCCTTCGCGGTCGGCCAGACCTACGTCACGCTGTCCTTCCGCCGTGGCTTCGCCTCCGGCTGGGCGGTCCGGCGGCCCGGCCCCCAGGCCGGTGGCGGCGGCAGCAAGCGGCGCCGGGGCCGGGCGGACCGCAAGGATTCCGCCCCGCGGGACACCGCCCCCGCGATCCCGGACACCGCCCCCGCGTTCCCCGGCACCGGCCAGGAGACCTACGGCCCCGGCCAGGACGGCTACACCCCTGACCAGGGCGGCTACACCCCGGGGCAGGACGGCTACGGTTCCGCCCAGGCGCCCGGCGACCTCGACGACGACCGCGACGACGTCTTCACGCCCGCCGCGGCCCGCCCGGCCGCCGCCGGGACCACCGCCGTCCACGCACCCCAGCCCGCCCCCGGGGACACCGGCGGCTACGGCGCTTACGGCGACCCCGCCTACCCGGCCCCCGATCCGGGGACCCCCGCCTACGGCTACTCCGGCCACGGCGCCCAGGACTACGGCTACGACACCCCCGACGGCCCGCAGGGCTACGCCAACTACTCGGACCCCTACATCGGCAGCCGGCCCTACGCCGCCTACGACCAGGGCCCCGCCGGGCCGTACGGGCAGCAGCCGGACCACCCCCGGGACCCGTACGCCCCCGCCGGTTACCCCGAGACCCCGCCGGGCGGGGTGTGGGTGCCGCAGCAGCGCACCGACGACAGCCACGGCGGCGAACTCCCGCAGGAGCAGCCCTATCCGCGGCAGCCGGGCGGACCCGGGTCCGGGTACGACGAGCAGTACCGCTACTGAGCCGCTACCGCTGGCGGCCCGGCCCGGCCCGCGCTCACTGGGAGCCGCGGAACTGCGGTCCCTCCACGATCAGCCCGGCCACCAGCGCGCCCGACATCCCGGCGTGCGGCAGGCCGCCGCCCGGGTGGGACCAGCCGCCGACCCGGTACAGCCCCGGCAGCCGCGTGCTGTTCGCCGGGTGCAGGAAACGGCCCTCGCCGGCGGCGAGCGCGGGCGCGGGCACGGCCCCCGCAGGGGCGCCCGTCTCCTCCTCGGCGGCGCCCGGCGCCCGCACCTCGTGCCACAGCAGCCGGTCGCGCAGCCCCGGTACCGCCCGCCCGGCGGCCTCCAGGAGCAGGTCCGTGTACCGGGCGGCCGTGCGCTCGTCGTCCCAGGCGGCCCCCGTGGGCACCACGGCGGACAGCACCGCCGACTCGTGCCCGTCGTCGGGCCGGAGCGCGGGGTCGTCCGGGCGCAGCACGGTCACCGTCGGCGTGGGCGGCTCGTCACCGCCCGGCGAGGCCAGGAAGTCCCACTCCCGGTCGGGGTCCGCCGGATGCACGACCGTGCGGTGCGCGACCCCGGGCTCCGGGGCGCCGCGCAGGGCGAGCAGCACGGTGAACCGGGCGGGCGTCGCGGCCCGAGGCTCGGCCCGCACATCCTCCTCGCCGTCCAGCGGACGCTCCGTCAGCGCCCCCAGCACCGCCGGATGGACGTCGGCCACCACATGGTCCGCCTCCGCGACCGTGCCCCCGGCCAGCTCCACGCCCGCCGCCCGGCCGTCCTTCTCCACGATCCGGGTGACCTCGGCGCCGAAGACGAATTCCACCCGCCGCTCAAGGCACCGCTCGTACACCGCCCGCGCCAGCTCCCGGATGCCCCCGCGCACATACCAGGTGCCGAAGGCGTGCTCCATGTACGGCAGCACCGCCGCGCTCGCCGGAGCGGTCCGTGGGTCCAGGCCGTGGGCGAGCGCGTGGCTGGTCAGCAGGGCCGTCAGACGCTCGTCCCGCAGCTCCCAGGCGCCGGCCTCGGCCAGTGTCGTCGCCCGGCGCGTGCGCAGCAGCCGCTTGTGCGGCACCGCCGGATACGGCTCCTTTCCGGCCAGCACCCGCCAGTTCGGCCACAGCGGCTCCTCCAGCAGCGGCCGGCGGGTACGGTCCCAGGCCTCGCGGGCCCGCACCAGGAAGTCGCCCCAGCGCTCGCCCGTGCCCGCGCCCAGCGCCTCGTCCAGGGCCGCCACGACTCCCGCGCGCGTGGCGTTGGGCAGCGACACCTCGCCGCCGTCCGCGAAGACGTGCCGCGACGACGGGTCGACCTGGACCAGCCCGACGCGGTCCTCCAACGGCTCCTTGCCGGTCTTGACGAACAGATCGCGGTACACCGCCGGCAGGGTGAGCAGGCCCGGGCCCGTGTCGAAGCCGAAGCCGTCCCGCTCGAACCGGCGCACCGCACCGCCGTACGTCTCCGTACGTTCGTACACCACCACCCGGTGGCCCGCGACGGCCAGCCGGGCGGCGGCCGCCATCGCGCCCATCCCGGCGCCGATCACCGCAATCCGTGCCATGCCCGCGACTTTATCGACCGCCACCGACAACCCGGCCGCCGGGCGGCCCCCGGCGCAGGTCAGCGGGGTCGTGAGACGGGCCGCCGCGCCTCGCGCCGACGGGCCCGGCGGCGCAGGAAGCGCCGGATGCGCGAGAACAGGAGCACCAGGGCCAGCAGCCCGCCGGCCAGCAGGACACCGGCGACGACCGCTGCCGCCACGGGATGGAACATCGCGAACGCGACCACGCCCCCGACCCCGAGGTCCTCGGCCACGCTCAGCACGATGTTGCTGAACGGCTCGGGCGAGGCGTTGACCGCCATCCGCGTCCCGGCCTTGACGGTATGGCTGGCCAGCGCGGTGGAACCGCCGAGCAGCCCCGCCGCCACATCCGACAGCGACCCGCTCTGCCCGGCGAGCAGCGCCCCCACCCAGGCGCCGGCGAGCGGACGGACCACCGTGTGCGCGGAGTCCCACAGCGAGTCCACGTACGGGATCTTGTCGGCGACCGTCTCGCACAGCAACAGCACACCCGCGACGATCAGCACCTCCGGGCGCTGCAAGGTCCCCGGCACGTCCTCGCCGACCCCGGTCACGCCGAACAGGCCGAGCAGCAGCACCACCGCGTAGGCGTTGACACCGCTGGCCCAGCCGCTGGTGAAGACCAGGGGAAGTACGGACACGGACGCGATCGTAACCAGCCCGCGGGCCGGCGGCCTGGGCACGCGCGCGCAGGGATGAGTACGCGTACTCAGACCGCCAGATGAGTACCCGCGCGGATGGGACCCCGGCCGCCGGGACGGGAGAGTGGAGCCACGGCAGGGGGACCGGCCCGCACCGCCGACACGGGGCGGCGGAACGGCACCCGGCCACCGGCCGCTCCTTCCGCCGAATCCGTCGGCGGAAGCGAGACGGGGGGCCTCGGGGGACGACCACCACGGGGGTCCGCACAGGGGGAACCCGTACGGGGGAGTACGGGAGGAAGTACGGGGGATCACGGGGGAAACGGGAAGGCGCCGGACCGGGAACGGACCGGCGCCTTCCCTGCGCGCCCGCGCCTGTCGGAGCCTGCGGGGGCGTCGGGGCTGTCGGGACCGGCGGGGCCTCCCGGGCCCGGCCGCCTCAGATCCTGCCGCTGACCCGCCCCTGGAGCAGCCGGGACAGGGCCGCGTGGACATCGTCCAGGGAGCGACCCGGCTGGAAGGACTTCCAGTCCAGCGCGGCCACCAGCACCATGCCGACCAGCGCCGCCGCCGTCAGCGGCACGTCGATCTCGTCGCTGAACTCGCCGGCCGCCACCCCCTCGCGCAGCACCCCTTCCACCACCGCCACGGCCTCCTGCCGCACCACCATCAGGGTGGACTGCCAGGCCCGGTTGGTGCGCCACAGCTCGGCGACGTACAGCTGGGTGAAAGCCGGGTAGCGGTCGATGAAGACCAGACCCGCGCGGATCATCGCGTCCAGCGCGTCCACCTTGCCGCCCCCGGCGCGCGCCGTGCCCTCGGCAGCCTCCTTCAGGGACGCGGTGAGCAGACCGACGCCGTGCCGCAGCAACTCCTCGAAGAGAACGGACTTGCTCGCGAAGTTGTAGTAGACCGTGCCCTTGGCGACCCCGGCCCGCTCGGCGATCTCGTCCACCGTGGTCGCGGAGAAGCCCTGCTCGGCGATGAGCGTGACGGCCGCCTCGTAGAGCTTCTGCCGGGTGGCCTCGCGGCGCGTGCTCCCGCCGGCCCTGGCGCTGGTGCTTTCCATGGCCCCGATTCTCACAGGTGGTCTCGGCAGCGAAGGCCGCGCCCGCCCCTTCGGGCACGATGAAAGCCCAGCTCAGAACGGATTGTCAGTGGCATACCTCACGATGGGTACATACGGCATTCATGCCGTCACCCAGACGACAGGAGGTTCGTCATGGCCCACTCGTCCGCAGCCGCCGCCCGCCGGCGCCGCGCCACCGGCCCTGCCCCCTCACTGACCGGCCCCGCGAGCGACGTGCACCCCGTGCTGCGCCGGGCCACGGCCCCGCCCGCCGCCCTCGACCTGCTCGCCCAGGCCCGGGCCGGACTGGAGGAGGCGACGCTCCTTCAGACCCCGAACGAGCGGTACGCCACGGCCCACCTCGCCGCCCTGCGCACCGCCGCCGCCGTGCTCGCCGCGCGCGGCCGGCCCGAGACCTCCGCGCGCCGCCGGGCCCGCATCCGCAGTGCCTGGGAGGTGCTGCCCGAGATCGCCCCGGAGCTGACCGAGTGGAGCGCGCTGTTCGCCTCCGGCGCCGCGCGCCGCGCCCGCGCCGAGGCGGGCATCCGGGGCGCGGCCGGCCGCCGGGACGCCGACGACCTGATACGCGACGTGGCGATGTTCCTGCGCATCGTGGAGCGCATGCTCGCCCTCCAGCCGGTCCTGCCCCACCCCCGCCGGGACACCGACGCACCGCAGGCACCGCAGGCACCACGGGCACCGCGACCACCCGAAGCGCCGGACGGCCCGGCCCCCGGCACCCCGCGCCCCCGAGGCCCGCTCCCGGACGCGGGCTGACACGCCCCGCCCGCCGGTGACGGAGCACCGGGGGCTGTGAAGCACCGGGGGCGAAGAAGCACCGGGCCGCCCGTCGGCCACCGCGCACCGGGGCGGACACGGACGCGGCGCACCGGGGCGGACGCCGACGCGATGACCAGCCGCGGCGCCGGAGGCAATAGGGTGGAGTCGCCTGAAGTCCTTCAGCCCCGCCGAGGAGTCAACTGCCGTGTCGGACCCGTCGCGCCCCCGCGCCTCCCTGCGTACCGCCGTGGTCTGGGACGTCCTGCAGGACGCCCTCGACCGCCGGGTCAAGGCCACGGGCCGGGACTCGCTGGACGTCCTCGACACCGGGGGCGGCAGCGGGAACTTCGCCGTGCCCGTCGCCCGCCTCGGCCACCGCGTCACCGTGGTCGACCCCAGCCCCAACGCCCTGTTCGCCCTGGAGCGCCGCGCTGCCGAGGCCGGCGTCGCCGACCGGGTCCGCGGCGTGCAGGGCGACGCGCACGGCCTGTTCGACGTCGCCGAGCGCGGCGGTTACGACGCCGTCCTGTGCCACGGCGTCCTGGAGTACGTGGACGACCCGGCCGAGGGCGTCCGCAACGCCGTCGCCGCGCTGCGCCCCGAGGGCGTCCTCAGCCTGCTCGCCGCCGGTCTCGGCGGCGCCGTGCTCGCCCGCGCCCTCGCCGGCCACTTCACCGAGGCCCACCAGGCGCTCCAGGACCCCGACGGCCGGTGGGGCAGCGGCGACCCGATGCCCCGCCGGTTCACCGCCGAGCAGCTCACCGCCCTGGTCGAGGGCGCCGGTCTGCGGGTCGGCGCGGTGCACGGCGTGCGGGTCTTCGCCGACCTGGTGCCCGGCGTCCTGGTGGACACCGAACCCGGTGCGGTGGACGCGCTGCTGAGGCTGGAGGCCGCGGCGGCCGAGCTGCCCGCCTTCCACTCCGTCGCCACCCAGCTCCATGTCCTCGGTGAGACGCCGGTTGCCACCGGGAGCTGAGCGTCAGGGGGTCCCGGTGTGCCCTGAGTGCACCATCGGGAACAGCCGCTGATCAGCGCCTCGGCCGCGGATGGAGTACGACACAGGCCCCCCGATCGAGCGGTTTGCGCCGTATGATCGAGGTACACCGCTCGGCATGACGAGTCGGCCGCCGGGGAATGGAAGCCTCAGCGAGCCGGACGGCCATGACGGAATCCGGTTGGCCAATTGGCGTAGAGGGGCGGGTTTCACGGGGGCGATTCCCTGCCTATCCTGAAGGGACCCCCCGGGTCGCCCCGGCGACTGCACGATGAGGAGGACTCCGTGCCGCTCTCGGAGCACGAGCAGCGCATGCTCGAGCAGATGGAGCGAGCGCTGTACGCCGAAGATCCCAAGTTCGCGTCGGCGCTTGAGGGAAACGGGCTGCGGACGTACACCCGCCGGCGGGTCTACCAGGCGGTCGCGGGTTTCCTCATCGGTATCGCGCTCCTCATGACCGGAATGGTCATGCAGCTCATCTGGGTCAGCGTGGTGGGTTTCCTCGTCATGCTGGGGTGTGCCGTGCTGGCCGTCACCGGCTGGCGCAAGGCCCCCAAACCGGGTGAGCAGCCACCGGGCGCCGCCCGTCGGCAGGTGCGGCCCAGACGCTCCATGATGGACCGGATCGAGCAGCGCTGGCAGCGCCGCCGGGACGAACAGGGCCGCTGACCCGACAGCACGCGTGAGGGGCGGCCACCGGAAGGTGGCCGCCCCTCAGCCGTACCCCGGCCCCGCCGCCGCGCTGGTCAGCCGTGCTGACGGGACGGGCGGCGCGGCGCCGGCCGGGCCGCCGCGATCCGGGCCCGCAGCGCCCACCAGCCGGCCGACGCCGCCCACCACGCCCGGACCGACGAGCGGGGCAGGAGCAGTGCCCGCAGCCGGGTCCCGGTGCTCACCACGCTCCGCAGCCCCTCGATCACCTCGCGCACGTCCCGCGCCACGCCCGCCGCCGGGCGCGGCCGGGGCGCGTACAGGACCTGTTCCACCGCGTCCGCCACCCGGTGCACCGCGGCCGCGGCCGCCGGATCCAGCCGCCCGAGCCGCACGATCCGGTCGGCGGCCTTGCGCGGGGTCAGCGACTCGTCCGGGGTGATGCCGTGGTCCCAGGCGCTGTCCGTGAGCTCCTGCCAGGCGGCCAGGGTGTGCGCCGCCGCGCCCTGCGCGGTCCGGGCGTGCCCGCCCAGCCGCAGCGCGCGCATCCGCCGCCGCCACAGCAGGGGCGTCAGCGGCGCCGCCAGGACCAGCAGCGCGCCCACCCCGATCAGCGGCCACACCCACCAGTGCGTGCCGTCGTGCCCGCGGTACGGGACCGCCGCCGCGGACGGGCTGTCACAGGGCCGGAGCCCGCGCGGCCCGCCGGCGCAGCTCTCGCTCGGCGAGGCCGCCGCCGAGGGCGCCGAGGACGCGCGCCGGGACGGCAGCGCCTCCTCCGGCAGCGAGCTGCCCGGGGTGTCCGACAGGGTGTACGACGGCGTGCTGCCCCGGGTCGGGGTCGGCTCGAACCGGGTCCAGCCCACGCCCTCGAAGTACAGCTCGGGCCAGGCGTGCGCGTCCCGCTGGCTCACCGCCACCGTGCCGTCGGCCTGCGGGGTGCCCGGCGCGAAGCCCACCGCCACCCGGGCCGGGATGCCGAGCGTGCGGGCCATCGCCGCCATCGCGAAGGAGAAGTGGACGCAGAAGCCCTGCTTCTTGTCCAGGAAGTTCGCGATGGCCCGCGGCCCCTGGCCGACCTCCACCCGGGTGTCGTACTGGAAGCCGCCCGTGACGGCGAAGTAGTCCTGGAGCTTGACGGCCTCCTCGTAGTGACTGCTCGCGCCCTCGGTGATCTCCTTCGCGGTGCGGGCCACCACCTCCGGCACCGAGGACGGCACCTTGGTGTACTCGTCCCACAGGGCGGCCGGCGGTCGTGGCGCGGCGGCCAGCTGCTCCGCGGTCGGCTCCACGTCCAGGCTCGTGACCTCGTAGGTCTCGCCCCGCGTGGTCTGGCCGTGGTCGCCGACCAGGGTCATCCCGACCGGTTCGTACCGCCACCGGCCGCTGAGCCGCACCTGGCTCGGCGGATAGGGCATCGGCAGCCAGTCCTGGGCGTAGGTCTCCGCCGAGGTGACCGTCGTCCGTATCGTGCCGCGCCGGGTGTCCTTGCCCAGGCCGGCCGGCGTGGGCAGTCTGTCCGGCACGTCGACGACCTCGCGGCGGGTCGGTTTCCAGGTGGTGCCGTCGAACTCGTCCAGGGAGACGATCCGCAGATACAGATCGGACAGGTCGTTGGTGCTGGTCCGCAGGGACAGCACCTGGCGGTCGTCGTTCGTGTTCAGGTTGTCGCGCAGCGACACCAGCGGGTTGACCGCCGAGATCGTGCTCCCGTCGCCGGCGCCCGCCCCCATGCCGCCGCGGGCGCTGTCCAGCAGGCCGCCGGGCAGTGCGGGCAGGGCCAGGGGCACGATCAGGGCCACGCCGAGCGCGACCGCGCCGATCCGGCGGCCGGTGCGCACCGTCGCCGGCGGACCGGACCCCGGGGCGCCCGGCGGCCGGGGCGGGCCGCCGAAGACCCGGCCCCACTGGGCGAGCCGGTCCCGGCCCTCGGCGAGCAGCAGCATCAGATAGCCGGCCGCCGCCAGCAGGAACCACAGCCAGTCGGTGCCGCCGTCGGACAGTCCCGCGGCCACCGAGTACAGCGCGAGCAGCGGCAGCCCGGCCGGGGCCGCGCTGCGGAAGGTCACCGCGAGCGTGTCCACCAGCAGCCCGACCAGCAGCACACCGCCGATCAGCATCAGCCTGATGCCGTCGGTGACCGGCGCCGGTATCGCGTACCGGCTGATGTCGTCCGAGCCCTGCCGGAGCAGCTCGGCGACGTACCGGAGGGTGTCCGGGCCCGGGATCAGCCCGGCGATCGCGTGCTGCCGGGCGCACACCACGGTCAGCAGCACCACGGTGACCAGAAGCTGTGCCACCAGCGTCAGCGACCGGCCCAGCGGGATGCGCCGGGCCGCCGCGCCCACCCCGGTCTGCACGGCCAGCAGCGGCACCAGTTGCAGCAGCCAGGTCGGCTTGGCGAGCAGCGGCAGCAGCGAGCAGGAGGCCAGCAGGGTGGCCGCCGCCGCGCACAGCGCCAGTCGTGCCCGTCCGCTCATCCCCGGGCCTCCCCGTTCAGCGACGCCAGGCCCGAGCGCTCCCGGTCCGCCTGCCGCCACAGGTCCTCCACCGAGGCGCCGCGCGGCACGCTCAGTGCCGTCCAGCCCGCCTCGCGCAGCAGCCGCAGCCGCTCCCCGTGCCGGTCGCCGGCCCGGGGCACGTCGGTCGACTCGCGGGTCCAGACGCCGGGGTCCAGCACGAAGGCGACGGCGCCGCCGCCGCGCCGGTTCATCTTGGCGACCGTGGTGGCCTGGTCCTCGTCCAGGTCGCCGAGGAAGGCGACCAGCAGCCCCTCGTTTCCGGCGCGCAGCACGTCGTAGGCGCGGGACAGGCCGGTGCCCTCGGAGTAGTCGATCACCGCGAGGGTGTCCAGCATCAGCCCGGCCGCCTCCGCCGTCTCCTGGCCGGTGCCCGCGAAGCCGTCACCGCCCTCGCCGGGCACCGTGCTGCCGCCGTCGGTCAGCAGCCGTACCGAGAAACCGCGCTCCAGCATGTGCGCCAGCACCGAGGCGGCGGCGGAGACGGCCCATTCGAAGGCCGAGTCCGGGCCCGCGCCCTCGTAGGCACCGCCGCGGGTGTCCAGCAGCACGGTGCACCGGGCGCGCCGGGGCTGCTCCTCGCGGCGCACCATCAGCTCGCCGTGGCGCGCGGTGGAGCGCCAGTGCACCCGGCGCAGGTCGTCGCCGTAGCGGTAGCCGCGCGGGATGACGTCGTCCTCGCCCGCGAGGGCCAAGGAGCGCTGCCGTCCGTCGCCGTATCCCTTGGCCTCGCCGGCGAAGCGGACCGGGGCCAGCGGGGTCACGCGCGGGATGACCGTCAGGGTGTCCTGCGTCGCGAAGGAGCGGGTCAGCTCGCACATCCCGAACGGGTCGGTCAGCCGCAGCTGGAGCGGGCCCAGCGGATAGCGGCCGCGCAGATCGGAGCGGACCCGGTAGGACACCTCGCGGTGGCCGCCCGGCTCCATCCGGTCCAGTACGAACCGGGGGCGCGGCCCGAGGACGTAGGGCACCCGGTCCTGGAGCATCAGCAGACCGGTGGGCAGCCGGGAGACGTTGTCCATGCGCAGATGCACCCGGGCCTCGGCGCCGGCCGGCACCCGCGCGGGGACGAGCAGGCGGCTCGCGGCCACCCGGTGGCGCGTGCGGTACAGCACGGTGGCGCAGATCGGCGGCAGCACGGCGAGCAGCAGGCCGACCCGCAGCAGATCGCTCTGGCCCAGCACGAACGCGCAGATCGCGGCGGCGATCCCGGCCGCGAGGAAGGAACGGCCGCGGGTGGTCAGCCCCGACAGGGCCGTGCGGACCGCGCCCGCCCGCCCGCGTTCGGGCTCGGCCGGCCCGGTCCCCCCGGGGCTCATCACAGACTCCGCGGAGGCTGCTGCGGATAGGCCGGGATGGTCCGGCCGGGATCACCCACGCCGCCCGGCCGGCCGGGGGCCGCCGGCACCGGGGTGCGCTGGAGGATCTCCAGCACCACCTGCTCGGCCGTGCGGCGGTTGAGCTGGGCCTGCGCGGTGGGCAGCAGACGGTGGGCGAGGACGGCGACGGCGAGCGCCTGCACATCGTCCGGCAGCGCGTACTCCCGACCGGCCAGGGCCGCGGTGGCCTTGGCCGCGCGCAGCAGGTGCAGTGTCGCGCGCGGGGAGGCGCCGAGTCTGAGGTCGGGGTGGCTGCGGGTGGCGGCGACCAGTTCGACCGCGTACCGCCGGACCGGCTCGGCGACGTGCACGCCGCGCACCGCCTCGACCAGCTTCACGATCTCGTGCGCGTGCGCCACCGGCTGGAGGTCCTCCAGGGGGCTGACCCCGCCGTGCACGTCGAGCATCCGCAGCTCGGACTCCACGCTCGGGTAGCCGACGGAGACGCGGGCCATGAAGCGGTCGCGCTGGGCCTCGGGCAGCGGATAGGTGCCCTCCATCTCCACCGGGTTCTGGGTGGCCACCACCATGAAGGGGCTGGGCAGTTCGTACGTCTGCCCGTCGATGGTGACCTGCCGCTCCTCCATGGACTCCAGCAGCGCGGACTGGGTCTTGGGCGAGGCGCGGTTGATCTCGTCGCCGATCACGATCTGCGCGAAGATGGCGCCCGGCTTGAACTCGAAGTCCCGGCGCTGCTGGTCCCAGATCGACACGCCCGTGATGTCCGAGGGCAGCAGGTCGGGGGTGAACTGGATGCGCCGCACCGAGCAGTCGATGGACCGCGCCAGCGCCTTGGCGAGCATCGTCTTGCCCACTCCGGGGACGTCCTCGATCAGCAGATGGCCCTCGGCGAGCAGCACGGTCAGCGCGAGCCGTACGACCTCGGGCTTGCCCTCGATCACGCCCTCCACCGAACCGCGCACCCGTTCCACCGTGGCGGTCACATCAGTGAGGCTCGCTCGATCGTCATAGGTCGTCACCCGGCCCTCCTCGGCCCGTTCATTGCCGGGCCGACGCTGTCACTGCGCAACCGGCCCACCCCGGAACACGGGCATCACGCGGTAAAGGTTCCGCGTGCTGCCACACCCCCGCATTCTCGCTGCCGTTACCGATTCGTGTCACCGCCTGTGGACAACTGCCCCCGGCGATGCCGCTCATACGACTTATTCGGCGGTGTTTACGGCGGTTTCGGCTTGTCGGCGTTGTCGACGTGTCCGGCAACGAGCGGGACGCGCCCGGGGCGGCCGGCCGGTACGTTCCGGGTCGGGCCGGGTCGGCCGGGTCAGGCCGGGTCCACCTCGCGCAGCAGACCGGTGCGCACGTCGAAGACGAAGCCGCGGACGTCGTCGGTGTGCAGCAGGAAGGGCGAGGTGCGCACCCGCTGCATGGACTGGCGCACGTCCTGGTCCACGTCCCGGAAGGACTCCACCGCCCAGGCCGGCCGCTGCCCGACCTCCATCTCCAGCTCCGAACGGAAGTCCTCGGTCAGGGACTCCAGGCCGCAGTTGGTGTGGTGGATCAGCACGACGCTGCGGGTGCCGAGCTTGCGCTGGCTGATGGTCAGCGACCGGATCACGTCGTCGGTGACCACGCCGCCCGCGTTGCGGATGGTGTGGCAGTCGCCGAGCTCCAGCCCGAGCGCCTCGTGCAGGTCGAGCCGGGCGTCCATACAGGCGACCACGGCCACGTGCAGAACGGGGCGGGCGTCCATACCCGGATCCTTGAAGGCCTCGGCGTAGCGCCGGTTGGCCTCCAGGAGGCGGTCGGTCACGTTCTCGCCGGCCCTCATGGCGCCTTCGGGCCCAGTGTGTGCTGCAGAAGTCGTCATGCGGACGACGTTACTGGTCACGAAGCGGTCCGGCCTGCTGTGAGAGGGGACAAAGATCGCCATCTTGGCTTGTTGTGAGCGAACCCACACAGGGGCGGAGCTGCCCCGAACGGGTGGCCCGGTGTCGATCCGGGTCCCCGCGGTACCGCCGGGCGCGACGCGCAGGCCGGTTGATTGACCCGGGGACGGCGTGGACTAAAGTGACGCGAAAGCGGGAGACGAGTCTCTCCCCGCTGGTGAAACCCCCGGAGACCCCGGCACCGCCCGGACCCGTCTCCCCGCGCGCGCGGCGCGTACGTACGGCTCGGGGGACCGACGGTGCGTACGGCCCGCCGGAACTGAGAGGCCCCCTTGAGCCAGAGTCGACACGTCCCGGTGATGCTCCAGCGGTGCCTGGACCTGCTGGCGCCCGCCCTGGAGCGCCCCGGAGCGGTGGTCGTCGACTGCACCCTCGGCCTCGGCGGGCACAGCGAGGCACTGCTGACCCGGTTCCCCGGCGCGCGGCTGATCGGCCTGGACCGGGACAAGGAGGCGCTGCGGCTGTCCGGCGAACGGCTGGCGTCCTTCGGCGACCGCGCCACCCTGGTGCACGCCGTGTACGACGAGCTGCCCGACGTCCTCGGCCGGCTCGGCATCCCGCGCGTGCGGGGCGTGCTGTTCGACCTCGGGGTCTCCTCCATGCAGCTCGACGAGGCCGGCCGCGGCTTCGCCTACGCGCAGGACGCGCCGCTGGACATGCGCATGGACCAGACGACCGGCATCAGCGCCGCCGAGGTCCTCAACACCTACCCGGCCGGTGAACTCGTGCGCATCCTGCGCGCGTACGGCGAGGAGAAGCAGGCCAAGCGGATCGTCTCCGCGATCGTGCGGGAGCGGGAGAAGGAGCCGTTCAGCACCAGCGCGCGGCTCGTGGAACTCATCCGGGACGCCCTGCCGCAGGCCGCCAAGCGCACCGGCGGCAACCCCGCCAAGCGCACCTTCCAGGCGCTGCGCATCGAGGTCAACGGCGAGCTGTCCGTGCTGGAGCGGGCGATCCCGGCGGCCGTGAAGGCCCTGGACGTCGGCGGGCGCATCGCCGTGCTGTCGTACCACTCGCTCGAAGACCGCCTCGTCAAGCACGCGTTCGCGGCCGGGGCGGCCTCCACCGCGCCGCCCGGACTGCCGGTCGTGCCCGAGCGGTACCAGCCGCGGCTCAAGCTGCTCACCCGTGGTGCCGAACTTCCCACCGAGGAGGAGATCGCCGAGAACCGCCGGGCGGCACCGGCCAGGCTGCGCGGTGCCGAGCGCATCAGGGAGGACGTGGAGTGAGCCAGACGGGTCGGAGGGTCTCCTTCGCGCACCGGGGGAGCGGCATCCCCGTACCGGGGGAGCGGTGAGCAGGAAACCCGAGTTGAAGGGGAGGGCCGCGCGGCTGGCCCGGCTCTTCCCGGCGGGCCGTGCCCAGGCGGCCCGCACCCCGTTCGTGCTCCTCGTCGTCGTGCTCCTCGGCGGCGGTCTCATCGGGCTGCTGGTGCTGAACTCCGCTCTCAGCGAAGGCTCGTTCAAACTTGCCGACCTGCAGAAGCGGACCAAGAACCTCACCGACGAGGAGCAGGCCCTCCAGCGGGACATCGACGCCTACTCGGCCCCCGACGCCCTGGAGCGGCGCGCCCGCGAACTCGGCATGGTCCCCGGCGGCGACCCCGCCTTCCTCGGCCCCGACGGCACCGTCAAGGGCGTCCCCAGCGCCGCCCCCGAGCCCGCCTCCCTCTCCGCCCCGGCCGCCGCCCCCGGCACCGCGGCCGTCCCCGGCCAGGCCACCGGCCCCGGCACCACGGCCCTCTCCGGCCCGGCCACCGGCCCCGGGGCGCCGCTCCCGCCCGGCGCCCCGGCCACCGCACCGGCTCCCACGACGTCCCCCGCCGTCCCGCCAGCCGAGCCCGCGGCCCCGGCCGCCGTCCCCCCGTCCGTGTCCACCCCGACCCCCGGCAGGTGACGGAAGTGACCGACAGGCAACCGCCGCGCCGTCGTGTGCCCGCGCCCGCCAAGCCGCCGCGGCCCAGGGGGGCCGTCCGGCGCCAGCCCGGGCCCGGGGCGCGGCCGGTGCGCCGGCCCGGCGGGGCCCGGCCCATGCCGCCCGCCCCGCTCCGGCTCGGCAGCCCCCGGCCCCGGCTGCGCCTGGTCGGCCTCGCCCTGACGCTGGTGCTGCTCGTCTTCGTCGTACGGCTGCTCCAGGTCCAGGCCGTCGACGCGGGCGCCTACACGGCGCGGGCCGAGCAGAACCGGTACGTGGTGCACACCGTGGCCGCCGAGCGCGGCGAGATCACCGACCGCAACGGCGTCGCCCTCGCCGTCAGCGAGGACGCCTACGACATCACGGCCGACCCGACCATGTTCGGCGCCGGGCAGCTGAAGATCACCGACGGGCCGGAGCGGGCCGCCGCGCTGCTCGCCCCGATCCTCGGCCAGGACCAGGCGACCCTCGTCAAGAAGCTGCGGCCCGCGAACAAGAACTCCCGCTACACCCGGCTGGCCGCCCGGCAGACCCCGCAGGTCTGGAAGCAGATCAAGGACCTGAAGACCGCGCTCGCCAACAAGTCCGGCACCGACCACACCACCGTCAACGTGCTGGCCGGCGTCTTCGCGGACCCCAGCAGCCAGCGCGTGTACCCCAACGGCGACCTGGCCGCCGGGATACTGGGCTGGGTCAACGCCGACGGCAAGGGCGGCGGCGGCATCGAGCAGCAGCTCGACAAGCAGCTCACCGGCAAGGACGGCAAGGTCCGCTACGCCCAGGCCGGCGGGCGCGAGGTGCCCACGGTCGGGTCGACGGAGACCCCCGCCGTGCCCGGCGCCGACGTCGAGCTGACCATCGACCGCGACATCCAGTGGGCCGCGCAGAGCGCCATCACCGAGCAGGTGGCGAAGTCCAAGGCGGACCGCGGCTACGTCATCGTCCAGGACACCCGCACCGGCCAGATCCTGGCCATGGCCAACTCGCCCGGCTTCGACCCCAACGACCTGTCGAAGGCCGACGGCGACGCCATGGGCAACGCGGCCCTCCAGGACGCCTACGAGCCCGGCTCCACCGCCAAGGTGATGTCCATGGCGGCCGTGCTGGAGCGGAACGTGGCCACCCCGCTCACCCACGTCGTCGTACCCAACCGGCTGCACCGCGGCGACCGGCTGTTCCAGGACGACATCGACCACCGCACCTGGTACCTCACGCTCAACGGCGTGCTGGCCAAGTCCAGCAACATCGGCACCATCCTGGCCACCGGCGAACTCGCCAGGAGCCAGCCGGAGGCCAACAAGGTCCTCTACTCCTTCTTGCGCAAGTTCGGCATCGGCGGCTTCACCGGCCTCGGCTTCCCCGGCGAGACCCCCGGCATCCTCGCGCCGCCGCAGAAGTGGTCCACCTCGCAGCAGTACACGATCCCTTTCGGCCAGGGTTTCTCCATCAACGCCATGCAGGCCGCCTCCGTGTACTCGACCATCGCCAACGGCGGGGTCCGTGTCGAGCCCACCCTGGTGCGCGGCACCAAGGGCGCCGACGGGCGGTTCGCCCCGGCGCCGCAGCCCAAGAAGACGCGGGTGGTCAGCGAGAAGACCGCCAAGACCCTCGCCCGGATGCTGGAGTCCGTGGTCGACGACGAGCAGGGCACCGGCATCAAGGCCCGCATCCCCGGGTACCGGGTGGCGGGCAAGACCGGCACGGCCAACCGAGTGGATCCGGCCACCGGCCGCTACCGCGGCTACACCTCGTCGTTCGCCGGTTTCGCCCCCGCCGACAACCCGCGGATCACCGTCTACTGCGCCATCCAGAACGCCACCTCCGGCAGCTATTTCGGCGGCCAGATCTGCGGTCCCGTCTACAAGCAGGTGATGGAGTTCGCCCTGAAGACCCTCCAGGTCCCCCCCACCGGGGCGAGGCCCGCCAGCCTGCCCGTCGAGTACAAGCCCTGATCAGCACCCCACTGGTCAGCACGGAAACACCAGGAACGAACCCGTGACAACGATCACCCCCGATCCCGGGAACCAAGAGCCCGGCAGCCCCTCACTTAGCTCCCGAGCCGGTACGCCCGGTACGCTCACCGCCGTGCCACACGCTGATCAGTCCCAAACCACCCAGAAAGGCGCTTCCGTGACATATCCGGGACCGCCGCGACCGGTCCAGGTCTCCGCCACACCCCTCGCGGAACTGGCCGATCAGCTGGGTACCGCCGCTTCGGACGCCGCCGCCGAGGTCACGGGGATCACCCACGACTCGCGCGCCGTCCGCCCCGGCGACCTGTACGCCGCCCTGCCGGGCGCCCGGCTGCACGGCGCCGACTTCGCCAACCAGGCCGCCGGCCTCGGCGCGGTCGCCGTGCTCACCGACGCCGACGGCGCCGAGCGCGCCGCCGCCACCGGCCTGCCCGTCCTGGTCGTGGACGACCCGCGCGGCCGGATGGGCGAGCTGGCGGCCCGGATCTACGGCCACCCCGGCCACGATCTGCTCCAGATCGGCATCACCGGCACCTCCGGCAAGACCACCACCGCCTACCTGGTGGAGGGCGGTCTGCGGACCGCCCGCGCCACCGGGCTGGTCGGCACCGTCGAGACGCGCATCGGCGACGAGCGGATCAAGTCCGAGCGCACCACCCCCGAGGCCACCGACCTCCAGGCCCTGTTCGCCGTCATGCGCGAACGCGGCGTCGAGGCGGTCGCCATGGAGGTCTCCAGCCACGCCCTGGTCCTCGGCCGGGTCGACGGCTGCGTCTTCGACATCGCCGTCTTCACCAACCTCAGCCCGGAACACATGGAGTTCCACTCCGACATGGAGGACTACTTCCGGGCCAAGGCACAGCTGTTCACACCGCGGCGCAGCAGGCTCGGCGTGGTCAACGCCGACGACGAGTACGGCCGCCGGCTCGTCGAGGAGGCGACCGTCCCGGTCGTCACCTACTCCGCCGAGGGCCACCCGGACGCCGACTGGCGCGCCCAGGACGTCCAGATCGGCCCGATGGACTCGACGTTCACCGTCCTCGGCCCGAACGGCGAGCGCGTGCACGCCAGGTCGCCGATCGCCGGCCCCTTCAACGTGGCGAACACCCTCGCCGCCATCGTCGCCCTCGCCGCCGCCGGCCTCGACCCGCAGGCCGCCGCCGACGGCATCGCCGCCGTACCGGGCGTGCCGGGCCGCCTGGAGCGCGTCGACGCCGGGCAGCCCTACCTCGCGGTCGTCGACTACGCCCACAAGACGGACGCGGTCGAGTCGGTGCTCAGGGCGCTGCGCAAGGTCACCAAGGGCCGGCTGCACGTCGTCCTCGGCTGCGGCGGCGACCGCGACCGGACCAAGCGCGCCCCGATGGGCGCCGCCGCCGCCCGGCTCGCCGACACGGCCGTACTGACCTCCGACAACCCCCGTTCCGAGGACCCCCTCGCGATCCTCGCGACCATGCTCCAGGGCGCCGCCTCGGTGCCCGCGCACGAGCGCGGCGAGGTGCTCCTCTTCGAGGACCGGGCCGCCGCCATCGCCGCCGCCGTGGGCCGCGCCCAGGCCGGCGACACGGTGCTGGTCGCCGGCAAGGGTCACGAGCAGGGCCAGGACATCGCCGGCGTGATCCGTCCCTTCGACGACCGCCAGGTGCTTCGCGAAGCTATCCAGAAGACCCAGGGATGAACTTGTGATCGCCCTCTCCCTCGCCGAGATCGCAGCAGTCGTCGGCGGGCAGACGCATGACATACCGGATCCGTCCGTGCAGGTCACGGGACCGGTCGTCCGGGACTCCCGGGAGGTGGTGCCCGGCAGCCTGTTCGCCGCCTTCGTCGGCGAGCGCGTGGACGGCCACGACTACGCCCGGCAGGTCGTCGAGGCCGGCGCGGCCGCCGTGCTGGCCGCCCGGCCGGTCGGCGTCCCCGCCATCGTGGTGGACGACGTCCAGGCCGCCCTCGGCGCCCTCGCCCGGCACGTCGTGGGCCGGCTCGGCACGACCCTCGTGGCGCTGACCGGCTCGGCCGGCAAGACCAGCACCAAGGACCTGATCGCCCAGGTGCTCGGGCGCAAGGCGCCGACCGTGTTCACGCCCGGCTCGCTCAACAACGAGATCGGGCTGCCGCTGACCGCCCTGTCCGCCACCGAGGAGACCAGGTTCCTCGTGCTGGAGATGGGCGCCCGCGGCATCGGCCACATCCGCTACCTCACCGGCCTCACCCCGCCGAGGATCGGCCTGGTGCTCAACGTCGGTTCCGCGCACATCGGCGAGTTCGGCGGGCGCGAGCAGATCGCCCAGGCCAAGGGCGAGCTGGTGGAGGCGCTGCCCCCGGCGAGCGAGGGCGGCGCGGCGATCCTCAACGCCGACGACCCGCTGGTGAAGGCCATGGCCTCCCGTACCCAGGCGAAGGTGATCCTTTTCGGAGAGTCGGCCGAAGCGGACGTACGCGCCGAGAACGTACGACTCACGGACAGCGGACAGCCCGCCTTCAGGCTTCACACACCCTCCGGTGCAAGCGATGTGACGATGCGCCTGTACGGTGAGCACCACGTGTCGAACGCGCTCGCCGCGGCCGCCGTCGCCCATGAGCTGGGCATGTCCGCGGAAGAGATCGCCCTCGCGCTCTCCGAGGCGGGCTCCCTCTCCCGGTGGCGCATGGAGGTCACCGAGCGCCCGGACGGCGTGACCATCGTCAACGACGCCTACAACGCCAACCCCGAGTCCATGCGGGCCGCCCTCAGGGCGCTCGCGGCCATGGGCAAGGGGCGCCGCACGTGGGCGGTGCTCGGCAAGATGGCCGAGCTGGGGGACGAGGCGCTCGCCGAGCACGACGCCGTCGGACGGCTCGCCGTCCGGCTCAACGTCAGCAAGCTCGTCGCCGTCGGGGGGATTGAGGCCTCCTGGCTGCAATTGGGCGCATATAACGAGGGTTCGTGGGGTGAGGAGTCGGTGCACGTGTCCGACGCACAGGCGGCGGTCGACCTGTTGCGCAGCGAGTTGCGCCCGGGGGACGTCGTGCTCGTGAAGGCGTCCCGGTCGGTGGGGCTGGAGAGCGTCGCCCAGGCGCTTCTCGAGACCGGTGCCGAGGGTGAGGTCGCCGCCCGATGATGAAGCAGATCCTGTTCTCGGGAGTCATCGGCCTCTTCCTGACGCTGGTCGGCACCCCCCTGCTGATCAAGCTGCTGGCCCGCAAGGGCTACGGTCAGTACATCCGCGACGACGGCCCGCGCGAGCACGCCAGCAAGCGCGGTACGCCGACGATGGGCGGTATCGCCTTCATCCTGGCGACCATCGCCGCGTACTTCCTGAGCAAGCTCATCACCGGCTACGCGCCGACCTACTCCGGTCTGCTGGTCCTCGGCCTGATGTTCGGCATGGGCCTGGTCGGCTTCCTCGACGACTACATCAAGATCGTCAAGCGGCGTTCGCTGGGTCTGCGGGCCAAGGCGAAGATGGCCGGCCAGCTGATCGTGGGCATCGCCTTCGCCGTGCTGTCGCTGCAGTTCTCCGACGCCCGCGGCAACACCCCGGCCTCCACGAAGCTGTCGTTCATCACGGACTTCGGCTGGTCGATCGGCCCGGTGCTGTTCGTCGTCTGGGCGCTGTTCATGATCCTCGCGATGTCGAACGGCGTGAACCTCACCGACGGTCTGGACGGTCTGGCCACCGGCGCCTCCGTGCTCGTCTTCGGCGCCTACACCTTCATCGGCGTCTGGCAGTTCCAGGAGTCCTGCGCCAACGCCCAGACCCTGACCAACCCGGGCGCCTGCTACGAGGTGCGCGACCCGCTCGACCTCGCGGTGGTCGCCTCCGCGCTGATGGGTGCCTGCCTCGGCTTCCTGTGGTGGAACACCTCGCCGGCGAAGATCTTCATGGGCGACACCGGCTCGCTCGCCCTCGGCGGTGTCCTCACCGGCCTGGCCATCCTCTCCCGCACGGAGCTGCTGGTGGCCATCATGGGCGGCCTGTTCGTCCTCATCACCATGTCGGTCGTCATCCAGGTCGGCTCCTTCCGGCTCACCGGCAAGCGCGTCTTCCGGATGGCGCCACTCCAGCACCACTTCGAACTCAAGGGCTGGTCCGAGGTCCTGGTGGTGGTCCGCTTCTGGATCATCCAAGGCATCTGTGTGATCGTCGGACTGGGCCTCTTCTACGCGGGATGGGCAGCGGACAAGTGACCTCCACCTCGGGGCTCTTCGACTTCCAGGGCAAGCACGTCACCGTCGCCGGGCTCGGCGTCTCCGGCGTCCCGGCGGCCAAGGCGCTGCACGCGCGCGGCGCGCTCGTCACGGTCGTCAACGACGGCGACGACGACCGCGCGCGGGAACAGGCCGCGGAGCTGGAGGCGCTCGGCATCACCGTGCGCCTCGGCGACGGCGCGTCCCTGCCGGAGGGCACCGAGCTGATCGTCACCGCGCCGGGCTGGCAGCCCGACAAGCCGCTCTTCCTCGCCGCCGAAAAGGCCGGTGTGCCGGTCTGGGGCGACGTGGAGCTGGCCTGGCGGCTGCGCGGCCCGGACGCGGCCCCCTGGCTGGCCGTCACGGGCACCAACGGCAAGACCACCACCGTCCAGATGCTCGCCTCCATCCTCAAGGCGGCGGGCCTGCGCACGGCCGCCGTGGGCAACATCGGCGTCTCCCTGCTGGACGCGGTCCTCGGCGAGGAGCGGTACGACGTGCTCGCCGTGGAGCTGTCCAGCTACCAGCTCCACTGGGCGCCCTCGCTGCGCGCCCACTCGGCCGCCGTGCTCAACCTCGCGCCGGACCACCTGGACTGGCACGGCTCCATGGAGGCGTACGCGCGCGACAAGGGCCGCATCTACGAGGGCAACAAGGTCGCCTGCGTCTACAACGTCGCCGACAAGGCCACCGAGGACCTGGTGCGCGAGGCCGACGTCGAAGAGGGCTGCCGGGCCGTCGGGTTCACCCTCGGCACCCCGGGGCCGTCCCAACTCGGCGTCGTGGACGGCATCCTGGTCGACCGCGCCTTCGTCGAGAACCGGCAGAAGAACGCGCAGGAGCTGGCCGAGGTCTCCGACGTTCACCCGCCGGCGCCGCACAACATCGCCAACGCCCTGGCGGCGGCGGCCCTCGCGCGCGCCTTCGGGGTGCCCGCCGGCGCCGTGCGCGACGGTCTGCGGGCCTTCCGCCCGGACGCCCACCGCATCGCGCACGTCGCCGACGTCGAGGGGGTCGCCTACGTGGACGACTCCAAGGCCACCAACACCCATGCCGCCGAGGCCTCGTTGGCGTCATACGAGTCGATCGTATGGATCGCGGGCGGACTGGCGAAGGGGGCCACCTTCGACGAACTGGTCGCCAAGTCGGCGAAGCGGCTGCGGGCCGCGGTCCTGATCGGTGCCGACCGGGCCCTGATCCGCGACGCCCTCGCGCGACACGCCCCGCAGGTACCCGTGGTCGACCTCGACCGGACCGACACTGGGGCGATGCTCCAGGCGGTGACGGAGGCCAGGCGGCTCGCCCGGCCCGGCGACACGGTGCTGCTGGCCCCGGCCTGCGCCTCCATGGACATGTTCACCAACTACAACCAGCGCGGCGACGCGTTCGCGGCGGCGGTCCGCGAACTCGGCGCCTGAACCCGGCCGCCTGCCGGGCGGATCTTGGGAGGACGCGTGGGACGGTCGAGGTTCAGCGGAGGCACCGATGCCCGGTAGCCGCACCGGCCGGCCGCCCGTACAGCGGGCGTCCCGCCGTCCTGCCGTCCCCCGCATCCCGCGCGAGAACCCCGTACAGGGGATGTTCACCCGCGCGCGCAAGGCCTGGGACCGGCCGCTGACCGCCTACTACCTGATCCTCGGCGGCAGCGTGCTGATCACTGTGCTGGGCCTGGTGATGGTCTACTCGGCCTCCCAGATCACCGCGCTCCAGCTGTCGCTGCCCGGGTCGTACTTCTTCCGCAAGCAGTTCCTCGCCGCGGTCATCGGCGGCGCACTGCTGTTCGCCGCCTCCCGCATGCCGGTGAAACTGCACCGGGCGCTGGCCTATCCGATCCTCGCCGCCGCCGTCTTCCTGATGGCCCTGGTGCAGGTGCCGGGGATAGGGATGTCGGTCAACGGCAATCAGAACTGGATCTCCCTCGGCGGCTCCTTCCAGATCCAGCCCAGCGAGTTCGGCAAGCTCGCCCTGGTGCTGTGGGGCGCCGACCTGATCGCCCGCAAGCAGGAGAGAAGGCTGCTGGCCCAGTGGAAGCACATGCTGGTGCCGCTGGTCCCGGTCACCTTCCTGCTGCTCGGACTGATCATGCTGGGGGGCGACATGGGCACCGCGATCATTCTCACGGCGATCCTCTTCGGCCTGCTGTGGCTCGCGGGCGCGCCGACCCGGCTGTTCGCCGGGGTGCTGTCTGTGGCCGGCCTGATCGGGGTGCTCCTGATCAAGACCAGCGACAACCGGATGGCCCGGCTCGCCTGCATCGGCGCCACCGAGCCCAAGAGCGGGGGCGCCGACTGCTGGCAGGCCGTGCACGGCATCTACGCCCTCGCCTCCGGCGGATTCTTCGGCTCCGGTCTCGGTGCGAGTGTGGAAAAATGGGGCCAACTCCCCGAAGCCCATACCGACTTCATCTTCGCCGTCACCGGTGAGGAACTGGGCCTGGCGGGGACGCTGTCGGTGCTCGCCCTGTTCGCGGCTCTAGGCTATGCGGGTATCCGCGTGGCCGGACGCACGGAGGACCCCTTCGTGAGGTACGCCGCGGGAGGCGTGACCACCTGGATCACCGCCCAGGCGGTGATCAACATCGGTGCGGTGCTCGGCCTGCTGCCGATCGCCGGCGTCCCGCTCCCGCTGTTCTCCTACGGAGGGTCCGCCCTGCTGCCGACCATGTTCGCCATCGGGCTGCTGATCGCCTTCGCGCGCGACGAGCCCGCTGCGCGGGCAGCGCTTGCGATGCGGCAACCCCGCTTTGGTAGAAAGCGGGCGGGAGGCTCCGGTGCCGAGCGGGGGCCTCGGAGATGGAACACGATGCGACGGCGTGCCTCGGCGGCGCGTTCGTCCGGAGAGCGGTGAATTTCGGTGCATGTCGTACTCGCCGGTGGGGGGACCGCCGGCCACATCGAGCCCGCGCTCGCCCTCGCGGACGCCCTGCGCAGGCAGGATCCGACCGTGGGAATCACGGCCCTGGGCACGGAGCGCGGCCTGGAGACCCGGCTCGTCCCGGAGCGCGGCTATGAGCTGGCGCTGATCCCCGCGGTGCCGCTGCCCCGCAAGCCCACCCCCGAGCTGATCACCGTCCCGGGCCGGCTGCGCGGCACGATCAAGGCCGCGGAGCAGATCCTGGAGCGCACCAAGGCGGACGTCGTGGTCGGCTTCGGCGGCTATGTCGCGCTGCCCGGCTACCTGGCCGCCAAGCGCCTCGGGGTGCCCATCGTCATCCACGAGGCCAACGCCCGTCCGGGCCTGGCCAACAAGATCGGCTCGCGCTACGCGGCCCGGGTCGCCGTCTCCACCCCGGACAGCAAGCTGCGTGACGCCCGCTACATCGGCATCCCGCTGCGCCGTTCCATCGCCACGCTGGACCGCGCCGCCGTCCGCCCCGAGGCCCGCCACCGCTTCGGCCTCGACCCGAACCTGCCCACGCTGCTCGTCTCCGGCGGCTCGCAGGGCGCCCGGCGGCTGAACGAGGTGACGCAGACGGTCGCCCCCTGGCTCCAGCAGGCCGGCATCCAGATCCTGCACGCGGTGGGTCCGAAGAACGAACTGCCGCAGGTGCAGCAGATGCCGGGGATGCCCCCCTACATCCCGGTAAGTTATCTGGACCGGATGGACCTCGCGTACGCCGCGGCCGACATGATGCTCTGCCGCGCGGGCGCGATGACCGTCGCCGAACTGTCCGCCGTGGGCCTGCCGGCCGCGTACGTCCCGCTGCCCATCGGCAACGGCGAGCAGCGCCTGAACGCCCAGCCGGTGGTCAAGGCCGGCGGCGGACTCCTCGTCGACGACGCGGAACTGACGCCCGAGTGGGTGCAGCAGAACGTGCTGCCCGTACTGGCCGACCCGCACCGGCTGTACGAGATGTCCCGCTCGGCAAGCGAGTTCGGCCGCCGGGACGCCGACGAGCTGCTCGTCGGCATGGTGTACGAGGCGATCGCCTCGCGCCGTTAGGACCGTATGACGAAAGGGCAGTGACGGTGGCCGGACCGACAACCGCCGAGCGCGGGAAACGCCAGCAGGGGTCGTCCGGTCCGCCGTCCGCCCGCGGCGCCGGACGGCGTCTTCGTACGATCGTCATCCTGGCCATCGCCGTCGTCCTCCTCGGCGCCGGTGGCGCCTGGGTGTTGTACGGCTCACAGTGGCTGCGGGTGCGGCACGTCTCGGTGTCGGGCACGCGCGTGCTGTCCTCATCGCAGGTCCGCGAGGCGGCCGACGTGCCCGTCGGGGCACCGATGGTGTCCGTCGACACCGATGCCATCGAGGCCCGACTTCGCCGGAAATTGCCCCGAATCGACACGGTGGACGTGGTTCGTTCCTGGCCCCGGGGAATCGACCTCGAAGTGAGCGAACGCACTCCGGTCCTGCTGATCCGAAAGGGCGGGAACTTCGTCGAAGTCGATGACGAAGGTGTCCGTTTCGCTACGGTTTCACAGGCGCCGAAAGGCGTTCCGAGCCTGGAATTGTCCGCCGCCCGGAAGGGGCCCGGAGCCGCGAGCCTGCGCCGCTTCGGCACCGGCCGGCTGGTGCGCGCGGCCGTCCGGGTCGCCGGCGACCTGCCCGCCCCCGTGGCGCACGCCGCCCGCACCGTCCGGGTGCGCTCCTACGACGCCATCTCGGTCGAGTTGGGCGACGGTCGCACGGTGGTGTGGGGCAGCGACGAGCAGGGCCGCGCCAAGGCGCGGGCCCTCACGGCTCTCATGAAAGCAGCTCCCGGCGCACGGCACTTCGACGTCACCGTTCCCACCGCCCCTGCGTCATCAGTGAGTTGACGCACATCAGCGCAGGCCAACCCCCTGGTTGGGCACGGCTACGGCTGATCACATAGGGTGAAAAGAAAAACGGGAGGTTCGGCGTGTTCGTTGAACGGGCGCCACTTGTCGACTTAGTGTCCTGTTCGGAAGACTCCAGGGAACAGACACACTGGTAACCCTAAACTTCAAGGTTAGGGTTCGGGTCGGCGCTACGGACCGTCCCATTCGGCATCCGTCGTCCCGGCGCGGGGCACCGCACGGCGGCGACAACGTAATTCGAGGCGAGAGGCCTTCGACGTGGCAGCACCGCAGAACTACCTCGCAGTCATCAAGGTCATCGGTGTCGGCGGCGGTGGTGTCAATGCCATCAACCGGATGATCGAGGTCGGTCTCAAGGGCGTCGAGTTCATCGCCATCAACACCGACGCACAGGCGCTGTTGATGAGCGACGCCGACGTCAAGCTCGACGTCGGCCGCGAACTCACCCGCGGACTCGGCGCCGGAGCCAACCCGGCCGTCGGCCGCAAGGCCGCCGAGGACCACCGCGAGGAGATCGAGGAGGTCCTCAAGGGGGCCGACATGGTCTTCGTGACGGCCGGTGAAGGCGGCGGCACCGGCACCGGCGGGGCCCCCGTCGTGGCCAACATCGCGCGCTCGCTCGGCGCCCTGACCATCGGCGTGGTCACGCGCCCGTTCACCTTCGAGGGACGGCGCCGCGCGAACCAGGCCGAGGACGGCATCGCCGAACTGCGCGAAGAGGTCGACACCCTCATCGTCATCCCGAACGACCGGCTGCTGTCCATCTCGGACCGCCAGGTCTCGGTCCTGGACGCCTTCAAGTCCGCGGACCAGGTCCTGCTCTCCGGCGTTCAGGGCATCACCGACCTCATCACCACCCCCGGCCTGATCAACCTGGACTTCGCCGACGTGAAGTCGGTCATGTCCGAGGCCGGTTCGGCCCTCATGGGCATCGGCTCCGCCCGCGGCGACGACCGCGCGGTGGCCGCCGCCGAGATGGCGATCTCCTCGCCCCTGCTGGAGGCGTCCATCGACGGCGCCCGGGGCGTGCTGCTCTCCATCTCCGGCGGCTCCGACCTCGGCCTGTTCGAGATCAACGAGGCCGCCCAGCTGGTGAGCGAGGCCGCCCACCCCGAGGCCAACATCATCTTCGGCGCGGTCATCGACGACGCCCTCGGCGACGAAGTGCGGGTCACCGTGATCGCGGCCGGCTTCGACGGCGGCCAGCCGCCGGCCCGCCGGGACAACGTCCTCGGCTCGACCTCGGGTTCGGCCCCCGCCCGCCGCGAGGAGCCCGCCCCGGCCCGGCCGAGCGAGCCCAGCCGCCCGTCCTTCGGCTCGCTGGGCAGCGTCAAGCCGAAGGAGGAGCCGGAGCCGGCGCCCGAGCCGGTGCCGGACATCCCGGTCGCCCCGCCGGTCCCCCCGGCGCCCCGGACCTACTCGGACAGCGCGGCCGAGGAACTGGACGTCCCGGACTTCCTCAAGTGATAGGACAGCGCGAGAGCGTGAGCGGCGCGCACTTCGCCTTCACCGACCGGTGGGGCGGGGTGAGCGCCGCTCCGTATGAGGAGCTGAACCTCGGCGGCGCGGTCGGCGACACGCCCGAGGCGGTGCGCGGTAACCGCGAACTGGCGGCGAAGTCGCTCGGCCTGGACCCGGACCTGGTGGTCTGGATGAACCAGGTGCACGGCGCCGAGGTCGCCGTGGTGGACGAGCCGTGGGGTGGCAGGCCGGTGCCGGAGGCCGACGCGGTCGTCACGGCACGGCGCGGACTGGCCCTGGCCGTCCTGACCGCCGACTGCGTGCCGGTGCTGCTGGCCGACCCCGTCGCCGGGGTCGCCGCCGCGGCCCACGCCGGCCGGCCCGGCATGGTCGAGGGCGTCGTCCCCGCCGCCGTACGGGCCATGGTCGGACTCGGCGCCGAGCCGGGCCGGATCGTCGCCCGCACCGGACCGGCCGTGTGCGGCCGGTGCTACGAGGTGCCGGAGGCGATGCGCGCCGAGGTGGCCGCCGTCGAGCCGGCGGCGCACGCCGAGACGAGTTGGGGCACGCCGGCGGTCGATGTGAGCGCCGGCGTGCACGCGCAGCTCGAACGGCTCGGGGTGTGCGACCGGGCGCGGACGTCGGTGTGCACGCTGGAGTCGCAGGATCACTTCTCGTACCGCCGCGACCGCACCACCGGGCGGCTCGCCGGCTATGTCTGGCTGGACTGATAGGGCATGACGGACCGTAAGACCGAACTCGCCGCGAATCTGGCGAAGGTGGAGGAGCGCATCACCGCCGCGTGCGCGGCGGCGGGGCGCGCGCGGGAGGAGGTGACCCTGATCGTGGTCACCAAGACCCACCCGGCGAGCGATGTGCGGATCCTGTCGGAACTCGGCGTACGCCATGTCGCCGAGAACCGCGACCAGGAGGCGGCCCCGAAGGCCGCCGCCTGTGCCGATCTGTCGCTGAAGTGGCACTTCGTCGGCCAGTTGCAGACCAACAAGGTGCGTTCCGTGGTCGCTTACGCCGATGTCGTACAGTCGGTCGACCGGTCCCGGCTCGTCACCGCGCTGTCGAAGGAGGCGGTGCGGGCGGGGCGCGAGGTGGGCTGCCTGCTCCAGGTCGCGCTCGACGCCGGGGCGAGCGGCCGGGGTGACCGCGGCGGCGTGGCCCCCGGCGGAATCGAAGAGTTGGCCGGTCTCGTCGCCGACGCGCCCGGGCTGCGGCTCGACGGACTGATGACCGTCGCCCCGCTCACCGGGGAGTACGCGGGACGCGAACAGGCGGCGTTCGAGCGGCTCATGGATTTGTCGACCGACCTGCGCCGGGCTCATCCGGCTGCAACCATGGTGTCGGCAGGGATGAGCGCGGACCTCGAACAGGCCGTGGCCGCCGGGGCGACACATGTGCGCATTGGCACCGCGGTACTCGGAGTCCGGCCCCGGCTCGGGTAACGTCGCCAAGAAGTCGGACCACAGCAGAAAATATGGTCAATGCCCGTGAAGTTGGGCACAACGACCACGTGGATCGCGGGCACTGGGCAGTCGTCAGCCGATCCACCACAGAGCGGAGGACTCAGAGCATGGCCGGCGCGATGCGCAAGATGGCGGTCTACCTCGGCCTCGTGGAGGACGATGGGTACGACGGCCGTGGATTCGACCCCGACGACGACTTCGAGCCGGAGCTGGACCCGGAGACCGAGCGGGACCACCGGCGGCACGAACCGTCACATCAGCCGCATGGTACGCATTCGCCCCAAAGGGACGAAGAGGTGCGGATCGTGCAGCCGCCCGCGCCCCGCGAACCGGTTGCCCGTTCGACTTCGCTCGCCGCGGAATCCGGACGTCCGGCGCGCATCGCGCCCGTGGCATCCATCACACAAGAACGTCAGTCCCTGGAGAAGAACGCGCCGGTGATCATGCCCAAGGTTGTGTCGGAACGAGAGCCTTACCGAATCACCACGCTTCACCCGCGGACCTACAACGAGGCCCGTACCATCGGGGAACACTTCCGTGAGGGCACCCCGGTGATCATGAATCTGACTGAGATGGATGACACAGACGCGAAGCGACTTGTCGACTTCGCGGCCGGTTTGGTGTTTGGTCTTCACGGCAGCATCGAACGGGTGACGCAGAAGGTGTTCCTGTTGTCTCCTGCTAACGTCGATGTCACGGCGGAGGACAAGGCCCGCATCGCAGAGGGCGGGTTCTTCAACCAGAGCTGAGACGCAACGCAGGACCGAAGCACGGAAAAGCATGGACAGGGGAGAGGGAACCGCAGGCCATGAGCGTGTTCGCGCAGGTGATCTACATCGCGCTGATGGTGTTCCTTGTCATCCTCATCTTCCGGCTGGTCATGGACTACGTCTTCCAGTTCGCCCGCTCGTGGCAACCCGGCAAGGCGATGGTGGTCGTTCTGGAGGCCACCTACACTGTCACCGATCCACCGCTGAAGCTTCTGCGGCGGTTCATCCCGCCGCTGCGTCTCGGGGGCGTGGCGCTCGACCTGTCCTTCTTCGTACTGATGATCATCGTCTACATTCTCATCTCCATCGCGCAGAGCTTCGTGAGATGAGGGTGGACGATCCGGTCTTGCCGACTGCCGATGACTACGTTGAGGTGAAGAGATGCCGTTGACCCCCGAGGACGTGCGGAACAAGCAGTTCACGACCGTCCGCCTCCGAGAAGGCTATGACGAGGACGAGGTCGATGCCTTCCTCGACGAGGTCGAAGCCGAACTGACCCGTCTGCTCCGCGAGAACGAGGACCTGCGCGCCAAGCTGGCCGCCGCGACGCGAGCCGCCGCGCAGAACCAGCAGAACGCGCGCAAGCCTCCGGAGCAGGACCAGCAGCAGCAACACCAGCAGCAGCAACACCCGCAGCAGCAACACCCCCAGCAGCAGGGCATGCGAGGTCCCGGCCAGCCGGTGCCCGCCGGGATATCGGGCCCGCCGCAGCAGCAGATGGGCGGCCCCATGGGTGGTCCGCCCCAGCTGCCGAGCGGTGCCCCGCAGCTGCCCGCCGGCCCCGGCGGTCAGGGCGGCCCGCAGGGTCCCGGCCCGATGGGCCAGGGTCCGATGGGTCAGGGCCCGATGGGCGGTCAGCCGCCCATGCAGCAGCAGATGGGCGGCCCGATGGGCGGTCCCATGGGTGGCCCCATGGGCGGTCCGATGGGCGGCCCCGGTCAGGGCCCCGGCGGCGACAGCGCCGCCCGTGTCCTCTCGCTGGCCCAGCAGACCGCCGACCAGGCGATCGCCGAGGCCCGCTCCGAGGCCAACAAGATCGTCGGCGAGGCCCGCAGCCGCGCCGAGGGTCTGGAGCGTGACGCCCGCGCCAAGGCCGACGCCCTGGAGCGGGACGCGCAGGAGAAGCACCGCGTCGCCATGGGCTCCCTGGAGTCCGCGCGCGCCACGCTGGAGCGCAAGGTCGAGGACCTGCGCGGCTTCGAGCGCGAGTACCGCACGCGGCTGAAGTCGTACCTGGAGTCGCAGCTGCGTCAGCTGGAGACCCAGGCCGACGACTCGCTGGCCCCGCCGCGCACCCCGGCCACCGCTTCGCTGCCGCCGTCCCCGGCGCCCTCCATGGCTCCGGCCGGCGCGGGTGCCCCGTCCTACGGCGGCAACCAGTCGATGGGCGGTTCGCAGGCCCCGTCCGGTCCGTCCTACGGCGGCCAGCAGCAGATGACCCCGGCCATGACGCAGCCCATGGCCCCGGTCCGTCCGCAGGGCCCGTCCCCGATGGGCCAGGCTCCCTCGCCGATGCGCGGGTTCCTGATCGACGAGGACGACAACTGAGCACCGGACACGGTGCGTAAGACGCCTTACGCGTCGGCAGCATTCAGGGCGCGGCCCCGGGTTACGATCCGGGGCCGCGCCCTTTTTACGCGGGTTGTGATCCGGAGCGTCCCCTGAGGCCGGTCGTGATGCGGCGCGCTCTTCGCGCGGCTGCGATTCCGTGCGCCGGGCGCGAGGAGGCCTTTCGGAAGCGCGGTGTCGCTGGGGTGCGCGGGCGTGCGGCAGCCGGCGACCGGCTCGCGGCGCACGCGTCGAAGGGGCCGCGCTTCCCAAGCCGTCGGGCCGTAATGATCATGCCCGGGTGGCCTGGCCCGTGCGCCGGGTGCGTGGCGCAGACGGTCGTCGCGCCTCGATGGCATCCAGGAGGACGCCGGTTCGAATCCGGCCCGCCCCGGCGCACCCGGTCGCTCTCGACGAGACGCCGAAAGGCCCGGCCCCCCGCGGTGGGGAGCCGGGCCTTTCGGCTGTCCGGCACCTACGCCTTGCGCAGGCGGAACGTCAGCGACAGACCCTCGTCGGTGAACGGCTCGCCGTAGCCGCCGTCGGCCTCGCCCTGGGCGAAGTCGGTCGCGAGGACCTCGTCGGCGATCAGCCCGGCGTGCTCGGCGAGGGCCGCGACGACCGCCGGGTCCGTGGAGGTCCAGCGCAGCGCGATCCGGTCGGCGACGTCCAGACCGCTGTTCTTGCGGGCCTCCTGGATCAGCCGGATCGCGTCCCGGGCCAGGCCCGCCTGCCGCAGCTCCTCGGTGATCTCCAGGTCCAGTGCCACCGTGGCACCGGAGTCGGACGCCACCGACCAGCCCTCGCGCGGGGTCTCCGTGACGATCACCTCGTCCGGGGCGAGGGTGATGGTCTCACCGTCGACCTCCACCAACGCCGTGCCCTGCCGCAGCGCGAGGGACAGCGCGGCGGCGTCGGCGCCCGCGATGGCCTTCGCCACGTCCTGCACCCGCTTGCCGAACCGCTTGCCCAGGGCCCGGAAGTTGGCCTTGGCGGTGGTGTCGACCAGGCTGCCGCCGACCTCGGACAGGGAGGCCAGGGAGGAGACGTTCAGTTCCTCGGTGATCTGCGTGTGCAGCTCCGGGTCCAGGGAGTCGAACCCGGCGGCAGCGATCAGCGCGCGGGACAGCGGCTGACGGGTCTTGACGCCCGACTCCGCGCGGGTGGCGCGGCCCAGCTCCACCAGCCGGCGGACCAGCACCATCTGCCTGGACAGCTCCGGGTCGATCGCCGACAGGTCGGCTTCCGGCCAGGCGGCCAGGTGCACGGACTCCGGCGCGCCCGGGGTGACCGGGACGACCAGGTCCTGCCACACCCGCTCGGTGATGAACGGGGTGATCGGCGCCATCAGCTTGGTGACCGTCTCCAGCACCTCGTGCAGCGTGCGCAGCGCGGCCTTGTCGCCCTGCCAGAAGCGGCGGCGGGAGCGGCGGACGTACCAGTTGGACAGGTCGTCGACGAACGCGGACAGCAGCTTGCCGGCGCGCTGGGTGTCGTAGCCCTCCAGCGCCTGGGTCACCTGGTCGGTCAGCGCGTGCAGTTCGGACAGCAGCCAGCGGTCCAGCACCGGGCGCTCGGCCGGCGCCGGGTCCGCCGCGGACGGCGCCCAGTGTGACGTACGGGCGTACAGCGCCTGGAAGGCGACCGTGTTCCAGTAGGTCAGCAGGGTCTTGCGGACGACCTCCTGGATGGTGCCGTGGCCGACCCGGCGCGCGGCCCACGGGGAGCCGCCGGCCGCCATGAACCAGCGCACCGCGTCCGCGCCGTGCTGGTCCATCAGCGGGATCGGCTGGAGGATGTTGCCCAGGTGCTTGGACATCTTGCGGCCGTCCTCGGCCAGGATGTGACCGAGGCAGACGACGTTCTCGTACGACGACTTGTCGAAGACGAGCGTGCCGACGGCCATCAGCGTGTAGAACCAGCCGCGGGTCTGGTCGATGGCCTCGGAGATGAACTGGGCCGGGTACCGGCTCTCGAACAGCTCCTTGTTCTTGTACGGGTAGCCCCACTGCGCGAACGGCATCGAACCCGAGTCGTACCAGGCGTCGATCACCTCGGACACGCGCACCGCTTCGAGGGAGCAGCCCTCGTGCGGGCAGGCGAAGGTGACCTCGTCGATGTACGGGCGGTGCGGGTCGAGGCCGGACTGGTCGGTGCCGGTCAGCTCGGTCAGCTCGGCGCGGGAGCCGACGCAGGTGAGGTGGTCGTCGGCGCAGCGCCAGATCGGCAGCGGGGTGCCCCAGTAGCGGTTGCGGGACAGCGCCCAGTCGATGTTGTTGTCCAGCCAGTCGCCGTAGCGGCCGTGCTTGACCGTCTCCGGGAACCAGTTGGTCTTCTCGTTCTCCTGGATGAGCCGGTTTTTGACGGCCGTCGTGCGGATGTACCAGGAGGGCTGCGCGTAGTAGAGCAGCGCGGTGTGACAGCGCCAGCAGTGCGGGTAGCTGTGTTCGTACGGCAGGTGCTTGAACAGGAGGCCGCGCTGCGACAGGTCCTCGGTGAGCTTTTCGTCCGCCTTCTTGAAGAAGACGCCGCCGACCAGGGGGACGTCCTCGGCGAAGGTGCCGTCCGGGCGGACCGGGTTGACCACGGGCAGGCCGTAGGAGCGGCAGACCTTGAGGTCGTCCTCGCCGAAGGCCGGGGACTGGTGGACCAGACCCGTGCCGTCCTCGGTGGTGACGTAGTCGGCGTTCACCACGAAGTGCGCCGGCTCCGGGAACTCCACCAGTTCGAACGGACGCTGGTACGTCCAGCGCTCCATCTCGGCGCCGGTGAAGGTCTGGCCCGTGCTCTCCCAGCCCTCGCCGAGCGCCTTGGCGAGCAGCGGCTCGGCGACGACGAGCTTCTCCTCGCCGTCGGTCGCGACGACGTAGGTGACCTCCGGGTGCGCGGCGACCGCCGTGTTGGACACCAGCGTCCAGGGGGTCGTCGTCCACACCAGGAGCGCGGCCTGGCCGGCCAGCGGGCCGGAGGTGAGCGGGAAGCGGACGTACACGGACGGGTCGACGACCGTCTCGTAGCCCTGCGCCAGCTCGTGGTCGGACAGGCCGGTGCCGCAGCGCGGGCACCAGGGGGCGACGCGGTGGTCCTGGACCAGCAGGCCCTTGCCGAAGATCTCCTTCAGCGACCACCACACGGACTCCACGTACTCGGGGTCCATCGTGCGGTAGGCGTCGTCCAGGTCGACCCAGTAGCCCATCCGGGTGGTCAGCTCGGCGAACGCGTCGGTGTGCCGGGTCACGGACTCGCGGCACTTGGCGTTGAACTCGGCGATGCCGTACGCCTCGATGTCCTGCTTGCCGGAGAAGCCCAGCTCCTTCTCGACGGCCAGCTCCACGGGCAGGCCGTGGCAGTCCCAGCCGGCCTTGCGGGCCACGTGGTAGCCGCGCATGGTGCGGAAGCGGGGGAAGACGTCCTTGAAGACGCGCGCCTCGATGTGATGGGCGCCGGGCATGCCGTTGGCGGTGGGCGGGCCCTCGTAGAACACCCACTCCGGGCGGCCCTCGGACCGCTCCAGGCTTTTGGCGAAGATCTTCTGCTCGCGCCAGAAGTCGAGCACGGCGTGCTCAAGAGCGGGCAGGTCGACCTGTGCGGGCACCTGGCGGTACGTCGGCGCTGTCATCTGCGAGCATCCTCCAACGGACTTGCTGCCTTCCGTCGGAGGGACGAGAGCCTTCGATCCTGTGGACGCCGTGTGCGGCGCGCTCCCGCGGTACCACCCTCCTTGGCCCCCCGGGTGCGCCCTACGCACCGGTGAGCCCCCTCATTGGGCTCGCGAAGCCGGTTCTACTCGCCGTGGCCCTGCGGCTGCGGCTTTCTTCCGGCGGCTCCGGGGTGATCTTCACGTCGCGCTCGCCCCCGGGCTCACACCGTCCCCGGGTCGCTCTGGGCTGCGTACGCCGCTACTCGTCCCCATCCACGCTTCTCGCTCCGCCCAGTGTACGGCGCCGCGCGGACAGCGGTGGACCGGTTTTCGCGGGGCGGGGGCGGACGGCCGGCAACCGGGCCGGGTGACCCGAATGGCGAGGGGGTGCCGGCGCCGGTCCGGGCCGGCCGGGGTGGGCGGATTACCCGGCGGGGAGCTGGGCACAACGGATGCAGGCCCGTGGCGTGGGGGGTGCGGGCGGGCGAATCGGGCGGTGTGCCCCGTTGCCGCGGGACTCAAGTCGATTTATCGTCCCAGCACGATTCGCGAGCAAGATCACAATATGTGAAGGGGCCGCGGCCATGGTGGCGAAGAAGACCGCCGTAGAGCAGCCGGCGACCGGGAAGACCGGCGCGCGGCCTGCCGCCGAGAAGGCGGCCCCGGACAGGACGGCCGCGAAGAAGCCGGCGGACGGGACGAGGACGGCCGCCGCCGGGAGGACGGGGGCTGTCAGGAAGACGGCCGTCACCAAGAAGACGGCGGCCTCCAAGGAGGCGGCGGCCGGCAAGGACGCGGCGGTCGTCGGGAAGAAAGCGGTTGGCAAGAAGGCGGCGGCTGGGAAGAAGGCGGTGGGGAAGAAGACGGCGGGTGCCGGCGCGGTCGCGGAGAGGTCCGCCGCGAGGACGGTGCCCGCCGAGCAGGTGTCCGCCGCGAAGGCGGCCGCCGAGGAGGAGTCCGCCGGGAAGGCGGCTACGGAGAAGGCGGCTACGGAGAAGGGGGCCACGAAGACGGGGGTTACGAAGACGGGGGCTGCGAAGACGGGGGCTGCGAAGAAGGCGGTCGTCGGGGCGACGGCCGCAGGGAAGAGCGTCGCCGAGAAGACCGCCGCCCCCGGGAAGGCCGACGCCGCGAAGGCCGCGGCGCGGGAGGCGGCGGGCGAGAGCACGGCCAAGAAAGCGGGCGCGGCGCGGGCCGCCAAGCAGACGGGAGCCACGACGGTGGTTGCGAAGAAGACTCCTGGCACGGCCACGGCGGAACAGACCGCCGTCCCCAAGGCGCGGGCGGGCGCGGCGGAGCCCGGTGAACTGGCGGTACGGCCCGGGGAGGATCCCTGGACCCCGCAGGAGGCCGGCGAGGCGCGCGCGGAGCTGCAGTCCGAGCTGGAGCGGCTGCGGGCGGAGATCAGCTCCTCCGAGGCCTCCCTGGCCGGCCTGATGCGGGACTCCGGGGACGGTGCCGGCGACGACCAGGCCGACACCGGCACCAAGAACATCACGCGCGAGCACGAACTGGCGCTGGCCGCCAACGCGCGCGAGATGCTCACCCAGACCGAGCGCGCCCTGGAGCGGCTCGACGCGGGTACCTACGGTCTGTGCGAGAACTGCGGCAATCCCATCGGCAAGGCCCGGATGCAGGCGTTCCCGAGGGCGACGCTGTGCGTGGAGTGCAAGCAGAAGCAGGAACGCCGCTCCTGAGGGTGCCCCGCCGTGCCGTAGTCTCGTGCCCAGTCAGGTACCTAGGCTGAGGGACTCACGTGGCAGAGGCGGAGCGCATCATCGGTACGCCGGACACCCCGGGCGACGATCACCAGCAGACGGCTGCGGCCGGCGCGGCCGCCGGCGCCGGGAACGCAGGTGCGTCCGGGGAGGCCGGCGCGGACGGCGCGACCGGGCGGCCGGCGCGCAAGCCCGGCCGCGGGCGCCGGATCGCCGTGCTGTTCTCGGTGGCGGCCTTCGCGTACGCCCTCGACCTGATCAGCAAGCTGCTCGTCGTCTCGCGGCTGGAGGGCCGCGCGCCGATCCGGGTCGTCGGGGACCTGCTGGAACTGCATGTCATCCGCAACCCCGGCGCCGCCTTCAGCTTCGGCGCGGCCTTCACGGTGATCTTCTCGCTGATCGCCGCGATCGTGATCGTGGTGATCATCCGGCTGGCCCGCAAGCTGTACAGCTTCCCGTGGGCGGTCGCGCTCGGCCTGCTGCTCGGCGGCGCGCTCGGCAACCTCACCGACCGGATCTTCCGGTCGCCGGGCGTCTTCGAGGGCGCGGTGGTGGACTTCATCGCGCCCAAGGGATTCGCGGTGTTCAACCTCGCCGACTCGGCGATCGTGTGCGGCGGCATCCTGATCGTGGTGCTGTCCTTCTGCGGCCTGGACCCGGACGGAACGGTCCACAAGGACTGAGCACCGGGGCCGGGGGCTCGGCCGGGGCCTGTCCACAGGCACGTTGTCCACAGGCTCGTTCGGTGGCTCGCGGCCCGTCCGGCATACTCGACGGGTGAGCACGATTCCCGAGATCCGTACCCTGCCCGTGCCCGACGGCCTGGAGGGCGAGCGCGTCGACGCCGCCATCTCCCGCATGTTCGGCTTCTCCCGCACGAAGGCGGCGGAGCTGGCCGCGGCCGGCAAGGTCCAGGTCGACGGCGCGGTGGTCGGCAAGTCCGAGCGGGTGCGCGGCGGCGCCTGGCTGGAGGTCGAGATGCCGCAGGCGCCCGCGCCGATCCAGGTGGTCGCCGAGCCGGTCGAGGGCATGGAGATCGTGCACGACGACGATGACGTGGTGGTGATCGTCAAGCCGGTCGGCGTGGCCGCGCACCCGTCGCCGGGCTGGTCCGGCCCGACCGTGATCGGCGGTCTCGCCGCCGCCGGGTACCGGATCTCCACCTCCGGCGCGGCCGAGCGCCAGGGCATCGTGCACCGCCTGGACGTGGGCACCTCGGGCCTGATGGTGGTCGCCAAGTCCGAGTACGCGTACACCTCGCTCAAGCGCCAGTTCAAGGAGCGCACGGTCGACAAGCGCTACCACACGCTGGTCCAGGGCCACCCGGACCCGACGAGCGGCACCATCGACGCCCCCATCGGCCGCCACCCGAACCACGACTACAAGTGGGCGGTCACGGCCGACGGCAAGCCGTCGGTGACCCACTACGACCTCATCGAGGCCTTCCGCGCCGCCTCCCTGCTGGACGTGAAGCTGGAGACGGGCCGCACCCACCAGATCCGCGTCCACATGGCCGCCCACCGCCACCCGTGCGTCGGCGACCTCACCTACGGCGCCGACCCGACCCTCGCCAAGCGGCTGCGCCTGACCCGCCAGTGGCTGCACGCCGTCCGCCTCGGCTTCGAGCACCCCGGCGACGGCCGCTGGGTCGAGTTCGTAAGCGACTACCCCGAAGACCTCCGCGAGGCCCTCGACCAGGTCCGGGAGGAGACATGGGCGTGAGCCCGCGCTGCACCGTCCGCGTCGCCGAGGACCCCGCCGACCGCGAGGCCTGCTTCGCGGTCCGCAAGGAGGTCTTCGTGGCCGAACAGGGCGTGTCGGAGGACATCGAGTACGACGCCCATGACGCCGTGGCCGTGCATGTGCTGGCGGTCGCCGAGGACGGCCGGCCGCTGGGCACCGGGCGGCTGCTGTACGGCGCGGCGGCGGCGGACAGGACCGGCGGGGACGCCTCGGTCGGCGCGCTGGGCCGGCTCGCCGTCCTGCGGGAGGCGCGCGGGCTCGGCGTCGGCGCGGCCCTGGTGCGCGCCATAGAGGAGGCGGCCCGCGCGCGCGGCCTCGCGGCGGTGGACCTGCACGCGCAGACCCATGCCCTGGGCTTCTACGAACGCCTGGGCTACACGGCGTACGGCCCCGAGTTCCCGGACGCCGGCATACCCCACCGGGCGATGCGCCGGGCTCTCTAGAAGTCGGGGGCCTCGGACCGGCCGGGTGCCGGGAGGACGTCGGCCCGGCGGGTACGTCGTGCGGAATCCGCAGGTGACGATGGCAGACTGGATTCCGGCCGTGTGATCGTCGACCCCCGGAGCGCCGTCCGTGGACCAGCTGGCTCTGTTGTTCGTACTGCTGCTCGGGGCCCTGGTGAGCGTCCCCGTGGGGGACCGGCTGGGGGTGCCGGCGCCCGTGCTGATGACCCTGTTCGGCGGGGTCCTGGCAGTGGTGGATGTCGTACCCAATATCGACATCCCGCCCGAGCTGATCCTGCCGGCGCTGCTGCCGCCGCTGCTGTACGCCGCCGTCCGCCGCACCTCCTGGCGGCAGTTCGCGGCCAACGTCCGCCCGATCTTCCTGCTGGCCGTCGCCCTGGTGTTCGTCACGATGGTGTCCGTGGCGTTCGTCGCCCACCAGATCGTGCCCGGACTGCCGTTCGCCGCCGCCGTCGCGCTCGGCGCCCTGATCGCCCCGCCCGACCCGGTCGCCGCGACCAGCGTCGCCGGACAGCTGGGGCTGCCGCGCCGGCTGGTGTCGATCCTGGAGGGCGAGGGGCTGTTCAACGACGTCACGGCCATCGTCCTGTACCACGTGGCGATCGCCGCCGCCGTCAGCGGCACGTTCTCGGCCTGGCAGGCCGGGCTGGACCTGGTGCTGTCCGCCGTCGTCGCGGTGGCCGTGGGGCTGGCGCTGGGCTGGGGCGCGAACAAGCTGATGGACCTGCTGGGCGATCCGACGCTCCAGATCGGCATGACCCTGCTGGTGCCCTACGCCTCCTACGTGCTCGCGGAGAGGCTGCACGGCTCCGGGGTGCTCGCCGTGCTCACCACCGCCCTCTTCCTCGCCGAGTACGCCACCGACGCCGACGACGTGCTGACCCGGCTCGCCGGGCACACCTTCTGGGACATCACCGACACCCTCGTCACCGGGGTCGCCTTCGGCCTCATCGGGCTGGAGCTGCACAACGCCATCCACACCGCCCAGGGCCGGTGGGGCGAGATGCTCGGCTGGGCGGCGGCCGTCGTGGGCGTGGTGGTCGTCGTACGGCTGCTGTGGCTGCTGCCGGCGACCTGGCTGACCAAACGGCTGCACGCCCGCCGGGACTACGACGAGGAGATCCCGGTCAGCTGGCGGGAGACCGTCGTGATGTGGTGGTCCGGGATGCGCGGGGTGGCCTCGGTGGCACTGGCGCTGGCCGTGCCGCTGCGGACCGACGACGGCTCGCCTTTCCCCGACCGGGACGAGATCATCTTCATCGCGTTCGGAGTGATCGTCGCCACGCTGGTCGTGCAGGGGCTGACGCTGCCCTGGCTGGTGCGGCGGCTCGGGGTGCGGGCCGACGCCGCGCGGGAGAAGGAGTTCGAGAAGGAACTGGCGGTGCGGGCCGCGAAGGCCGCCAAACGCCGGCTGCGCGAGATCGAGCAGGTCGAGGAGCTGCCCGAGGAACTGTCCGAGCAGATGCTGCGGCGCGCCTTCGAGATCGGCATCCGGATCAGCCCGGACATGGGGGAGGAGGAGCGGCGCGAGGCCCAGGTCCAGCGGGTCAGGCGGATCAAACGGGTGCGGCGCATCCAGAACGAGATGCTCAGCGCCGCGCGGCACGAGGTGCTGGCCGCGCGGAGCGAGCCCGGCGCGGACCCGGAGATCGTGGACCGGGTGCTGCGCCATCTCGACGTGCGCAGCCTGCGGTGACGTCCGGTCAGCCGCGGCCGCGCGGGAACTCGTAGGCCCTGCGGAAGGAGGGGCCGTCGGGGGAGGGGGCCTGGTGCGGCGGGAGGACCGCGTCGGCGGTGTTCACCCGGGGCAGCGCGTAGGGGTGTTCCGCGGCCAGCCAGGTGATCATCTGCTCGCGGACGGCGACCCGGGCCGTCCAGATGTCGTCCGCGTCCTTCGCCGTCACCAGGGCCCGCACCTGGATGGTGCTGGGTGTGCTGTCCGTCACCTGGAGGCTGTAGGCGCGGCCGTCCCAGGCCGGGCACGCGCGCAGGATGTCCCGCAGCTTCTCACGCATCGCCTCCACCGGCGCGTTGTGGTCGAGGTGCCAGTAGACGATCCCGGTCATCTGCGGGGTGCCCCGGGACCAGTTCTCGAACGGCCGGGAGGTGAAGTACGACACCGGCATGGTGATCCGGCGCTCGTCCCAGGTCCGGACCGTCAGAAAGGTCAGGGTGATCTCCTCGACCGTGCCCCACTCGCCGTCCACCACGACCGTGTCGCCGATCCGGACCATGTCCCCGAAGGCGATCTGCAGCCCGGCGAACATGTTGGACAGCGTGGACTGGGCGGCGACACCGGCCACGATGCCGAGGACACCGGCCGAGGCCAGCAGGGAGGCACCGGCCGCGCGCATCGCCGGGAACGTCAGCAGCATCGCCGCCACGGCGACCACCCCGACGATCGCCGACACCACCCGCATGATGAGCGTCACCTGGGTGCGCACCCGGCGGACCCGGGCCGGGTCGTGGTGGGCGCGCGCGTAACGGGTGTACGTCGTCTCGACTATGGCCGCCGCGATCCGGATCACCAGCCAGGCCGCCGCACCGATCAGCACCAGGGTCAGCGTCCGGCCGACGCCGGTGCGGTGCTCCGGGAACAGCTCGGCCTCGTCGTAGGAACCTCTGAGCAGGGCAGCGCACAGCACGAGTTGATAGGGCACACGGCCGCGCCGCAGCAGGTCCCACAGCGGGGTGTCGCCACGGCTTTCGTCGGCCTTGCGCAGCAGCAGGTCCGTGGCCCAGCCGACCAGTATGGTCAGCACCACGGCACCGCCGACCACGATCGCGGGGCGGAGTACGGTCTCCATGCCTCCGAACGTAACCGGCTTCGGCCGGTCATGAACATGTGTCTTCGGCACGCGCGTGGGTAGGGCCGCGATACGCCTTTGGCGTGCCCGGCTGGCACCATGGCCTCATGAACATCATGCTCTTTCACTCGACCTACGGGCTCAGGCCCGCGGTGCGCGAGGCCGCGGACCGGCTGCGCGCGGCGGGCCACGAGGTGTGGACGCCGGACCTCTTCGAGGGGCGCACGTTCGACACCGTCGAGGACGGCATGGAGTTCAACGAGCGGATCGGCAAGGAGGAGATGCTGAAGCGGGCCGTGCTCGCGGCGGCGCCGTACTCCGACCGCGGGCTGGTGTACGCCGGGTTCTCGCTCGGCGCGTCCGTCGCCCAGACCCTGGCCCTCGGCGATGACAAGGCGCGCGGGCTGCTGCTCCTGCACGGCACCTCGGACATCGCGCCGAACGCGCACGTGGACGATCTGCCGGTCCAGCTGCACGTGGCCGAGCCCGACCCGTTCGAGTCGGACGACTGGCTGAGCGCCTGGTATCTGCAGATGGGCCGCACCGGCGCCGACGTGGAGATCTACCGGTACGCCGGGGCCGGGCACCTCTACACCGACCCCGGGCTGCCGGACTACGACGCGGAGGCCGCCGAGGCCACCTGGCGGGTGGCGCTCGGCTTCCTCGACTCGCTCGGGTGAGGGATCACACCGGGTCGTAGGTCCGCTCGATCTTCTGGGTGCCGCTGCGGGTGCGGTACGAACGCGCCCAGTCGGCGCGGGCGTCCGGGTCGGTGCGGTCCGACAGGACGTAGTAGTCCATCTGCGCCCGCTCGGCGGTGATGTCCAGCACGCCGTAGCCGTGCCGGTCCGTGTCGACCCAGTGGACGTGCCGGTTGGCGGCCTTGATGACCGGGGCGGCGACCGCGGAGACCGTGCCCTCGGACACCTTGACGATGTCGTCCAGGTTGTCGGAGGTCACCGAGGTCACCACGAACTCGGTGGCCGCCGACGGCGACAGCGGGTAGGTACCCGCGTCCACCGGCACGTCGTTGGCCCACGCCATGTGGATGTCACCGGTCAGGAAGACGGTGTTCCTGATGGCGTTGGACCGCAGGTGGGCCAGGAGTTCGCGGCGGTCGTCGGTGTAGCCGTCCCACTGGTCGGTGTTGAGGGCGATGCCCTCCTGCGGCAGGCCGAGCAGCTTGGCGAGGGGCTTCAGCAGGTCGGCGGAGAGCGAGCCGACGGCGAACGGCGAGATCATCACCGAGTTGCCGACCAGCCGCCACTTCGTGTCGGAGGCCCGCAGGCCGGCCTTGAGCCAGTCGAGCTGGGCGCGGCCGGTGAGCGTGCGGTCCGGGTCGTCCACCGAGCCGCTCGCCGTGGACGCCTGCTGCGAGCGGAAGGAGCGCAGGTCCAGCAGGGACAGATCGGCGAGTTTGCCGAAGCGCAGCCGCCGGTAGGTGGTGCCGGCGAGGGCCGGGCGGACCGGCATCCACTCGAAGTAGGCCTGTTTGGCGGCGGCCTGACGGGCGGCCCAGGTGCCCTCGGCGCCCTCGGTGTGGTTGACCGCGCCGCCCGGCCAGGCGTTGTCGGCGAACTCGTGGTCGTCCCAGATCGCGATGACCGGCGCCGTCAGGTGCAGGGCCCGCAGGTCGGGGTCGGTCTTGTACGCCGCGTGCCGGATCCGGTAGTCGGCGAGGGTGAGGATCTCGTTCGCCGGCGCGTGCGGGCGGACCACCTTGCCCCGGGTGCCGTACTCGCCGGACCGGTACTCGTAGATGTAGTCGCCGAGGTGCAGCCAGGCGTCCAGGTCGCCGCGGGCGGCGAGATGGCGGTAGGCGGCGAAGTACCCGGCCTCCCAGTTGGCGCAGGAGACCACGCCGAAGCGCAGGGAGGGGACGTCCGCGTCCGCCGCCGGCGCGGTGCGGGTGCGCGCCACCGGGGAGTCGGCGCCGCCGGCGGAGAAGCGGAACCAGTAGTCCGTGGCCGGGGCGAGGCCCCGCACATCGGCCTTGACGGTGTGGTCGGAGGCGGCCGTGGCGGTGACGGAGCCCTTGGCGACGACGTCGGTCAGCGCCTTGTCGCGGGCGACGACCCACCCCACCTCGGTGTCCGGGCCGATCCCGGAGCCGGGTATGGCCTCCGGGATCGGGGTCACCCGGGTCCACAGCAGCACGCCGTCGGGCAGCGGGTCGCCGGAGGCGACGCCGTGCAGGAAGGCGGGGGCGCCGGTGGCGGCGCGGGCCGGCAGCGCGGCGGCCAGCGGGCCGGCCAGCACGGCGGACGCCGCCGCGGCCTTGACGACCGTACGGCGGCGGGGCGGAAGCGAGCCGGGGTCCTGTGCGGCCCCGGCTGATCTGTATCGACTGGTCACGACCGATCAGGTTACTGATCGGTACGCGCGAAGGCGGGCGAACTCCCGAAAGTTCGCCCGCAGTTCGGCGTGTCGTCGGCTCAGCCCTTGAGGGCCGCCTCCAGCGCGGTGTTGAACTCCTCGACGGTCATCGGCGCGTTCTTGCCGCCTGCGTCCGTCAGGGCCTTGCCGTCCATCTTCAGGGTCGGGGTGCCCTCGATGCCGTCCTTGTCGAAGACCTTCGACTCCTCCAGCGCCCACCGGTCGAAGGTGCCGTCCTTGACGTCCTTCTGGAACTTCGCGTTGCCCTTCAGGGCGGGAACCGTGTCGGCGATCTCGATCAGGTAGGAGTCGTCCTTGAACTTGTCGTCCCGCTCCTCCGGGTGCCACTTCTTGGAGTACAGCGCGGACTTGAACTCCAGGAACGCCTCCGGGCCGACGTTCAGCGCGGCGCCCAGCGCGCTCAGCGCGTTCTTCGAGCCCTCGCCGCCGAAGCCGTTGTCGAGGAAGGTGGCGCCGACGAACTGGACCTTGTACTTGCCGGCGTCGAGGTCCTTCTTGACGGTCGGGCCGACCACCTGCTCGAAGGAGGCGCAGACCGGGCAGCGCGGGTCCTCGTATATCACCAGCGTCTTCTTGGCGGTGTCCTTGCCGACCAGGACCGTCGTGCCGTCCTTGCCCGTGGCGTTGGCCGGCTTGACCAGCTTGTCGTCCTTCGCGGTCTCCCAGTAGGCGGGCTTGTTGGCCTGGACGACGGCGTAGCCGATGCCGCCGGCCGCGGCCAGCACGGCGACGACCGAGCCGGCCACGATCAGCTGCCGCCTGACCTTCTCGCGCTTGGCCTGCCGCTCCCGCTCCTGGCGCAGCCGCTCCCGGGCCGCCGTCTTCGCGGCCTGGCTGTTCCGCTTGCTCATGGTGGTGATCTCCCTGGGGGACGCGCACATGTCGTACGCGGTTCGTTATGGGGGGACTGATGTGCTCGGTGCCGTCCGCCGCGCGGGAGCCGTGGCTCAGGCGAGGGCGGTCCGGCCGGGGCGGGAGCACGGCGGTCCACGCCGTCCCAGGGAGTGCGCGAGGAGCCGGTCGCGGGCGGCGGCGCGGCGCGGGGCCGGGCGGTGCGGCCGGCGGACCGGCAGCGGCCGTACGGCGACCGCGGCCACCGCCAGCAGCAGCGGCCGGAAGGTGGTGGCGGCGACCGCGCGCACCAACTGGGTCAGCGCCCGCTCGCCCCGGCGCAGCCAGGCCGCGGCGAGCAGGCCCACGCCGATGTGCGCGGCCAGCAGCAGCCAGGCGGCACCCGGACCGGCGTGGGCGAACAGCTCTGCCGTCCGGTCGGGCCCGCCGGCCATCCGGGCCAGCGGAGAGCCCACCGGACCTTCGCACAGCACATCCAGGCCGACCGCGCGCAGCGGGCCGGCGACCGGGCCGCCCGTCCGGCCGTAGCAGGCGTGCTGGCCGGTGGTGAACACCGTGTCGGCGGCCAGCTCCAGCGGGATCAGCAGGGCCGCGATCCGGCCGAAGCCGCGCTCGCGGCCCGCCAGCCCGTACGCGGTGACGAACACCCCGGCGGCGACCGCGGCCACGGTCGCCAGCGGCAGCGGGGCACGGGACAGCAGCACGTGCGACGCGGTGCCGAGCGTCACGACGAAGGCCGTGAACAGCGCCGCGCGCACGGCTCTGAGCTGGGTCCCGGATATGTCCATAGCGAAAGGAGAGTGTGTCACGCCCGCGGGTAAAGGACGCCTCAAGGGTGCCTGTGAATCCGCGAAGGTCACAGCCCCGGAATCCGGCCGTTGCGGAACAGGTCCACGAAGATCCGGTGGTCGGCACGCGCGCGTGCGCCGTAGCCGTGCGCGAAGTCCACCAGCAGGGGCGCGAAGCCCTCCTCGTCGGCCGCGAGAGCCGCGTCGATGGCCCGCTCGGTGGAGAACGGCACCAGGGACTCGCCGGAGGTGTCGTCCGCCGCCGCGTGCATGGTGGCCGTGGCCCGGCCCAGGTCGGCGACGACGGCCGCGATCTCCTCCGGGTCGTCGATGTCGCCCCAGTCCAGGTCCACCGCGTACGGCGAGACCTCGGCGACCAGCTGGCCCGCGCCGTCCAGCTCGGTCCAGCCCAGCCACGGGTCGGCGTGCGCCTGGAGGGCGCGCTGGGAGATGACCGTGCGGTGGCCCTCGTGCAGGAAGTACTCCGCGATGGCCGGATCCGTGATGTGCCGGGAGACGGCCGGGGTCTGCGCCTGCTTGATGTAGATCACCACATCGTTCTCCAGGGCGTCGCTGTGGCCCTCCAGCAGGATGTTGTACGACGGCAGGCCCGCCGAGCCGATGCCGATGCCCCGGCGGCCCACGACGTCCTTCACCCGGTAGGAGTCGGGGCGGGCCAGGGAGGAGTCCGGCAGGGTCTCCAGATAGCCGTCGAAGGCCGCCAGGACCTTGTAGCGGGTGGCCGCGTCCAGCTCGATGGAGCCGCCGCCCGGGGCGAAGCGGCGCTCGAAGTCGCGGATCTCCGTCATCGACTCCAGCAGCCCGAACCGGGTCATCGCCCGGGCGTCACGCAGCGCGTCCAGCAGCGGACCCTGCGCGGTGTCCAGTGTGAACGGCGGCACCTCGTCCCGCTTGGCGCCCGTGGCCAGGGCGTGGATCCGCTCCCGGTACGCGTGCGCGTAGACCGTCACCAGCTCGGTGATCTGCGCGTCGCTGAGCGCCTTCGCGTACCCGATCAGCGCGACGGACGCCGCGAAGCGCTTGAGGTCCCAGGTGAAGGGGCCGACGTAGGCCTCGTCGAAGTCGTTGACGTTGAAGATCAGCCGGCCGTTCGAATCCATGTACGTGCCGAAGTTCTCCGCGTGCAGATCGCCGTGGATCCACACGCGCGAGGTGCGCTCGTCCAGGTACGGACCGCCGCGCCTGCCGGCGTCGAGGTCGTGGTAGAAGAGGCACGCCGTGCCCCGGTAGAACGCGAAGGCCGAAGCCGCCATCTTCCGGAACTTCACCCGGAACGCGGCCGGGTCGGCGGCCAGGAGCCGGCCGAAGGCGGTGTCGAAGACGGCGAGGATCTCCTCGCCGCGCTGCTCCTCGTCGAGCTGGGGGACCGACATCGCGGGGTGCCTCCTGGTACAGGTGTACGACAGCGTTTCTGCCGTCTCCAACGCACGACGGTACGCGGACGTGCCCGCCCCCACCCGGCCGCCACCCTCGTGGCGGCGCTTGCCGCCACCGGCTGTCGGTGGCGAGGCATAGACTTCGACGCTGACCCCCAGAACCGTCCGCCAGACCGTCGCCGAGTGTTTCCCCGGAGGCTCAACCGTGTCGAAGCCGCCCTTCACGCACCTGCACGTCCACACCCAGTACTCGCTGCTGGACGGTGCCGCGCGGCTGAAGGACATGTTCAACGCCTGCAATGAGATGGGCATGACGCACATCGCCATGTCCGACCACGGCAACCTGCACGGCGCGTATGACTTCTTCCACTCCGCGAAAAAGGCCGGAATCACCCCGATCATCGGGATCGAGGCCTATGTCGCCCCCGAGTCCCGGCGCAACAAGCGCAAGATCCTCTGGGGCCAGCCGCACCAGAAGCGGGACGACATCTCCGGTTCCGGCGGTTACACCCACAAGACGATGTGGGCGGTGAACAAGACCGGTCTGCACAACCTCTTCCGGCTCTCCTCCGACGCCTACGCCGAGGGCTGGCTGCAGAAGTGGCCCCGGATGGACAAGGAGACCATCGCCAAGTGGTCCGAGGGCATCGTCGCCTCCACCGGCTGCCCCTCCGGCGAGGTGCAGACCCGGCTGCGCCTCGGCCACTTCGACGAGGCCCTGAAGGCCGCCGCCGACTACCAGGACATCTTCGGCAAGGACAAGTACTTCCTGGAGCTGATGGACCACGGCATCGAGATCGAGCGCCGGGTCCGCGACGGGCTGCTGGAGATCGGCAGGAAGCTCGGCATCCCCCCGCTGGTCACCAACGACTCGCACTACACCTACGCGCACGAGGCCGGGGCCCACGATGCCCTGCTGTGCATCCAGACCGGCAAGAACCTCTCCGATCCCGACCGCTTCAAGTTCGACGGCACCGGCTACTACCTGAAGTCCACGGACGAGATGTACGCCATCGACTCCTCGGACGCCTGGCAGGAGGGCTGCGCCAACACGCTCCTCGTCGCCGAGATGGTGGACACCGACGGCATGTTCGAGAAGCGCGACCTCATGCCCAAGTTCGACATCCCCGAGGGCTACACCGAGGTCACCTGGTTCAAGGAGGAGGTCCGCCGCGGCATGGAGCGCCGCTACCCGGGCGGCATCCCCGAGGACCGCCAGAAGCAGGCCGAGTACGAGATGGACACCATCATCTCGATGGGCTTCCCCGGCTACTTCCTCGTGGTCGCCGACTTCATCATGTGGGCCAAGAAGCAGGGCATCGCGGTCGGCCCCGGCCGCGGCTCCGCCGCCGGCTCGATCGTCGCCTACGCCCTCGGCATCACCGACCTCGACCCCATCCCGCACGGACTGATCTTCGAGCGGTTCCTCAACCCCGAGCGCATCTCGATGCCCGATGTCGACATCGACTTCGACGAGCGCCGGCGCGTCGAGGTGATCCGGTACGTGACCGAGAAGTACGGCGCCGACAAGGTCGCCATGATCGGCACCTACGGCACCATCAAGGCCAAGAACGCGATCAAGGACTCCGCGCGCGTGCTGGGCTACCCGTACGCGATGGGCGACCGCATCACCAAGGCCATGCCCGCCGACGTCCTCGGCAAGGGCATCCCGCTGTCCGGCATCACCGACCCCAGCCACCCGCGCTACAGCGAGGCCGGCGAGGTCCGCGCGATGTACGAGAACGAGCCGGACGTGAAGAAGGTCATCGACACCGCGCGCGGCGTGGAGGGCCTGGTGCGGCAGATGGGCGTGCACGCCGCCGGCGTGATCATGTCCAGCGAGACCATCACCGAGCACGTCCCGGTGTGGGTGAGGCACACCGACGGCGTGACCATCACCCAGTGGGACTACCCGAGCTGTGAGTCGCTCGGCCTGCTGAAGATGGACTTCCTGGGCCTGCGCAACCTCACGATCATGGACGACGCGGTCAAGATGGTGAAGGCCAACAAGGGCCTCGACATCGACCTGCTGTCCCTGCCGCTGGACGACCCCACGACCTTCGAACTGCTCCAGCGCGGCGACACCCTCGGCGTCTTCCAGTTCGACGGCGGCCCCATGCGGTCCTTGCTCCGGCTGATGAAGCCGGACAACTTCGAGGACATCTCCGCCGTCTCGGCCCTGTACCGGCCGGGCCCGATGGGCATGAACTCGCACACGAACTACGCGCTGCGCAAGAACGGGCAGCAGGAGATCACGCCGATCCACCCCGAGCTGGAGGAGCCGCTCAAGGAGGTCCTGGACGTCACCTACGGCCTGATCGTCTACCAGGAGCAGGTGCAGAAGGCCGCCCAGATCATCGCCGGCTACTCGCTCGGCGAGGCCGACATCCTCCGCCGCGTGATGGGCAAGAAGAAGCCGGAGGAGCTGGAGAAGAACTTCGTCATCTTCCAGGCCGGCGCCCGCAAGAACGGCTACAGCGACGAGGCCATCCAGGCGCTGTGGGACGTGCTGGTCCCGTTCGCCGGCTACGCCTTCAACAAGGCCCACTCGGCCGCGTACGGCCTGGTGTCGTACTGGACGGCGTACCTGAAGGCGAACCACCCCGCCGAGTACATGGCCGCCCTGCTCACCTCCGTCAAGGACGACAAGGACAAGTCGGCGGTCTACCTCAACGAGTGCCGCCGCATGGGCATCCGGGTGCTCCCGCCGAACGTCAACGAGTCGGAGGCGAACTTCGCCGCCCAGGGCGACGACGTGATCCTCTTCGGCCTGTCCGCCGTCCGCAACGTCGGCACCAACGTCGTCGAGTCGATCATCAAGTGCCGCAAGGCGAAGGGGAAGTACACCTCCTTCCCCGACTACCTCGACAAGGTCGAGGCGGTGGTCTGCAACAAGCGCACCACCGAATCGCTGATCAAGGCCGGCGCCTTCGACTCCATGGGCCACACCCGCAAGGGGCTCATGGCCCAGTACGAGCCGATGATCGACAACGTGGTCGCGGTCAAGCGCAAGGAGGCCGAGGGCCAGTTCGACCTCTTCGGCGGGATGGGCGAGGAGACCAGCAGCGAGCCCGGCTTCGGACTCGACGTGGAGTTCTCCACCGACGAGTGGGACAAGACCTATCTGCTCGCCCAGGAGCGGGAGATGCTCGGTCTGTACGTCTCCGACCACCCCCTCTTCGGGCTGGAGCACGTCCTCGCCGACAAGGCCGACGCGGGCATCTCCCAGCTCACCGGCGGCGAGCACGCCGACGGCGCGGTGGTCACCATCGGCGGCATCATCTCCGGCCTCCAGCGCAAGATGACCAAGCAGGGCAACGCCTGGGCCATCGCCACCGTGGAGGACCTCGCGGGCTCCATCGAGTGCATGTTCTTCCCCGCCACCTACCAGCTGGTGTCGACGCAACTCGTCGAGGACGCCGTGGTGTTCGTCAAGGGCCGGCTCGACAAGCGGGAGGACGTGCCGCGGCTGGTCGCGATGGAGCTCCAGGTCCCGGACCTGTCCAACGCGGGCACCAACGCGCCCGTGATCCTCACCATCCCGGCCACGCGGATCACCCCGCCGATGGTCAGCCGCCTCGGCGAGATCCTCAGCCACCACAAGGGCGACAGCGAGGTCCGCATCAAGCTCCAGGGCCCGCGCAAGACCACCGTGCTGCGCCTGGACCGGCACCGGGTCAAGCCCGACCCGGCCCTCTTCGGGGATCTGAAGGTGCTGCTCGGCCCGTCCTGCCTGGCGGGCTGAGGCCGGCGCCGGACAAGCGGCAGGAAAAGGGGCGCGCCCGTCACGGGTGCGCCCCTCATATGTGCCCGGGCTTCAACTGCCCTTTTAGTTGTGGCCGAAGCTCTTCTGCTTCTTGCGCGCGCCCTCCGTCGGGCCGCCCTGGATGTGGGACACCGGTGACTCGTGTTCCTCCGCCGGGGGCCGTTGCGCGTGCTCGCTCTGCTGCGCGCGGTTCTTCGGGCCGGCCTGCTTGCGGTTCTTGTTCTTGGCCATGGTGATGCCTCCTGTGGGGGATCTAGGGGCCAGGGCCGGGACCAGATTCACATACGCTGACATCAGGCGCATGTCGGATAATTACCGTGTGTGACAGGGGTGCTGGGCGGACGAGAACCGGAAACGCCACGCCGAAGATCGAGTTCGGGCCGTTAAGCTCCGCGCGGTCGGGCAGACTCGAAGCAAGTCCGAAGCAAAGCCTCCCGGGAAGAGGGTGAGTCGCGTGGACCGCTGCATCGTCCTGGTGGACGCCGGGTACCTGCTGGGCGCCGCCGCCAGCCTCCTCGCGGGTGAGCCCTCGCGGTCCCGGATCACCGTCGACCACGCCGCGCTGATCCAGGCCCTGCGCGAACGCGCGGAGTCCGACACCGAGCGCCCGCTGCTGCGCATCTACTGGTTCGACGGCGCCCCCGACCGGGTTCCCCAGCCGGAGCACCGCCGGCTGCGGGTGATGCCCCGGGTCACCGTCCGGCTGGGCGCCCTGACCCGCAGCGACGGACGCTGGGCCCAGAAGGGCGTGGACGCCGCCATGCACGCCGAACTGACCGAACTGGCCCGCAACCGCGCCTGTTCCGACGTCGTCCTGGTCACCGGCGACGGCGATCTGCTGCCTGGCATGATGGCCGCCAAGGAGCACGGCGTCGCCGTCCACCTGTGGGCCGTGCAGGCCGCCGACGGCGACTACAACCAGTCCGAGGACCTGGTCGCCGAGGCCGACGAGCGGCGGGTGCTGGACCGCGCCTGGATCACCCAGGCCGTCCGCGCCAAGGAGCTGACCGGCGTCTGCCCCCCGCCGCCCGCGCCCCGCCCCGAGATCGCCGCGATCCTCTCCGCCCCCCTGCCCGACTCCGCGCTCACCACCGGCGAACGGCCCGCCGAACAGCCCGCGCACCCCCCGGCCGCGACGGCGGCGGAGAACGGCTCCCCCGAGCGGGTCCCCACCGCCAAGGGCGTCCCCACCCCCAAGGATCTGGCCGCGCTGCGCGCACCCGGCACCCACACCGTGCAGCACCCGACGACCGCGACCCTGCGCTGGTCCTCCGACAAGGGCTGGGTCGACCGGCCGGGCGTGGTCGCCGAACCCCCCGAGGCCGCCTCCCTGCCGACGCTGGCCCAGCTGACCACCGCCGAACAGCGCTGGGCCGACCGGGAGGAGGACATCACCACCGTCGGCGGCGACCCGTACGAGGTGGGGCAGGTCTTCGCCCGCCGCTGGATCTCCCGCCTCGGCGACCAGGGCCACTTGCAGCGGCTGTCGCAGATGTACCCGCGCATCCCGCACCGCATCGACGGCGAGCTGCTGCGCTACGCGGCCCGCTTCGGGCTGCTCGCGCACAAGGACGACCAGATCGACGAACACGACCGTTACGCCATCCGGGCGGGGTTCTGGCGCGAGTTCGACATCCCGGCGGCGGCCGAACAGCACGCGCCCGCCGCCGACTGAATCCGCGTAGCCGCCCCCAAAGGCGAGTAAAGCGCCCGGACCCCGTAGTCTCGTCCCTTGTGATGACGCGCGCGGGACAGGCACTCGGGTACGACGAGGTCGTACGCGTGCGCGGGCTAGGCAAGACCTATCCGGCCGTCCGGGGCCGGCGCGGCACGCCGGGCATCCCCGAGGTGCGGGCCACCGACGGGGTGGAGCTGGAGGTGCGGCGCGGCGAGGTGTTCGGCCTGCTCGGCCCGAACGGCGCCGGCAAGTCCACCCTGGTACGGCAGCTCACCGGGCTGCTGCGGCCGGACACGGGCAGCGTCGAGATCCTCGGCCACGACATCGTCCGGCACCCCGAGCGGGCCGCCCGGATCCTCGCCTACCTCGGCCAGGAGTCCAGCGCCCTGGACGAGCTGACCGTCTCCCTCGCCGCCGAGACCACCGGACGCCTGCGCGGTCTGGACGTGCGGCGGGCCCGGGCCGAACGGGACGCCGTGCTGGAGGAGCTGGGACTGACCCCGATCGCCGGCCGGGCGCTGAAGAAGCTCTCCGGCGGGCAGCGGCGGCTCGCCTGCTTCGCCGCCGCCCTGGTGGGCCGGCGCCCGCTGCTCGTGCTGGACGAGCCGACCACCGGCATGGACCCGGTCGCCCGGCGCGCGGTGTGGGCGGCCGTGGACCGGCGGCGCGCCGAACACGGCACGACCGTGCTGCTGGTCACCCACAATGTGATCGAGGCCGAGACGGTGCTGGACCGGGTCGCCGTGCTCGACCAGGGCCGGGTCATCGCCTGCGACACCCCCGCCGGGCTCAAGGCGCGGGTCGCCGGCGAGGTGCGGGTGGAACTGGTGTGGCGGGAGCGGGCGCCGCTGGAGGTGCCCGAGGTGGCCGTGCTGCGCGAGCGGGCGGTGCAGTCCGGCCGGCGCTGGACGCTGCGGCTCGCGCCCGAGGAGGCCCGCGCCGTCGTCGCCACGGTGACCGGCGGGGCCGCCTTCGCCGCCCTGGACGACTTCACGCTCGCCACGCCCAGCCTGGAGGACGTCTATCTGGCGCTGGGCGGCGAGGCCCGGCAGGGACTGGTGAGGGCGTGAGCGAGCGGGCCCCGCGGTACGTAAGGGTCTGTGCCGCCGCCGGAGCGAAGAGGAGCAGCTCGTCGTGAGTGTCGTACCCGCCGAGGTTCTGCCCGGCGGCCCCCGGGCCGTGCCGGAGACGGCGTCCGGCCCGGCCGAGCTCGGGCCGCCCGCGCGGCTGTGGCCGTCGCTGGTGGCCGTCTACCGGGCGCAGCTGTCCCGGGCCCGGGTGGCACGGATCCCGCTGCTGTTCGTGGCGACCTTCCAGTCGATCGGGATCACCGTGATGATGCGCGGTGTGGTCGACAGCGGGGCCGAGGCCCAGTCGGTGGTGGCCGGATCGTCGGTGCTGGTCGTCGCCTATGTGGCGCTGAACCTGCTCTCGCAGTACTTCGGGCAGCTGCGGGCCAGCGGCGGGCTCGACCACTACGCCACCCTGCCGGTGCCGCCGGCCGCCGTGGTGCTGGGCGCGGCGGCGGCCTACGCCTCCTTCACCGTGCCGGGCACCCTGGTCACCGCCGTCTTCGGCTGCGTGCTCTTCGGGCTGCCGCTGACCAACCTGTGGGTGCTGCTGGCCGTCATCCCGCTCGCCGGGGCCGCGCTCGCCGGGCTCGGCGCCGCGTGCGGGCTGCTCGCGCCCCGGCCGGAGCTGGCCACGCTGCTCGGTCAGCTGGGCATGTCGGCGGCGCTGCTGCTGGGCGTGCTGCCGGCCGGGCGGATGCCGGAGGTGATCAGGCTGGCCCGCGATCTGCTGCCCTCCACCTACGGCGTGGAGGCCTACGCCCGGACCTTCGGGCCGGACCCGGACTGGGCCCTCGTCCTCGCTGACCTGGGGGTGTGCGCGGGCGTCGGCGTGATCTCGCTGGCCGTGGCGACCCGGGCCTACCGCAGGGCCGCCGTCCGGTGACGCGGCGCACGGCGCGACCTGGCACGATGGCAGGGTGACCGCACCGTTGACTCCACCGCCGCACGACGACTCCGCGCACCAGGTCCGGCAGGGGCCGCCGCCCGCCGGGGCGTTCGCCGGGCAGGGGCGGGAACAGGACGGTCCCGGGCTGCGGACGGAGCTGCGGGAGGCCGCCGTGATCACGGTGGCGCTGATGCTCGGCGGGGTGCTGCTGGGGCTGCTGTGGTGGTGGCTGGCGCCGCGCGTGCCGCTGGTCGGCGATGTGCTGGACAAGAGCTGGGTCGTCTACTTGAAGGACAGTGAGGGGGAGCAAGCCGTCGGGGTGGACGGAACGTTCACTCTGCTGGGGCTCGGCCTCGGACTCGTCAGCGCGCTCGTCGTCTTCCTGCTGCGCCGGCGCGGCGGGGCGCCGCTGGTGGTCGCGCTCGGGCTCGGGGGCCTGCTCGGGTCCCTGCTGGCCTGGCGCCTCGGGGTCTGGCTGGGCCCCGACACGGACGTGCTCGCGCACGCCCAGGCCGTGGGCAGGGGCGTGACGTTCTCCGCGCCGCTGAAGCTGTCGGCCAAGGGCGCGCTGCTGGCCTGGCCGCTCGCCGCCCTGCTGGCCCACCTCGGCCTGACCGCCCTGTTCGGCCCCCGCGACCCGGAGACGGCGTATCCCCACGGCCCCGGGTCTGAGACGCCGTAGCGCGTGGCTCCGGGCGGGAGGTGCCGTGGCCCATGGGTCCGGGCCTCAGGCGTCCTAGCGCGTGGCTCCGGGCGGGAGGTGCCGTGGCCCATGGCTCCGCGCCTCAGGCGTCCTAGCGCGTGGCTCCGGGCCGGAGACGCCGTAGCCAGACGCCGTAGCCCACGGCCCCCGGGCCCGAGACGGCCAACCCGTGAACCCCGCCCCGGCATGTCGTAGCCCGCGAGCCTCAGCCCCCGGGACTCCGTACCCGGCGGGAACCTGTGCCGCTGGAACGCCGACCCGGCGCGAGCCGTGCGCCGGTGTGCCGTGGCGGGCGGGAGCCGCGTGCCCGGTGTGCCGTACCCCGGCGCGAGCCGTGCGCCCGGTGTGCCGGGCCCGGCGGGTACCCGCGTCCTGGGCATGCCGTGCGTGACGGGGCCGTGCCTTCGACGGCCGGGGCGGGGGCGGTCAGTGCTTGGCGATCGGGGCCAGGGTCGCCTCCGTCAGCTTGGCCAGGTCGTCCGGGGCGAGTTCGACCTCCAGACCGCGGCGGCCCGCCGAGACGCAGATCGTGGGGTGGGCCCCGGCCGAGTCGTCGAGGACCGTGGGGAGCCTCTTGCGCTGGCCGAGCGGGGAGATGCCGCCGCGGACATAGCCCGTGGTGCGCTCGGCGAGCGCCGGGTCGGCCATCGTCGCCCGCTTGCCGCCCACCGCCGCCGCCAGGGCCTTCAGGTCCAGCGAGCCGGCCACCGGCACCACGCCGACCACCAGGGAGCCGTCCACCTCGGCCACCAGGGTCTTGAAGACCCGGTCGGAGGAGACTCCCAGCGCCTCGGCCGCCTCCTCGCCGTAGGAGGGGTGGGACGGGTCGTGGTCGTAGGAGTGGAGGGTGAAGTCCACGCCCGCCGCCGTCAGGGCCACCGTTGCGGGCGTGCCCCCGGCCTGCGCCTTCTTCTGCTTCTTCGCCATCCTCGGTTTCCTTGTGGTCCCTCAGTTCAGGCTCATCGGCGTCCGCGTCAGCTCGAACGCGGGCAGCGACGGCAGGCCGTGGATGATCGCCGTCTCCGCGCGCAGCAGTCTCAGCTCGTCCCGCAGCCGGGAGGCGGTGTCCGGCGCCTGGAGCAGCCGCTGTTTGGTCGGTGTGTCGTGCACCATCGCCGCGGCCACCAGGTACGACACCACGCTCGGGTCGTCCGGCAGCTCGGCGGAGCCGGACAGCGAGCGTTCCCGGGCGCCGGCCAGCCGCTTCTGGTAGCGGCGGAAGGACCGCAGGACGTCCTCGGCCAGCGCGCCGGCCTCGTCCCCGGGCTCCTCCTCCAGCTCCTGGAGTTCCGCGGTCAGATACGGGCCGGACGCGTCCACGGACAGCAGCCGTACCCGGGTCGTCCCGGTCGCCAGCACCTCGAACGTGCCGTCGGAGTGTTCCCGGATGGTCGCCGCGTCGGCCACGCAGCCCACCCCGTGGAAGGCGCGCAGCGGGTCCGGGCCGAAGCCGGCGGCCGGGCCCCGCGCGGGCAGCGCGGTGGGATCGGGCATGCCGGGGGCGCTCGGCGCGACCTCGTGGCCGTCCCGGATGGCGACGACGGCGAACCGGCGCGGCTCGTCCTCGGGGGTTTTCAGCAGGTCGCGCATCATGGCGCGATACCGCTCCTCGAAGACGTTCAGCGGCAGCACGAGACCCGGGAACAGCACCGAGTTCAGCGGAAAGAGCGGCAGACGGACGGTGGTCACGGCGCCCCAGCCTAGTGGCCTGCGGCGCGGGCGTGTCCGCCGTGTCCGGCTCCGGGCTCCGGCGGCGCCGTCAGCAGCCCGGGCAGGGCGGTCCACGGGGCCGCGGTCTCCAGCTGCTCGCGCAGCCACAGGAAGTGGCCGAGCGGGTCGGCGGAGAACCGGTCCCAGGGGAACGACGTGGCGTACGGGCCGATCAGCCGCAGCTGGGCCCGGGCGTCGCGCCAGCGCTCCAGCCGCAGCAGCACGTACAGCAGTTTGTTGCGGACCTCGGCCGGGGCCGGGTCGGCCGCCGGCAGCCGCGCGGACAGGGCGATCGCCCGGTCGGCCGCCGCCTCCAGCCGGCCGCGGGGCACCGCCGCGCCGCAGCCGTCGGTCAGATAGCCGAAGGCCGCCCGGGCGGGCAGCGCCTGCACCAGGGAGTCGGCCGGGGCGTCCTGCGCGGCCCGGTCGGCGAAGTCGAAGCACTCGCGGTGGGAGCCGTGCCAGGAGGCGGCCAGATAGCGCAGGGCGGCCACATGGCAGCCGTAGTGGTGCGGGGCGCGCCGTACGGCCGCCTCCCACAGCTCCTCGAAGTAGCGGTGCCCGGCCCGCGAGCCGCGCGCGTGGTCGAGCGCGATGCGCCAGGGCACCGGGTCGCGGTCGTCGGCGCGGGCGGCGGCGGTGATCAGCGGGCTCACCTCGCGCAGCAGCTCGGCCCGGGCCGGCGAGGGCCAGGCGCGGTCCACCGCCAGCTGGGCCCCGACCAGCAGCATCCCGGCGTCCTCGGGGTCGGCGGCGTGCCACTCCTCGTACCACTCCGGGCGGGAGCGGGCGAAGGCGGCCAGGCGCCGGGTGTAGCGGTCCCGGTGCTCCCAGTCGGCCGTGGCGCGGGTGTCGGCGAGCAGGCCGGCCGCGGTCGCGTACTCGCCCCGGCCGGCCGCGACGAGCGCGGGCGAGAGGCGGTCGTCGGGCGCGTCGAGCACGGCCTCGTCCCCGGCCGGTGGCCGCAGGGCCGGGCGCGCGGGGAGTCGGGGCATCCGGCGGTGGGGGCGGATGAACGAGGGCAGCAGAGCCATGGTGCCGACCATTGAAAGTCCGCAGGTCGGGGCGGCGCCAGAGGGCCAGGGCAAGTCGTGGAAGGTTGTACGGCCGACGGTAAAGGGCCTGTAAAGGGTGAATGTACGCGTTGTGTAGGCGAGGTGAGGTGTACGGGTGCGGGCGCCGTGCGGATCAGCTCCGGCGCAGCAGCCGGGTCGCGCCCGCCGCCACCGTGGTCGCCAGGACCCAGCCGGCGAGGATCATCACCGTCGCCAGCCACTGCCAGCCGCCCCGCATCCGCCACTGGCCCGCCTGGCCCAGGTCGATCACCGGCAGCAGCAGGTCCAGCGTGAACAGCGCCGGACTCCAGACCGGATTCCCGCCGGAATTCACCGGCGGATGGTCGGCGTGCGCGAACGACAGTGTGCCCGCCGCCCACAGCACCGCCATCCACACCGCCGCCCGGCCCGGCCGGTAGCCGTAGGCCACGGTCCAGTCCTGCGCGAACCCCCAGACCTTGGCGGCCGGCGGCAGCGTCTCGCGCCGCCGGCGCTGCTTGGCGAGCAGCACCTCGCGCGCGTCCTCGTCCTCCCCGGCGGAGCGCAGCACCGAGGCCAGCCGCTCGTAGGGCTCCGGGGCGTACTCGGCGGTGGCCGCCGCCACCCAGTCCAGGCGCCGGGTCAGCGGGAAAGGGCCCTGCGGCACCAGGTTCTCGTAGGTGAACCCGCCCATGTGCAGACTGCCCGCCTCCGGCCAGCTGCTCGCGCGGTCCACCAGGTTCACCACCCGCGCGCCCGACAGCACCACCTTGCCGCGCTGCGGCCTGTCCCCGAGGAAGCGCAGCTCCGGCGTCTGCACCCGGCGCAGCGACAGCTCCTGGTCGTCGGTGAAGACGAACCGGGCCCGCTCCAGGTCGACGGCGTCCCCGAACCGCCCGTCGTCCAGCCGCACCCCGCCCCGGCACTCGAAACGCTGGATGCGCGTCCCGTGCGCGGGCGTGGTGCCGCTCAGCGCCGGACTGCCCACACCGGCCGGGGTCAGATAGAGGGTGCGCTCGACCGTGAGCTGGGGGGCGTTCAGGGCGAACCGGGCATGCGGGTTGGTGAGTTTCGCACCCCGCAGGCTGAGCGAGACGCCGACCTGGGCGCCGCGCAGGCTCAGCTCGCCGTGCGACTCCAGCATCTCCGCCTGGAGGTCCTGGCCGACGGTCATGCCGTCCGCCGCGATCGACCGGCCGCTGCGGTCTCGGTACGCGATCGCCTGGTTGAGCAGCAGGTCGGTGCCGATCTGCGCGTCCGTCAGCCGGACCCCGCTCTGGAACCGGCAGCGCGGCAGATGCAGATCACCCTCCGTGTGCACCCGGGCCGCCTCCAGCCGCGGCACCGCGCAGTCCACCATGCGCACGGTCGTGAAGCGGGCCTCCGGCAGCCGGATCTCCTGGTCGAAGCGGCAGCCCGTCAGCTCCACGTACGGAGTGACCTGGCCGCCGGCGAGATCCAGCACGCCGGAGATCCGTACGCCGACGAGCTTGAGCGAGGACACCCGGCCGGCCAGCGCCGGCGGACCGTCCAGCAGCAGCCAGCAGACGATGCGGGCCCGCACGGTCCGCTCCGGGCCCCATGGTTGCCCGCCGTGCGGGTCGTCCGCGACGAGATCCCCGCTGCTCAGGTCGTACACGCTGCCGTTGCGGAAGGCCTGCCACATGCCCGCCTCGGTCGCGGTCAGGTCGTCCGGCAGGTCTCCGGCGGCGATGCGGATGCCGGCTCCCTCGGTCACCGCTCTCCTCTCTTCGCGCACTACGTTTCGTACAGCCGTTCATGCCCGCTGGGTGACCCGCCGAACACTCCACGTGAAGGTGATCTTCCGGGTTCCGGCCACCCTCTGTACCGGCCATTGGCCCACGAAAGGCCCGCTGACGGGCCATGACGGACCGCCTCCCGGCCCGTCGAGCACCGGATCCGGTCCCCCGGGCGGGTGACCATTGGCCCATGCTCTGTATCAGCCACTGATACGCGCGGACGGCTCCCGACGGCGGTCTGAGAGAATTGGGACTGTGATTTCCCGAATCGATCTGCGCGGCGACGCCCTTCCCGAGGGTCCCGCCCTGCGCGACCTGCTGCCCCGAGCCGACTTCGACGTTCAGGCCGCCCTGGAGAAGGTGCGCCCGATCTGCGAGGCCGTGCATCATCGTGGCGACGCGGCGCTGATCGACTTCGCCGAGAAATTCGACGGAGTACGGCTGGAAAACGTCCGTGTCCCGGCGCAGGCGCTCACCGACGCGCTCGCCGCTCTCGACCCGGCCGTGCGCGCCGCCCTGGAGGAGTCCATCCGCCGCGCCCGGCTGGTCCACCGCGCGCAGCGCCGTACGGCCCACACCACCCAGGTGGTGCCGGGCGGCTCGGTCACCGAGAAGTGGGTGCCGGTCGAGCGGGTCGGGCTGTACGCGCCCGGCGGCCGGTCCGTGTATCCGTCCTCCGTGGTGATGAACGTGGTGCCCGCCCAGGAGGCCGGCGTCGAGTCCATCGCGCTCGCCTCCCCGGCCCAGGCCGAGTTCGGCGGCCTGCCGCACCCGACGATCCTCGCCGCCTGCGCCCTGCTCGGCGTGGACGAGGTGTACGCCGCGGGCGGCGCCACCGCCGTCGCGATGTTCGCGTACGGCACCGAGTCCTGCCCGCCCGCGAACATGGTCACCGGCCCCGGCAACATCTGGGTCGCCGCCGCCAAGCGCTACTTCACCGGCAGGATCGGCATCGACGCCGAGGCCGGCCCGACCGAGATCGCGATCCTCGCCGACGACACCGCCGACCCGGTGCACGTGGCCGCCGACCTGATCAGCCAGGCCGAGCACGACCCGCTCGCGGCGGCCGTCCTGGTCACCGACTCCGCCGAGCTCGCGGACGCGGTGGAGAAGGAGCTGGCACCGCAGGTCGCGGCCACCCGGCACGTGGACGACCGGATCGTGCCCGCGCTGAAGGGCAGGCAGTCCGCGATCGTCCTGGTGGACGGCGTCGAGGAGGGCCTGAAGGTGGTCGACGCCTACGGCGCCGAGCACCTGGAGATCCAGACGGCCGACGCCGCCGCGCTCGCCGGCCGGGTCCGCAACGCGGGCGCGATCTTCATCGGCCCCTGGGCCCCCGTCTCGCTCGGCGACTACGCGGCCGGGTCCAACCACGTCCTGCCCACCGGCGGCTGCGCCTGCCACTCCTCGGGCCTGTCCGTCCAGTCCTTCCTGCGCGGCATCCACATCGTGGACTACACCAGGGACGCGCTCGCCGAGGTCGCCCACCACGTGGTGACGCTGGCGGAGGCGGAGGACCTGCCCGCGCACGGCGCGGCGATCAAGGCGAGGTTCGGCTGGAAGGTACCCGAGAGCAAGTGACCGGCAACCCCTCTGTGTCCCGTTGGGACGAGCTGCCCATCCGTGACGAGCTGCGCGGCAAGTCCCCCTACGGCGCGCCCCAGCTGGACGTGCCCGTACGGCTGAACACCAACGAGAACCCCTACCCGCTGCCCGAGCCGCTGGTCGAGCGGATCGCCGAGCGGGTGCGCGAGGCCGCCCGCGACCTGAACCGCTACCCGGACCGGGACGCGGTACAGCTGCGCACCGAGCTGGCCGCCTATCTGACGAAGACCGGCGGGTACCCCCTCGGCATCGAGAACGTCTGGGCCGCCAACGGCTCCAACGAGGTCATCCAGCAGCTGCTGCAGGCCTTCGGCGGGCCGGGCCGCACGGCCATCGGCTTCGAGCCGTCGTACTCGATGCACGCGCTCATCGCGCGGGGGACCGGCACCGGCTGGATCTCCGGCCCCCGGAACGAGGACTTCACGATCGACCTCGCCGCCGCCGAGCGGGCCATCGCCGAGCGCCGGCCGGACGTCGTCTTCGTCACCACCCCCAACAACCCCACCGGCAACGCGGTCCCGCCGGAGACCGTCCTCGCGCTGTACGAGGCGGCGCAGGCGGCCAAGCCGTCCATGGTGATCGTGGACGAGGCGTACATCGAGTTCAGCCACGGCGCCTCGCTGCTGCCGCTGCTGGACGGCCGCCCGCACCTGGTGATCTCCCGCACGATGTCCAAGGCGTTCGGCGCGGCCGGCCTGCGCCTCGGCTACCTGGCCGCGCACCCGGCCGTCGTGGACGCCGTCCAGCTGGTCCGGCTGCCGTACCACCTGTCGGCCGTCACCCAGGCGACCGCGCTGGCCGCGCTGGAGCACACCGACACGCTGCTCGGGTACGTCGAGCAGCTCAAGGCCGAGCGGGACCGGCTGGTCGCCGAGCTGCGCGCGATCGGCTACGAGGTCGTCGAGTCCGACGCGAACTTCGTGCAGTTCGGCCGGTTCGCCGACGCCCACGAGGCCTGGCGGAAGATCCTCGACCGGGGCGTGCTGGTCCGGGACAACGGCGTACCGGGATGGCTGCGGGTGTCCGCCGGCACCCCGGAGGAGAACGACGCGTTCCTCGACGCGGTCCGGGAAGTCAAGAAGGAGCAGAGTTCATGAGCCGCGTTGGACGCGTGGAGCGCACCACCAAGGAGACCTCGGTGCTGGTCGAGATAGACCTCGACGGCACCGGCCGCACCGACATCGCCACCGGCGTCGGCTTCTACGACCACATGCTCGACCAGCTCGGCCGGCACGGTCTGTTCGACCTGACCGTGAAGACCGACGGCGACCTGCACATCGACTCCCACCACACCATCGAGGACACCGCCCTCGCGCTGGGCGCCGCCTTCAAGCAGGCCCTCGGCGACAAGGTGGGCATCTACCGCTTCGGCAACTGCACGGTCCCGCTGGACGAGTCCCTCGCCCAGGTCACCGTCGACCTGTCCGGCCGCCCCTACCTCGTGCACACCGAGCCCGAGAACATGGCGCCGATGATCGGCGAGTACGACACGACGATGACCCGGCACATCCTGGAGTCCTTCGTCGCCCAGGCGCAGATCGCGCTGCACGTGCACGTGCCCTACGGCCGCAACGCCCACCACATCGTGGAGTGCCAGTTCAAGGCGCTGGCCCGGGCCCTCAGGTACGCCTGTGAGCGCGACCCGCGCGCGGCCGGCATCCTCCCGTCGACGAAGGGCGCGCTGTAACCCATGACCGGTCTGTCGACCCTGCTGATCGTCGTCGGCCTCTTCCTGGTCGGCGGGATCATCTCCTTCGTCAAGCAGAAGATGCCCACCAGCCTGATCGTGCTGCTCTCGATCGGCGCGGCCCTGTGCCTGGTGGCGGGCGTCCTGAGGCTGGAGGTGTGGAATTGAGCGCCGCGTCGGGCAAGAAGAAGGTCGTCGTCTTCGACTACGGCTTCGGCAACATCCGCTCCGCCGAACGCGCCCTCGCGCGCGTGGGCGCCGACGTCGAGATCACCCGTGACTTCGACAAGGCGATGAACGCCGACGGGCTGCTGGTGCCGGGCGTCGGCGCGTTCGCCGCCTGTATGAACGGCCTGCGCGAGGCGCGCGGCGACTGGGTCGTGGACCGCCGGCTGTCCGGCGGGCGCCCGGTCATGGGCATCTGCGTCGGCATGCAGATCCTGTTCGCGCGCGGCATCGAGCACGGCGTGGAAGCCGAGGGCCTGGACGAGTGGCCCGGCACGGTCGAGCCGCTCCAGGCCGACGTGGTGCCCCACATGGGCTGGAACACCGTCGAGGCCCCGGCCGGCTCCCGGCTGTTCGCGGGCCTGGACGCCGGCGCCCGCTTCTACTTCGTGCACTCCTACGCCGTCCACGAATGGTCCCTGGAAGCCCACAACCCGGTGATCGAGGCCCCCAAGGTCACCTGGTCGACACACGGCAAGCCGTTCGTGGCCGCCGTGGAGAACGGCGCCCTGTGGGCCACCCAGTTCCACCCCGAGAAGTCCGGCGACGCCGGCGCCCAGCTCCTCACCAACTGGATCGGAACCCTGTAGACCATGGCCAAGCTCGAACTGCTCCCCGCCGTCGACGTCCGTGACGGCCAGGCCGTCCGCCTCGTACACGGCGAGTCCGGCACCGAGACCTCCTACGGCTCCCCGCTGGAGGCCGCCCTCGCCTGGCAGCGCGCCGGCGCGGAGTGGCTGCACCTGGTCGACCTGGACGCCGCGTTCGGCACCGGGGACAACCGGGAACTGATCGCCGAGGTCGCCGGGGCGATGGACATCAAGGTGGAGCTGTCCGGCGGCATCCGCGACGACGACACCCTCGCCGCCGCCCTCGCCACCGGCTGCACCCGGGTGAACCTCGGCACGGCCGCCCTGGAGACCCCCGAGTGGGTCGCCAAGGTCATCGCCGACCACGGCGACAAGATCGCCGTCGGCCTGGACGTCCGCGGCACCACCCTGCGCGGCCGGGGCTGGACCCGCGACGGCGGCGACCTGTACGAGACGCTGGACCGCCTGAACAAGGAGGGCTGCTCCCGCTACGTCGTCACCGACATCGCCAAGGACGGCACCCTCCAGGGCCCGAACCTGGAACTGCTGCGGAACGTGTGCGCGGCGACCGACCGCCCGGTGGTCGCCTCCGGAGGCGTGTCCTCCCTGGACGACCTGCGGGCCCTCGCCGGTCTGGTGCCGCTCGGTGTCGAGGGCGCCATCGTAGGGAAGGCGCTGTACGCGAAGGCGTTCACCCTGGAAGAGGCCTTGGAGGCTGTGTCGTCATGACGTCCGAAGCCGTGCGGCGTGTGAGAAGCGGAAGTCCCTGGGAAGAGTCCTTCGGTTTCGCACACGCCGTGGCGGCGGGCGACCGGGTGCTGGTGGGCGGCACGACGTCCTTCAAGGGCACCGTGCTGTACGGCGAGGGCGACCCGTACGAACAGGCCAAGGTGGCCCTCACCAGCGCCGTCGAGGCGATCGCGGAGTTCGGCCTCGGTATCGAGTCCGTGCTCCGCACCCGGATGTACCTGACCCATGCGCGGGACGTGGACGCCGTCGGCCGGGCCCACCAGGAGCTGTTCGGCTCCGTGCGCCCGGTCTCGACCCTCCTGGTCGTCGAGGGCTTCGTCGACCCGCGCATCCTGGTCGAAGTGGAACTAGAAGCATTCAGAGGAGCCTGAGCAGTCATGACCCTGGCGGTCCGAGTCATCCCCTGCCTGGACGTGGACAACGGCCGGGTCGTCAAGGGCGTGAACTTCCAGAACCTGCGCGACGCGGGTGACCCCGTCGAGATGGCCAAGGTGTACGACGCCGAGGGCGCCGACGAACTGACGTTCCTGGACATCACCGCGTCCTCCGGCGACCGCGAGACGACCTACGACGTGGTGCGCCGCACCGCCGAGCAGGTGTTCATCCCGCTGACCGTCGGCGGCGGCGTGCGCACCGCCGAGGACGTGGACAAGCTGCTGCGGGCGGGCGCCGACAAGGTGGGCGTGAACACCGCCGCGATCGCCCGCCCCGACCTGATCCGCGAGATCGCCGAGCGGTTCGGCCGCCAGGTGCTGGTCCTGTCGGTCGACGCGCGCCGCACCCCCACCGGGGGCTTCGAGGTCACCACGCACGGCGGCCGGCGCGGCACCGGGCTCGACGCGGTGGAGTGGGCGCACCGGGCGGCGGAGCTCGGCGCGGGGGAGATCCTGCTGAACTCCATGGACGCGGACGGCACGAAGGACGGCTACGACCTGGAGATGATCGCCGCGGTCCGCAAGCACGTCACGGTCCCCGTGATCGCCTCCGGCGGCGCCGGCAAGCTCGCCGACTTCCCCCCGGCCGTCGGGGCGGGCGCCGACGCGGTCCTGGCCGCCTCGGTCTTCCACTTCGGCGACCTGCGCATCGGCGAGGTGAAAGAGACCCTGCGGCAGGCGGGCCACCCCGTCAGGTAACGAGCCCGCGCAAGCCCGCGCAAGGCCCCGGCCGGGCGGCCGGGGCCTCTTCGCGTGCGGACACGGCCCCGCACCGGGGCACGTCGCGGCGCGCTTTCACGGCTTTTCCCGACGGCTTCGATCCTCCCCACCGTTCCCGTGCCCGAGAGGACACCCCCCGCGTGACCGCCACGCTCACACCCCCCGCCTCCGTGCGGGCCCACCGGGATCCCAACGTGCTGCGCTGGCTCGGGGCCTACACCTCCTCGATGCTCGGTGACAGCGTCTACTACCTCGCCCTGTCCTGGGCCGCCGTGCAGGCCGGGACGCCCGCGCAGGCCGGGCTCGTGATGTCCGCCAGCGCGCTGCCCCGGGCCGTGCTGATGCTCGGCGGAGGCGTGATCGCCGACCGGCTGGGCCCGCGAAGGGTGGTGATCGGCAGCGACGCCGTCCGCTGCGCCGCCGTCCTCGCCGTGGCCGCCCTGCTGTTCCTCACCCGCCCCGGCCTGTGGCCGCTCGCCCTGCTCGCGTGCGTCTTCGGCGCCGTCGACGCCGTGTTCATGCCGGCCGTGGGCGCCCTGCCCGCCCGGATCACCGGCAGGGACCAGCTCGCCCGCGTCCAGGGCCTGCGCGGCCTCGCCGTCCGCGCCGCGAGCGTCGTCGGCGCCCCGCTCGGCGGGCTCGGCGTGGCCCTCGGCGGCGCCCCGGCGGCCTTCGCCCTCGCCGGAGCGCTCATCGCGCTGTCGCTGCCGCTGCTGCTGTCGGTACGCATACGGGACCTGCCCGGCGGCCCCGCCGGTACCGAGCGCCGCACCACCGCCCGCGCCGACCTGAAGGCCGGGCTGCGCTACGTCCGCCGGCACCGGGTCCTCGGTCCGCTGATGATCGCCATCGCGCTCGGCGACCTCGGCTTCGTCGGCCCGCTGAACGTCGGCCTCACCCTGCTCGCCGACCACCGCGGCTGGGGCGCCGCGGGCATGGGCTGGGTCCTGGCCGGGTTCGGCACCGGCGCGGGCGCCGCCTCGCTGCTGCTGGCCGCCCGCGGCCGGCTGCCCCGCGCCGGACTGGTCACCGGGTGCGCGTGTGCCGCGGGCTCCGTGGCCGTCGGCGCCCTCGCCTTCGTCCCCGGCCTGGCCGCCGCCGTCGGCACCGCCCTGCTGGTGGGCCTGCTCACCGGACTGAGCGGCGCGCTGTGCGGGGCCCTGCTCCAGACCCAGGCCGACCCCGCCTACCTGGGCCGTGTCACCGCCGTGTCCAGCCTGGTCAGCCTCGGTCTCACCCCGCTGAGCATGCCCTTCGCCGCCGCCGCGGCCGGCGCCTTCGGACTCGGCCCGGTCTACACCGTCAGCGCCGCCGTCTGCGGACTCGGCGGCCTGGTCTTCCTCGCCGTACCGGAGCTGCGCCGCGCGGAACTCCCCGGCTGACGGCGCCCGTCAGATGCCCAGCTGCTTCGACTCGTGCAGCCTGTCGATCGCGTCCGCGTCCCCCTCCAGATCCACCCTGGCCACGCTCTGCCGTCCGTACGCGAACATCAGCAGCTCCGACGGTTCACCGGTCACCGTGACCACCGGCGTACCCCGGTGCGCCACCGCCGTCTGCCCGTCCGGGCGGCGCAGCACCAGCCCCGTCGGCGCGCCCTTGCCCAGCAGCCGCGCGGCACGCTCCAGCCGGGACCACAGCGCGTCCTGGAACACCGGGTCCAGCTCGCGCGGGGTCCACTCCGGCTGGGCGCGGCGGACGTCCTCCGTGTGCACGTAGAACTCGATGATGTTGGCCGCCTCGTCCACCTGCTTGAGCTGGAACGGCGAGAACCGCGGCGGCCCGGTGCGGATCAGCCGGATCAGCTCCCCGTACGGCTTCGCGGTGTACTCGGCCATCACCTTCTCCAGGCGCGGCGCGAGCCGTCTGACCAGCGTGCCGCCCGCCGCGTCCGGGCGGCGCTCGCGCACGATGACATGCGCGGCCAGGTCCCGGGTCCGCCAGCCCGCGCAGAGGGTCTCGGCGTCCGGCCCGACGGTTTCCAAGAGGTCGGCGAGCAACAGCCGTTCACGCTTGGCGAAGGTCGACATGGAGCCAGCCTACGGCCAGGTGATCGCTCCGCCCACCCGTCGCCCCCCGAGGGGCCGCCCGGGAGGATCCCGACCGCTTCGTGGACGCCCGGGGCCCGCCGCCCGTGCCGCGCGGCACAATGGCACCCATGACCAGTACGACCGGCAGCCCCCGGCCCAGCAGCCTCGACCCGGAGATCGCCGCGCGGCTCAAGCGCAGCGCCGACGGGCTCGTCCCCGCCATCGCCCAGCAGTACGACACCGGCGAGGTGCTCATGCTCGGCTGGATGGACGACCAGGCACTGCACCGCACGCTGACCACCGGCCGCTGCACCTACTGGTCGCGCAGCCGCGGGGAGTACTGGGTCAAGGGCGACACCTCCGGCCACGTCCAGCGGGTGAAGTCGGTCGCCCTGGACTGCGACGGCGACACCCTGCTGGTCCGGGTCGACCAGGTGGGAGCCGCCTGCCACACCGGCGCGCGCACCTGCTTCGACGAGGACGTGCTCCTGAAGGACGCGGAAATGAAGGACGCGGACGTGCAGGACGCGGACGTGAAGGACGCGGACGCCGCCGCTCCGGCGTCCGCTCAGTAAGGTCGGCCGCCATGGATCTAGAGACCTTCCGCAAGCTGGCCGGAGACCGCCGCGTCATCCCGGTCACCCGCAAGCTCCTGGCCGACGGTGACACACCGGTCGCGCTCTACCGCAAGCTCGCCGCCGAACGCCCCGGCACCTTCCTGCTGGAGTCCGCGGAGAACGGCCGCTCCTGGTCGCGGTACTCCTTCGTCGGGGTCCGCAGCGCCGCCACGCTCACCGCGCGGGACGGGCAGGCCCACTGGATCGGCACCCCGCCCGTCGGCGTCCCCACGGACGGCGACCCGCTCGCGGCCCTGCGCGCCACCCTCCAGACCCTGCACACCCCGCACCAGGAGGGCCTGCCGCCCTTCACCGGCGGCATGGTCGGCTATCTGGGCTACGACATCGTCCGCCGCCTGGAGAAGATCGGCCCCGGCGAGCACGACGAGCTGCGGCTGCCCGAGCTGACCATGCTGCTGACCAGCGACCTGGCGGTGATGGACCACTGGGAGGGCTCGGTCCTGCTGATCGCCAACGCGATCAACCACAACGACCTGGAAACCGGCGTCGACGAGGCGTACGCGGACGCCGTGGCCCGCCTGGACGCCATGGAGGCCGACCTCTCCCGCCCGGTCTCCCAGCCGCCGGCCCACCTGCCGCCCTCCGAGCTGCCCGAGTACACCGCCCGCTGGGGCGGCCCCGACTACCGGCGGGCCGTGGAGGACATCAAGGAGCGCATCCGCGCGGGGGAGGCCTTCCAGGTCGTGCCCTCCCAGCGCTTCGAGACCCCCTGCACGGCGAGCGCCCTGGACGTCTACCGGGTGCTGCGGGCCACCAACCCCTCGCCGTACATGTACCTCTTCCGCTTCGACGGCTTCGACGTCGTCGGCTCCTCCCCGGAGGCGCTGGTGAAGGTCGAGGACGGGCGCGCGATGGTCCACCCCATCGCCGGCACCCGGCACCGCGGCGCCACCCCGCAGGAGGACCAGGCGCTCGCCGAGGAACTGCTCGCCGACCCCAAGGAGCGCGCCGAGCACCTGATGCTGGTCGACCTCGGCCGCAACGACCTCGGCCGGGTCTGTGAGCCCGGCTCGGTCGAGGTGGTCGACTTCATGTCCATCGAGCGCTACTCGCACGTGATGCACATCGTCTCCACCGTCACCGGCAAGGTGGCCCCCGGCCGCACCGCCTTCGACGTGCTCACCGCGTGCTTCCCGGCCGGCACCCTCTCCGGGGCCCCCAAGCCCCGCGCGATGCGGATCATCGACGAACTGGAGCCGTCCCGGCGCGGCCTGTACGGCGGCTGCGTCGGCTATCTGGACTTCGCCGGCGACTCCGACACCGCGATCGCCATCCGTACCGCCCTGCTCCGCGACGGCACCGCGTACGTCCAGGCCGGCGCGGGCGTCGTCGCCGACTCCGACCCGGCCGCCGAGGACCAGGAGTGCCGCAACAAGGCGGCGGCGGTGCTGCGGGCGGTGCACACGGCGAACCGCCTCGGGCGGCGGGGCGCTCCTCAGGGCAACCCCGGGTGAGGGTCCGCCGGGGGTTCAGGCGATAGTGGAGTACGTGACTGCCGTACCTCACCTTCGTTCCGAAGCCGCCGCACCCGCCCGGTCCGGCCGGCGGAGCCTCGCCGTGGCCCTGCTGTTCGGCGCGCTCGGCGCGGCCGTGGCGCTGCTCGCGACCCGGCAGCGCTGGGCGGAGGGCACCGCGACGGTGGCCGGCGGCGCGTTCCCGCTGACCGCCAAGGGCAGCGACGTCACGGGCGTCCCCGCGGCCCTCGCCATAGTGGGCCTCGCCGCGCTCGTCGCGGTCTTCGCCGTCCGCCGGGCCGGCCGCCTCGTCGTCGCCGGGCTGCTCGCGCTGTCCGGCGCCGGGATCGCCCTCGCGGCCCTGGCGGCCGTCTCCGACGGCTCCGCGCTGGACGAGCGGGCCGCCAAGGTGAGCGGCGACAGCTCCGCCACCGTCCACGCGCTCACCCACACCGGCTGGCCGTACGTCGCGGCCGCCGGCGGGCTGCTGATCCTGCTGGCCGGGCTGCTCGCCCTGCGCTACGGCCGCCTGTGGCCCGCGATGTCCGGCCGCTACGAACGCGGCACCGCCCGCCCCCGGCGCACCGCCCGCCCGGCCGACCCGGAGCGGCCCGAGGAGATGTGGAAGGCCCTGGACCGGGGCGAGGACCCGACGGGCGCCTGAACCGGCACGGCCCGGGCGGTGTGGCGAACCAGACGCCACCCCCGCGTCCGGCGCGCGCGACGCTACGGGACAATGGACGGCGGCGAGCGTACGACGCCTCATACGACACGTACACCAGCAACAACGAGGAGCAAGTCATGGCGGGCAGCAGCCACGGCCACGGTCACACCCCGGCCGCCTGGACCGGTGTCATCATCGCCTTCATCGGTTTCTGCGTCGCGGGCGCCTTCATGGTGATGGCCCAGCCCGTCGGCTTCTGGGCCGGTATGGCCCTCACGCTCCTCGGCGGCGTGGTCGGCGGCATCATGCGGGCCATGGGCCTCGGCCAGCCGAAGCAGACCGCTGCCGTGGCGCGCGCCTCCGCGAGCCCCGAGCCGGCCGCCGCGGGCCGCTGAGCCCAGGCTTCCCCGAGAGGCGGCCCGGCATCCGCAGGGATGGGGACCGCCTCTCGCGCTGTCCGGCCCCGGAGGACCGCGGCCCGCTCCCGGGCTCCCTCGCCGGTGCCGCCCGGCGGGCGGAGCCGTACCGGGCGGGGCAGAATGCCCGCGTGAACGCCGACAGCCGCACGGCCCCGTCGGAGCCGCCCCGCGCCGCCCCGGACGCCACACGGCTCCCCACACCCTCCGCGTCCCCCGGTGCCCCGCACCCGGCGCCGCCCCCCGCACATCCCATGCCCCCCACGCCCGCCGTGCCGCCCCTGTGGCGCCGGCTCGCCGTGCCCCTGGGGCTGTTCGCGGCCGTGGCCGGGGCCTTCGGCTATGTCGGAGCGGTCGACCCGAACCAACCCGGCCACTACCCCGTCTGCCCCCTGTACGCGCTCACCGGCCTGTACTGCCCGGGCTGCGGCGGACTGCGCAGCGCGCACGCGTTCGTCCACGGCGACCTGCTCACCGCGGTGCGCGCCAACGCGCCGGCCGTGGCCGCCTACCTGGGCTTCGCCGTGCTGTGGACCGTCTGGACGGTCCGCGCGGCGCGCGGCCGGCCGCTGCGGACCGGCCTCGGCCCCGTACCCCTGTGGACCGTCGCCGCCCTGCTGGTGGCGTTCACCGTCCTGCGGAACCTCCCGTTCGGCGGCCTGCTCCACCCTTGACCGTGCCGGAAGAGGGATGTCCACGGAGTGGGACCGCCGTCAACCGGATGCGAAGCCACCGCACCGCTGCGGATACCATCGCATTGACCACGGGCTTTCGGAGCCTGAAGGAACCCACCGTCTGGAAGGGGGCCGCTCGCGTGAGTGTGCTCGACGAGATCATCGACGGAGTCCGAGCCGACCTCGCCGAGCGGCAGGCCCGAGTCAGCCTCGACGAGCTCAAGGAGCGCGCGGCCAAGGCCCCCGCAGCCAAGGACGGGGTGGCCGCGCTCAAGGGCGACGGCGTCAAGGTGATCTGCGAGGTCAAGCGGTCCAGCCCCTCCAAGGGCGCGCTGGCCGCCATCGCCGACCCGGCCGGCCTCGCCGCGGACTACGAGGCGGGCGGCGCGGCCGTCATCTCCGTCCTCACCGAACAGCGCCGCTTCGGCGGCTCGCTCGCCGACCTGGAGGCCGTCCGCGCGCGCGTGGACATCCCGGTGCTGCGCAAGGACTTCATCGTCACCTCGTACCAGCTGTGGGAGGCCCGCGCGTACGGCGCCGACCTCGCGCTGCTGATCGTCGCCGCCCTGGAGCAGCCGGCCCTGGAGTCGCTGATCGAGCGCGCGGTGTCCATCGGCCTGACCCCGCTGGTCGAGGTGCACGACGAGGAGGAGGTCGAGCGGGCGGTGGACGCGGGCGCCAGGATCATCGGCGTCAACGCGCGCAACCTCAAGACCCTGGAGGTCGACCGCGGCACGTTCGAGCGGGTCGCCCCGGAGATCCCCGACCACCTCGTCAAGGTCGCCGAGTCCGGCGTGCGCGGCCCGCACGACCTGATCGCCTACGCCAACGCCGGCGCCGACGCGGTCCTGGTCGGCGAGTCCCTGGTCACCGGCCGCGACCCGAAGGCGGCCGTCGCCGACCTGGTCGCCGCCGGCGAACATCCCGCACTGCGGCACGGGCGCGGCTGATCCCGCTAGGCTTGGTGTCGATGACTCCCACCGTGACGACCGTGGACCGGCACGCGCGCCTGGCGCGCGGCTGCCGTCCGCGTGGCTGCCGCGCGCCCGCGCGGCGCGTCCACGGCCGCAGGGTGCGGTACGTCATCGGTGACGAACCCGGGCAGGTCAACGGGCGTCGATGGCAGCGCGCCCTCTAGGGGCGCGGGACTCCATCTGACATGCGGCTACCGCCGCGCGGGCGCGACAAGCCACACACGGCCCGCAGCCGGCAGACGACCCGAGCCCCACGGCGATCGGTTTTTCCCAGGACACTCACCGTGAGGTTTCCGCATGCCCAGCGATTTCTTCATCCCCGACCCGGAGGGCCGGGTCCCCGACGCCGGGGGCTACTTCGGCGCGTTCGGCGGCAAGTTCATCCCGGAGGCCCTCGTCGCCGCCGTGGACGAGGTCGCCGTCGAGTACGACAAGGCCAGGAACGACCCCGAGTTCGCCCGTGAACTCGACGACCTGCTGGTGAACTACACCGGCCGCCCGTCGGCGCTCACCGAGGTCCCCCGCTTCGCCGAACACGCCGGCGGCGCCCGCGTGTTCCTCAAGCGCGAGGACCTCAACCACACCGGCTCCCACAAGATCAACAACGTGCTCGGCCAGGCCCTGCTCACCAAGCGCATGGGCAAGACCCGGGTCATCGCCGAGACCGGGGCCGGCCAGCACGGCGTCGCCACGGCCACCGCCTGCGCGCTGTTCGGCCTCGACTGCACCATCTACATGGGCGAGGTCGACACGCAGCGGCAGGCCCTGAACGTGGCCCGCATGCGCATGCTCGGCGCCGAGGTCGTCGCCGTGAAGTCCGGCAGCCGCACCCTGAAGGACGCCATCAACGAGGCGTTCCGGGACTGGGTCGCCAACGTCGACCACACTCACTACCTGTTCGGCACGGTCGCCGGCCCGCACCCCTTCCCGGCCATGGTCCGCGACTTCCACCGGGTCATCGGCGTCGAGGCCCGCCGCCAGCTCCTGGAGCGCGCCGGCCGTCTGCCGGACGCGGCCGTCGCCTGCGTCGGCGGCGGCTCCAACGCCATCGGCCTCTTCCACGCCTTCATCCCCGACGAGGGCGTCCGCCTGATCGGCTGCGAACCGGCCGGACACGGCGTCGAGACCGGCGAGCACGCGGCCACCCTCACCGCCGGCGAGCCCGGCATCCTGCACGGCTCCCGGTCCTACGTCCTCCAGGACGACGAGGGCCAGATCACCGAGCCGTACTCCATCTCGGCCGGTCTGGACTACCCCGGCATCGGCCCCGAGCACTCCTACCTGAAGGACTCCGGCCGCGGCGAGTACCGCGCGATCACCGACGACGCCGCCATGGGGGCGCTGCGCCTGCTGTCGCGCACCGAGGGCATCATCCCGGCCATCGAGAGCGCTCACGCCCTGGCCGGCGCCCTGGAGGTCGGCCGCGAGCTGGGCCCGGACGGCCTGATCGTCGTCAACCTGTCCGGCCGCGGTGACAAGGACATGGACACCGCCGCGCGCTACTTCGGCCTGTACGACACCGACGCCGAGGTGGCGGCCGACGCCGCCGACACCGCCGAGATCGAGGGGGACGCCAAGTGAGCGGGAACATCCAGCTGCTGTCGGACACCCTCGCGGGTGCCAAGGCCGAGGGCCGCTCCGCGCTCATCGCCTACCTCCCGGCCGGGTTCCCCACCGTGGACGGCGGCATCGAGGCGATCAAGGCCGTCCTGGAGGGCGGCGCGGACGTGGTCGAGGTCGGTCTGCCGCACAGCGACCCGGTCCTGGACGGTCCGGTCATCCAGACCGCGGACGACATCGCCCTGCGGGGCGGTGTGCGGATCGCCGACGTCATGCGCACGGTCCGGGAGGCGTACCGGGCCACCGGGAAGCCGGTCCTGGTGATGACGTACTGGAACCCCATCGACCGCTACGGCGTCGAGCGCTTCACCGCCGAGCTGGCCGAGGCGGGCGGCGCCGGCTGCATCCTGCCCGACCTGCCGGTGCAGGAGTCGTCGCTCTGGCGCGAGCACGCCGAGAAGCACGGCCTCGCGACGGTCTTCGTCGTGGCGCCCAGCAGCAAGGACGAGCGGCTCGCCGAGATCACCGCGGCGGGCAGCGGCTTCGTCTACGCCGCCTCGCTCATGGGCGTCACCGGCACCCGCGAGTCCGTCGGCGCGCAGGCCCAGGACCTGGTCCGGCGCACCCGCTCCACCGGCACCGCCCTGCCCGTCTGCGTGGGCCTCGGCGTCTCCAACCGGGCCCAGGCCGCCGAGGTCGCCGGCTTCGCGGACGGCGTGATCGTCGGCTCGGCGTTCGTGAAGCGGATGCTGGACGCGCCGGACGAGGCCGCCGGCCTCGCGGCGGTCCGCGAGCTGGCCGGGGACCTGGCGAAGGGCGTCCGCGGACAGGCGTGAGCAGGGAGCCGGTACGGGCCGCGATGTCCCGTACCGGATGATTCGGTCACTCGAACGGGTGGACCTCGAACCGGGGAGGCGCGCTGCGCCTCCCCGGTTCGTTCTGGGGGTGTGAGCGAGAAGAACCGTGACGGAAAGCGCACCGCCCGCGAGCGGCTGGCGGTCGAGCGCGAGAAGCAGAAGGCCGCGGACAAGCGACGGCGGGCGCTGATCGTGGGCGCGAGCGTCGTCTGCGTCCTGGGCCTGGCGGCGGTGATCGGCGTCGTCGCCGCGAACGCCGGCAAGGACAAGAGCACCGACGCGGGCCCGGCCGTGGCCCCCTCGGGCGCGCAGGGCAAGGACAGCCTCGCGATCCCGGTCGGCAAGGACGGCGCCAAGTCCACGCTCACCGTCTGGGAGGACTTCCGCTGCCCGGCCTGCCAGGCCTTCGAGGTGGCGTACCGGCCGACGCTCCACGAACTGACCGACGCCGGCAAGCTCAGAGTCGAGTACCACCTGGTCCGGCTGATCGACGGCAACCTCGGCGGCACCGGCTCGCTGCGCGCCGCCAACGCCGCGGCCTGCGCCCAGGACGCCGGAAAGTTCCGCGACTACCACGACGTGCTGTTCGCGAACCAGCCCAAGGAGGCCGACGACGCCTTCGCGGACAACGGCAAGCTGATCGAGCTGGCCGGCAAGGTCAAGGGCCTGGACACCCCCGCCTTCCGCCGGTGCGTCGAGAACGGCACCCACGACGGCTGGGTGGACAAGTCCCACCAGGCGTTCAAGTCCGGCGGCTTCGGCGGCACGCCGACCGTGCTGCTCGACGGCAAGAACATCTACGAGGACCGCACGATGACCCCGGCCAAGCTCAAGCAGATGGTGGAGGCGGCCGGCCGCGGGTGAGCGTTTCCCACGCCCCGTTATGGACCCGTAGCCGGGCTGCTTGCCGTCCCCACGGCCCGGCACGGTAGCGTCGGATCTGCCATGAACCTTGCCTATATCCCCAGCCCGTCGCACGGGGTGCTGTACCTCGGCCCCATCCCGCTGCGCGGCTACGCCATCTGCATCATCATCGGCGTCTTCGTTGCCGTCTGGTTCGGCAACAAGCGCTGGATCGCCCGCGGCGGGCAATCCGGCACGGTCGCCGACATCGCCGTCTGGGCCGTGCCGTTCGGCCTGGTCGGCGGCCGGCTCTACCACGTGATCACGGACTACGAGCTGTACTTCAGCGAGGGCCGTGACTGGGTGGACGCCTTCAAGGTGTGGGAGGGCGGCCTGGGCATCTGGGGTGCCATCGCGCTCGGCGCGCTCGGTGCCTGGATCGGCGCCCGGCGCCGCGGCATCCCGATGCCCGCGTACGCCGACGCCGTCGCGCCCGGCATCGCGTTCGCGCAGGCCATCGGCCGCTGGGGCAACTGGTTCAACCAGGAGCTGTACGGCCGGGAGACCCACGTGCCCTGGGCGCTGCACATCACCTCCGCCGAGGGCGGCCGGGTGCCGGGGTACTACCACCCGACGTTCCTGTACGAATCGCTGTGGTGCGTCGGTGTGGGCCTGCTGGTGATCTGGGCGGACCGCCGCTTCAAGCTGGGGCATGGCCGGGCGTTCGCCCTGTACGTCGCCGCGTACTGCGCGGGCCGCGGCTGGATCGAGTACCTGCGCGTGGACGACGCCCACCACATCCTGGGCATCCGCCTCAACGTCTGGACCGCGCTGATCGTCTTCCTGCTGGCGGTGGCGTACATCGTGGTGGTGGGCAGGAAGCGGCCGGGGCGGGAGGCCGTGGTGGAACCCGCGGTCGCCTCCGGCGGTCCGGCCGGGGGCACGGAGGCTGTCGCCGGCGGTGCGGAGAAGAACCCCGGGGCCGCCGAGGCCGACGCCGACGCCGACGCCGAGGAGAAGCGGACCGGGGGCGACGGGGAGCCGGGCGAGGAATCACCCAAGGACGAGGCGAAGCCGGCGAAGAAGGTCTGACAGCCGGTACCACGACGACGGTCCGACCGCCGGTTCCACGACGCCGAGGGCGCCCGGAGTCTTCCGGGCGCCCTCGGCGTGTGAGACCGGCACCGCCGGGCGCCGCCGTCGGGTCTGATCGCCGTCGCGGCGGCCGGCAGAGCCGCGCCCGCGCACGGAGGCGAGTGCTCACGTGCCGTACCGCGCCTCGATCTCCGGGCGGTACGGCATCGACGCCGACGCCCCTTCCCGCTGGACGGAGATCGCCGCCGCGGCGGCCGCCCAGGTCAGGGCCTCGCGTACCGGTCTCTCCTCGGCGAGGGCCACGGCGAGCGCGCCCACGAAGGTGTCGCCCGCGCCGGTGGAGTCGACGGCGGTCACCCGGGGCGCGGGAACCACGAGAGGCTCGGTGCCCCGGGCCAGATACAGGCAGCCGGTCGCGCCCAGGGTGACGACGACCTCCGGCACCAGATCCAGCAGGGCCGCCGCCGCCTCGCGCGGGTCGGTGCGGCCGGTGAGGGTGACCGCCTCGTACTCGTTCGGCACCAACAGGTCGACGGCACGCAGCAGTTCGGGTGGCAGCGGCTGGACCGGGGACGGGGTGAGGACCGTACGGACCCCGTGCCGGCGGGCGGCCCGCGCGCCCGCGACGACCGCCGCGAGCGGGATCTCCAGTTGCAGCAGCAGGGCGTCGGCGGTGGCGATCACCCCCTCGTCGCCGGGGGAGAGGTGGTCCACGGTGCCGTTGGCGCCGGGGACGACGACGATCGCGTTGCCGCCCTCGGCGTCCACCACGATGTGCGCGGTACCGGACGGACCCTCCACCGTACGCAGGAAGTCGGTGTCCACGCCGGAGTGTTCGAGGGTGTCGCGCAGCCGCGCGCCGTAGGCGTCGGTGCCGACCGCGCCGATCATCGAGACGGTCGCGCCGGCCCGGGCCGCGGCGATCGCCTGGTTGGCGCCCTTGCCGCCGGGCACCGTACGGAACTCCCGTCCCGTCACGGTCTCCCCGCGCTCGGGCGCCTTGTCGACATAGGCGACCAGGTCCATGTTGGTGCTGCCGAGGACCGCGATATGGGTCATGGGCGGGTCGCCTCCAGGTGCGTGAGGTGGGCGAGGGTGTCGAAGCCGCTGCCGTCGAACTCGGCGATGGCGCTGGTGAGCCGGTTCTTCAACGGCGCCCGCCAGCGTTCGGGCAGCGCGTCGGGGGACCCGGCGAGGAGTCCGGCGATGCTGCCGGCGGTCGCGCCGGCGGAGCCGGTGCCCCAGCCGCCGGACACGGCACGGCAGATGGAGCCGGCGAAGTCGCCGTCGGCGTGGGTGAGGGCGGCGGCGATCAGCGCGGTGGTGGGGACGGCATGGGCCCGGTGGTGGGTGGCGGCGTAGCGGACGTGGAGTGCGTCCACCACGTCCTCGAAGTCCTCGGTGGTCCGGGCCAGCCGGACGGCGTGGTCGACGGCCGCCGCCAGCCGGGAGCGGGGCGGGAGCACCGCGCGGCCGGCCCGCAGACAGGCGTGGACGTCGTGGGTGCCCGGGGTGGCGGCGGCGATGACGGCGGCGGTGAACATGGCCGCGTAGACGCCGTTGGCGGTGTGGGTGAGGACGGCGTCCCGGTACGCCTGTCCGGCGGCGGCGCCCGGGTCGCCGGGGTTGGTCCAGCCGTGCGGGTCGGCGCGGACCAGCGCGCCGCTCCACTCGCGGAACGGGTTGCGGTGGCGGGCGGTGTGCGGGGGCTCGATGCCGCAGAGCAGATTGCGGTAGGCGACGCGCTCGGCGGTGGCGGTGCGGCCGGGCGGAAGCTCGTCGAGCCAGAGCCGGGCCACGTCGTCGGTGCCGAAGCGGCGTCCGTGGCGCCTCAGCAGCAGCAGGTGGAGGAGCGAGCGGTCGAGGTCGTCGTCCTCGGGCATGCCGTCGATGTTCTCGGCCAGGCAGGTGGCGGCGGAACGCCGGTCCCAGGGATGGGCGGCGAGGACGTCCCCGGGTACGCCCCTGGCGGTGAAGTAGCCGGTGAGGGGCCGGTTTCCGGCCGCCGCGGCGAGCGCCCGGATGCCGTCGAGGGGGAGTTGCCCGACGGGTTTGCCGAGGAGGCGGCCGATGGCCCGGCCGAGCCAGGCGGCTTCGAAGGCGCGGGGGTCCGGCGCGGTGGCGGACCGCCCGGCGGGCCAGTCGGGGCACAGGGACCTGATGCGGGCCAGGTCGGTCGGCTCGTCCTCGGCGAAGCGGCCGGGCAGGTCGGCGAGTTCGTCCAGCAGGTCCTTGGCCAGCAGGCGCAGATAGCGGGAGACGCCGTGTGCGAAGGCGTCCGTCCGCTCCGGCGCGTCCGGGCCGCCGGCCGCCCGCCAGCGCGCCTCGACGGCCTTCGGCTCGCGCCCGTCCAGGCGGGCCTGGCGCAGCTCGTGGCCCAGCAGTTCCTCCGGCCGGACCCAGGTCAGCCGGAGCACGGGCGGCCTCCGAGCGCGGTGGACGCCCGCTCGTGGGCGCGGCCGCGGCGGACGTCCCGGGCGGAGAGCCCGCGGACGGTCCCGGTGCGCGTGCGGGCGGGCGCCCACCGGCCCGCACGGCCGGCGCCCGCGACCGTCTTGGCGTCGGCTGCGCCCATGACCTCCTCCGCCCCGGGCAAGCCGGCGGGGCCACCGGCCGTCGGGGCGATCGGGTCGTGCTCCCGGCCGTACGCCGCCGGGCCGGGCAGTGCCTGACGGCGGTCGTCGCCGGACAGCACCGGCACGCCCGGGGGGACGGGGGGCTTCCCGACGCGGCGCGGCCGGGAGGGACGACGGGCGGCGGCCGTGGCCGGGGCGCCGTCGAGGAGGGCGGGGAGCGCGCCCTGAACGGGGGCGCCGCTTCGGTGTGCTGTGGGCGTCATGCCCCGCATCATCCTCCTGGGCGGCCGTGTCGGACGGCTTCCAGGAGTCCGGCGCGTTCCGCCGGACGGGTGCGGGTGCGAAGGTCCGCTGACGCCGAAACCGCAGGTTAGCCCAGCCTTTCCTTGCTGGCGGAGGGGGAGTCGGCGGCGTAGATTTGGGCTTGTCAAAAAATAGAACTCGTCCAAAGTTAGCTTTGGCTAAGCTTTCCTGGGGGCCCGCATGGCGATCATCGACACCGAGGCCGCGCTGCACGAAGCGCACCGCGACAACCACACCCACCGCGATGTGAACGGTGGCTGGCTGCGGCCCGCCGTCTTCGGCGCCATGGACGGCCTGGTCTCCAACCTCGCCCTGATGACGGGCGTGGCCGGCGGCTCCGTGAGCCAGCACACCATTGTCATCACCGGCCTCGCCGGCCTCGCGGCCGGTGCCTTCTCCATGGCGGCCGGCGAGTACACCTCCGTCGCCTCCCAGCGCGAACTGGTCGAGGCGGAACTCGACATCGAACGCCGTGAACTGCGCAAGCACCCGCAGGACGAGGAGGCGGAGCTCGCCGCGCTGTACGTGGCCCGCGGGGTCGAGCCGGAGCTGGCCCGGCAGGTCGCCCGGCAGCTGTCCAGCGATCCCGAGCAGGCCCTGGAGATCCACGCCCGCGAGGAGCTGGGCATCGACCCCGGCGACCTGCCCTCCCCGCTGGTCGCCGCCGTGTCGTCGTTCGGCTCCTTCGCCCTCGGCGCCCTGCTGCCCGTGCTGCCGTACCTGCTCGGCGCGACCGCGCTGTGGCCCGCCGTGCTGCTCGCCCTCGCCGGGCTCTTCGCCTGTGGTGCCGTGGTGGCCAAGGTGACCGCGCGGACCTGGTGGTTCAGCGGCCTGCGGCAGCTCGCGCTGGGCGGTGCGGCGGCCGGTGTGACGTACGCCCTGGGCAGTCTGTTCGGGACGGCCGTAGGATAGGCCGACCGGTACTTATGCGACGGGCCGCATAAGTACCCGTTACTCGCTGGTTTCGAGTGCTTTGCGACGGGGCATGAGCCGTAAGCGCTGTGGGCAATGACGCCTGCCGCGCCCCCACGGGACGGGTGATGACGCCCGCTCCGGCCCCCTCGGACCGCCGGACGCCGATCCGACCGATCCTGTCCGTCACGGTCCCCACGACGTTGCCGCCACCGCACGGCATCCGCCGTCCTCGCACGGCACCGCGCCGCCACCGCACGGCATGCGCCGCGCTCGCGCGGCACCCCCGCCGCGACCCGCGGTGTCCGCATGATGGAACGAAGTATCCGGTTCCCGGGAACCGCTCCATCATGTAACCTGCACGAAATTTTGATCTCATCGCAGATCTCACGCAGAGGGCCAACGTCGTCCCTCGGCACCTGCCACATGCCACATGACGACGACGGGAGAGCCGATGCGTACGCCGCGCCAGCCGTCCCAGCACTCCACGAACGGCCGAAACTGGTCGTTCATGGATGCTCGCCCTGCTGCGCAGGGTATGTACGACCCCCGCAACGAACACGACGCGTGCGGCGTCGGTTTCGTCGCCACCCTGACCGGCGAGGCCTCCCACACCCTGGTCGAGCAGGCACTCACCGTCCTGCGCAACCTGGAGCACCGCGGCGCCACCGGCTCCGAGCCCGACTCCGGCGACGGCGCGGGCATTCTCTCCCAGGTGCCGGACGCCTTCCTCCGCGACGTGGCCGGTTTCGACCTTCCCGCAGCCGGGTCCTATGCGGTAGGCATCGCCTTTCTGCCGGAGGAGGGGACCGAGGACGCCGTCTCACAGATCGAGACGATCGCCGCCGAGGAGGGCCTGACGGTCCTCGGCTGGCGCACCGTCCCGGTCGCCCCGGAACTGCTCGGCGCCACCGCCCGCTCCACCATGCCGGTGTTCCGGCAGGTCTTCGTGACCGACCGTGCCAGCGAGGGCCTCGCCCTGGACCGCAAGGCGTTCGTGCTGCGCAAGCGCGCCGAACGCGAGGCCGGGGTCTACTTCCCCTCCCTGTCCGCCCGGACCATCGTCTACAAGGGCATGCTGACCACCGGCCAGCTCGAACCCTTCTTCCCGGACCTGTCCGACCGCCGCTTCGCCTCCGCGATCGCGCTGGTGCACTCCCGGTTCTCCACCAACACCTTCCCGTCGTGGCCGCTCGCGCACCCGTACCGGTTCGTCGCGCACAACGGCGAGATCAACACCGTCAAGGGCAACCGCAACTGGATGGTCGCCCGCGAGTCCCAGCTGGTCTCGGACCTGTTCGGCCCGCAGGGCAAGCTCGACCGCCTCTTCCCGGTGTGCACCCCGGACGCCTCCGACTCCGCCTCCTTCGACGAGGTCCTGGAACTGCTGCACCTGGGCGGCCGTTCGCTGCCGCACTCCGTGCTGATGATGATCCCGGAGGCGTGGGAGAACCACGACTCCATGGACCCGGCCCGGCGCGCCTTCTACCAGTACCACTCCACGATGATGGAGCCCTGGGACGGCCCCGCCTGCGTCACCTTCACCGACGGCACCCAGGTCGGCGCCGTGCTCGACCGCAACGGCCTGCGCCCCGGCCGCTACTGGGTCACCGACGACGGCCTCGTCGTCCTCGGCTCCGAGGTCGGCGTCCTCGACATCGACCCGGCCAAGGTCGTCCGCAAGGGCCGCCTCCAGCCCGGCCGGATGTTCCTCGTCGACACCGCCGAGCACCGCATCATCGAGGACGACGAGATCAAGGCGTCCCTCGCCGCCGAGAAGCCCTACGCCGAGTGGCTGGAGGCCGGCGAGATCGAGCTGGGCGACCTGCCCGAGCGCGAGCACATCGTGCACACCCACGCCTCGGTCACCCGCCGCCAGCAGACCTTCGGCTACACCGAGGAAGAGCTGCGCGTCATCCTCGCCCCGATGGCCCGCACCGCCGCCGAGCCGATCGGCTCCATGGGCACGGACTCCCCGATCGCGGCCCTGTCCGAGCGCCCGCGGCTGCTCTTCGACTACTTCACCCAGCTGTTCGCGCAGGTCACCAACCCGCCGCTGGACGCGATCCGCGAGGAGCTGGTCACCTCCCTGCGCAGCTCGCTGGGCCCGCAGGGCAACCTGCTGGAGCCGACCGCCGCCTCCTGCCGGTCCGTCGTGCTGCCCTTCCCGGTGATCGACAACGACGAGCTGGCCAAGCTCATCCACATCAACGCCGACGGCGACATGCCCGGCTTCAAGGCCGCCACGCTCGCCGGTCTGTACCGGGTCTCCGGCGGCGGTGACGCCCTCGCCGCGCGCATCGAGGAGATCTGCGCCGAGGCCGACGCCGCCATCGACAACGGCGCCCGGCTGATCGTCCTGTCCGACCGCCACTCCGACGCCGAGCACGCGCCGATCCCGTCCCTGCTGCTCACCGCGGCCGTCCACCACCACCTCATCCGCACCAAGCAGCGCACCCAGGTGGGCCTGCTGGTCGAGGCCGGCGACGTCCGCGAGGTCCACCACGTCGCCCTGCTCATCGGCTACGGCGCCGCCGCCGTCAACCCCTACCTGGCGATGGAGTCGGTCGAGGACCTGCTGCGCGCCGGCACCTTCCTGAACGGCCTGGAGCCCGAGCAGGCCATCAAGAACCTGATCTACGCCCTCGGCAAGGGCGTGCTGAAGGTGATGTCCAAGATGGGCATCTCCACCGTCGCCTCCTACCGCGGTGCCCAGGTCTTCGAGGCCGTCGGCCTGGACGAGGGCTTCGTGGCGAAGTACTTCAACGGCACCGCCACCAAGATCGGCGGCGTCGGCATCGACGTCATCGCCCAGGAGGTCGCCGCCCGCCACGCCAAGGCCTACCCGGCCTCCGGCATCGCCCCGGCGCACCGCGCGCTGGAGATCGGCGGCGAGTACCAGTGGCGCCGCGAGGGCGAACCGCACCTGTTCGACCCGGAGACGGTCTTCCGCCTCCAGCACTCCACGCGCACGGGCCGCTACGACATCTTCAAGAAGTACACGGACCGCGTGAACGAGCAGTCCGAGCGCCTGATGACACTGCGCGGCCTGTTCGGCTTCAAGTCCGACCGGCAGCCGATCCCGGTCGAGGAGGTCGAGCCGGCCAGCGAGATCGTCAAGCGCTTCTCCACCGGCGCCATGTCGTACGGCTCCATCTCCAAGGAGGCGCACGAGACCCTCGCCATCGCCATGAACCAGCTGGGCGGCAAGTCCAACACCGGTGAGGGCGGCGAGGACCCCGAGCGCCTGTACGACCCCGCGCGGCGCAGCGCCATCAAGCAGGTCGCCTCCGGCCGCTTCGGCGTGACCTCCGAGTACCTGGTCAACGCGGACGACATCCAGATCAAGATGGCCCAGGGCGCCAAGCCCGGCGAGGGCGGCCAGCTGCCCGGCCACAAGGTCTACCCGTGGGTCGCCAGGACCCGGCACTCCACGCCGGGCGTCGGCCTGATCTCCCCGCCGCCGCACCACGACATCTACTCCATCGAGGACCTGGCCCAGCTGATCCACGACCTGAAGAACGCGAACCCGCGGGCGCGGATCCACGTCAAGCTGGTCTCCGAGGTCGGCGTCGGCACGGTCGCGGCGGGTGTGTCCAAGGCACACGCGGACGTGGTGCTGATCTCCGGCCACGACGGCGGCACCGGCGCCTCCCCGCTGACCTCCCTCAAGCACGCGGGCGGCCCCTGGGAGCTGGGCCTGGCCGAGACCCAGCAGACCCTGCTGCTCAACGGGCTGCGGGACCGGATCGTCGTCCAGACCGACGGCCAGCTGAAGACCGGCCGGGACGTGGTCATCGCCGCTCTGCTCGGCGCCGAGGAGTTCGGTTTCGCGACCGCCCCGCTGGTCGTCTCCGGCTGCGTGATGATGCGCGTGTGCCACCTGGACACCTGTCCGGTCGGCATCGCCACCCAGAACCCGGTGCTGCGCGACCGCTTCGCCGGCAAGGCCGAGTACGTCGTGAACTTCTTCAAGTTCATCGCCGAGGAGGTCCGCGAGCTGCTGGCCGAGCTGGGCTTCCGCTCCATCGAGGAGGCCGTCGGCCACGCCGAGGCGCTGGACGTCGAGCGCGCGGTGGACCACTGGAAGGCGCAGGGCCTGGACCTGGAGCCGCTGTTCCACGTGCCCGCCCTGCCCGAGGGCGCCGTCCGCCACCAGGCGGCCGCCCAGGACCACGGCCTGGAGAAGGCCCTGGACAACGAGCTGATCAGGCTCGCCGCCGACGCCCTGGCCGCGAACGACGCGACCGAGGCCCAGCCGGTGCGCGCCCAGGTCGCCATCCGCAACATCAACCGCACGGTCGGCACCATGCTCGGCCACGAGGTGACGAAGAAGTTCGGCGGCGCGGGCCTGCCCGACGACACCATCGACATCACCTTCACCGGCTCCGCCGGCCAGTCCTTCGGCGCGTTCCTGCCGCGCGGCATCACGCTGCGCCTGGAGGGCGACGCCAACGACTACGTCGGCAAGGGTCTCTCCGGCGGCCGGATCGTCGTCCGCCCGGACCGGGCGGCCGACCACCTCGCCGAGTACTCGACCATCGCGGGCAACACCATCGCCTACGGCGCCACCGGCGGCGAGCTGTTCCTGCGCGGCCGTACCGGTGAGCGGTTCTGCGTCCGCAACTCCGGCGCGCTGGTCGTCTCCGAGGGCGTGGGCGACCACGGCTGCGAGTACATGACCGGCGGTCACGCGGTCGTCCTCGGCCCGACCGGCCGCAACTTCGCGGCGGGCATGTCCGGCGGCATCGCCTACGTCGTCGACCTCGACCGCGACAACGTCAACTCCGGCAACGCCGGCGCGGTCGAGGCGCTGGACGAGGCGGACAAGCAGTGGCTGCACGACGTGGTGCGCCGCCACGCCGAGGAGACCGGCTCGACCGTCGCCGCCAAGCTGCTGGCCGAATGGGACACGGCCGTGGAGCGCTTCAGCAAGATCATCCCCAGCACGTACAAGGCAGTGCTCGCCGCCAAGGACGCCGCCGAGCGAGCCGGTCTCTCCGAGACCGAGATCACCGAGAAGATGATGGAGGCGGCGAGCAATGGCTGACCCGAAGGGCTTCCTGAACCACGGCCGTGAGGTCGCCGAGACCCGCCCCGTCGCCGAGCGGGTCAAGGACTGGAACGAGGTCTACGTCCCCGGCTCGCTGCTGCCGATCATCAGCAAGCAGGCCGGCCGCTGCATGGACTGCGGTATCCCGTTCTGCCACAACGGCTGTCCGCTGGGGAACCTGATCCCCGAGTGGAACGACTACGCCTACCGCGAGGACTGGGCCGCCGCCTCCGAGCGGCTGCACGCGACCAACAACTTCCCGGAGTTCACCGGCCGGCTCTGCCCGGCCCCTTGTGAGTCGGCGTGCGTGCTGGGCATCAACCAGCCGCCGGTCACCATCAAGAACGTCGAGGTCTCGATCATCGACAAGGCGTGGGAGACCGGGGACGTCGCCCCGCAGATCCCCGAGCGCCTGTCCGGCAAGACGGTCGCGGTCATCGGCTCGGGCCCGGCGGGCCTCGCCGCCGCCCAGCAGCTCACCCGGGCCGGCCACACGGTCGCCGTCTACGAGCGCGCCGACCGCGTCGGCGGGCTGCTGCGGTACGGCATCCCCGAGTTCAAGATGGAGAAGCGGCACATCAACCGCCGTATCGAGCAGATGCGCGCGGAGGGCACCCGGTTCCGCACCGGCGTGGAGGTCGGCCGCGACATCAAGGCGACCGACCTGAAGAAGCGCTACGACGCGATCGTGATCGCCGCCGGTGCCACGACCGCCCGTGACCTTCCCGTTCCCGGCCGGGAGCTGAAGGGCGTCTACCAGGCCATGGAGTACCTGCCCCTGGCCAACAAGGTGCAGGAGGGCGACTACGTGGTGCCGCCCATCTCCGCCGAGGGCAAGCACGTCGTCGTCATCGGCGGCGGCGACACCGGCGCGGACTGCGTCGGCACCGCCCACCGGCAGGGCGCGGCCTCCGTCACCCAGCTGGAGATCATGCCCCGCCCGAACGACGAGCGGCACCCGGTCGACCAGCCCTGGCCGACCTTCCCGATGCTGTACAAGGTGACGAGCGCCCACGAGGAGGGCGGCGAGCGCGTCTACTCCGTCTCCACCACCCACTTCGAGGGCGACGAGGACGGCAACGTCCAGTGGCTGCACCTCACCGAGGTGGAGTTCATCGACGGCAAGCTGACCCCGAAGCCCGGCACCGAGCGGAAGATCCCGGCCCAGCTGGTCACCCTCGCCATGGGCTTCACCGGGACCGACCGGGAGAACGGCCTGGTCGAGCAGTTTGGTCTAGACCTCGACGCTCGGGGTAACATCGCCCGCGACGCCGACTTCCAGACCAACGTGCCGGGTGTGTTCGTCGCCGGTGACGCCGGCCGCGGCCAGTCCCTCATCGTCTGGGCGATCGCGGAGGGCCGCTCGGCCGCCCGCGGAGTCGACCGCTACCTGACCGGGGCCAGCGACCTGCCGGCCCCGATCCGCCCGACGGACCGCGCCCTGGCGGTCTGACGCGCGACCCACCGGACCCGAGGTCCGCACAGACGTTACGTACAAAGGCGTACGGAACACAGACGGCGCCTGCCCGCCTGTCCCCGACCGGACACTGGGCAGGCGTCGTTGCATGTCCCCGCCCGGGCGTCACGCCCCCGCGTCGATCCGCTTGTACTGCTCCTCGGTGAGGGCGAGTCCGAGCGCGGCGACGTTCTCCGCCAGGTGGGCGGGGGAGGAGGTGCCGGGGATCGGGACGATGTTCGGCGCGCGGTGCAGCAGCCAGGCGAGGGCGGTCTGCGCGCGGGTGGCGCCGAGTTCGGCGGCGACGGCGGCGAGCGGCCCGCCGTCGGCCGCGTGCCCGCCCATGGCCACCGGGAAGTACGGCAGGAAGGCGATGCCGGCCTCGGCGGTGTGGTCGATCACCGGGTCGTGCCCGCGGGTGGCGAGGTTGTACACGTTCTGCACGCTGGCGATCGGCGCGACGGCCGAGGCGGCGGTCAGTTCCGCCACCGACACCTCCGACAGCCCGATGTGCCGTACCTTCCCCTCCTCCTGGAGCTGCTTGAGGGCGCCGATCTGGTCCGCGAGCGGATAGTCGGGGTCGATGCGGTGCAGCTGGAACAGGTCGATGCGGTCGGTGCGCAGCCGGCGCAGGCTCAGCTCGGCCTGCTGCCGCAGGTACGCCGGGTGCCCATGGGTGATCCACTCCGTCGGACTCGGCCGCAGCACGCCCGCCTTGGTGGCGATCACGATGCCGTCGCGGTACGGGTGCAGCGCCTCGGCCAGCAACTCCTCGTTGGCGCCCAGCGCGTAGGCGTCGGCGGTGTCGAAGAGGGTCACACCCAGCTCGGCGGCCCGGCGCAGCAGCCGTACGGCGTCGGCGCGGTCGGTGGGGGCGGTCCAGATGGGCGCGGTCATGCCGGACCGCTCGTGCGGGGCGTTCGCCAGGCGCATCGCGCCGTAGCCGATCCGCCGTACCTCCAGGTCGCCGCCGATGCGGAATACAGTCGGGTTCGTCATGGCTGTGACGCTAAGAGCTGACACGGATGTGAGCTTCAAGAAGCTGTGAGGGGGATCACATGAGGATCGGGGAGCTGGCTCGCGCGACCGGCGTGAACGTCCGGCTGCTGCGGTACTACGAGGAACAGGGCCTGCTCGTCGCCGACCGCACCCCCGGCGGGCAGCGCGTGTACGACGACAGCGCCCCCCAGGCCGTACGCCGGATCCGCACCCTGCTGGACGCCGGACTGCCGACCCGGGTCATCCGTGAGGTCCTGGACTGTGTGTGCGGCAGCGAGGCCGAGGTCGAGCCCTGCCTGACCCCGGTGCTGGTGGAGCAGTTGCAGGGCATCGAGGAGCGCATCGCCCGGCTGGAGGGCTCCCGCGCCTCGCTGACCCGGCTGCTGACCACCTCCTAGCGCTCAACCCCCACTTCGACTCCAAGCAGTCGATGCCTGAGGAGATCCCGCGGACCTTCCTCGACGAGCCGTGGGATCGCCGTACGCCGATGACCCGCTTCCCGCCCGGCTATGTGTCGCACTCCAGCACCGTCCGGCACAGCCCGCACCGAGCCCGTACCCGCCCCTGTACCGGCATCCTGATCCGCTGGTGGCAGGTGGGGCAGGGAAAGGAGACCCGGAGCCGGCCGGTGGGGTCGGCGGCGAAGGCGTACGGGGTGGCCGGCGGGCCGTCGCGGGCGTGCCGGCGGTCATGGGCGTAGCGGCGGCGGCCCGCCCAGCCGGCGGCGGCCAGCGGCGGCTGCCGCGCGTCCCGGCGGGCCCGGTCGCCGCCCTTGACGTAGGCGGTGTAGGCCTGCGGGCTGGTGAACCACAGGGACGGGTCCTCGCCGAACAGCAGTGCCCGCTTGGCCAGGACGTAACCGAACTCCTCCGGGGTGAGATAGCCCAGCTTCTGCGAGGAGACCGCGTCCTCCCGGTAGGCATCGAGCAGCAGCCAGCCCGCGCCCAGGTAGGCCGTCGCCGTGTCCGTCAGGATCTCGTTCTCCGCGGTGGTGGGGAAGGCGAGGCCCAGGCGGTGCAGATAGACGTGCGCCACCTCGTGGGCGAGGGCCGCGCCGATGTCGGCGCGGTGGGTGCGGAACCGGTCGTTCAGCTCGACGAAGTACTCGGGGCCCGCCGCCAGTTCGACGTTGGCCGCGTGGGTCATCTCCCGGAAGCCGACGATCAGCCGCGCGTCCGGCAGCCGGAAGTGCCGCACGATCTCCCGGGCCACCCGCTGCGCGCCCAGATGCAGATCGTCCGTGTCGCAGAAGGCCACGTCGGCGGGGGCCACGCTGGCCGAGAACGTCTCGATGGTGTCGCGGGACAGCCGCCGGTACAGCGCGGTGACGGCGGCCCGCACCGTCTCCAGGTGCGGGTAGCCGTGCTCGACCGGTCCGCCGTTGGCCACGTCGGCACCCCCTGAAGCCGCCGGAACTCCTCTCCACTGTAGGCGGGAGCGGCCCCGGCGGACCGTTCCCGGCGAAGGGCGGCCGGCCGGACCCGCGGCACCGTCGGCCGGCCGCGGAGGCGGTGCCCGCGGCCCTCACACCGGCAGCAGGCGCGGAGCCGGTGGATCCGGCCGGCCCTCGTCCAGGTCCAGCACCCAGATCTCGTTCCCGCCCTCCCGCAGCACCGGCCCGGGCACGTACAGCGACCGCTGGGGCCCCGCCGACCAGTAACGGCCCAGGCAGAAACCGTTGATCCAGACGAACCCGCGGGTCCGGCCGGGCAGCTCCAGCCGGGCGTCCCCGGCCCCCCGGACCGTGACCGAGCCCCGGTACAGCCCCGGCGCGTGCCCGCCGGGCGGCGGACCGAAGGGCACCGCGGCCACACCGCCGGCGAACGCGTCCAGGTCGAGCCCCCGCGCGCGCACCCCGTGCAGATACTGCCGTTCGTGCAGGATGCCGCCGGTGATGCCCTTCGGCTCCCCGAGCCGGGGCCCGTAGTTCACCCGCCCCAGGGACTCCACCCACAGCTCCACGCGCGCGTGCCCCGCGACCGGCTCCGCCAGCCGCGGCTCCGCCTCCGTGAGCACCCCGGCCCGCTCCCCGTCGACGTACACCACGGCCAGATCGCGCAGCCCGCGCACGGTCAGCGGGTACGGCCGGCGCGGGCCGGGCACCTCGGCCTCGTAGCGCACCAGGCCCCGGGTGATCCCCAGCTCCTCGAACGTCGGCGGCAGAGGCGTCACCGTCTCCGGCCCGCCCAGCGCCCCGAGCACCCCGGCCAGACACGCCCAGCCGGTGAGCGCGGCCTCGGCCGGGGCGCCCAGCACGGGAGGCGGTGGCGGCGGCTCGGGCAGCGGACCGGGCGCATACCCGGCCAGCACCTCGCGAAAGCGCCGGAACTTCTTTGTGGGGCGGCCGTACTCGTCCACCGGAGCGTCGTAGTCGTAGGAGGTCACATCCGGCTCCAGCCGGCCCTCGTGCAGCGCGCCGCCCCGGTTGGCGCCCGCCCAGCCCCCGAAACTCGTGCCGCCGTGTGCCAGATAGAGGTTCACCGACGCCCCGCACTCCAGGATCTCCCGCAGCGCCCCGGCCGCCTCGTCCGGATCCCGTACGGCGTGCTCGCCGGCCCAGTGGTCGAACCAGCCGCACCAGAACTCCATGCACATCAGCGGCCCCACCGGGCGGTGCCGGCGCAGCGTGTCGAAGGCCACGCGCGCGTGGGAGCCGAAATTCACCGTGGCGAGCACCCCGGGCAGCGAACCCCCGGTCAGCATGTGGTCCTCGGGGCCGTCCGAGGTGCACAGCGCCGCCGTGACCCCCTCGGCGCGCAGCAGGCCCGCCAGCTCCGCGAGATAGCCGGTGTCGCTGCCGTAGCTGCCGTACTCGTTCTCCACCTGGACCAGCACCACCGGGCCGCCCCGGTCGAGCTGCCGGGGCACGATCTCGCGCAGCAGCCGGGCGAACCAGCCGCGGACACGGGCCAGGTAGCGCGCGTCACGCGTACGCGCGCGCGGGCCCACCTCGCCCGTGAGCCAGGCCGGCAGCCCCCCGTTCTCCCACTCGGCGCAGATGTACGGACCCGGCCGCACGATCGCCCACATCCCCGCCGCGCCGACCGCGTCCAGGAACCGGCCGACCGCCCCCACGTCCCGGAAGGCCCCCGGACGCGGCTCGTGCAGATTCCACGGGACGTACGTCTCCACGCAGTTCAGGCCCATCGCCCGCAGCACGGCCAGCCGGTGCCCCCACTGGGCCTCGTGCACCCGGAAGTAGTGCAGCGCCCCGGACAGCAGCCGTACCGGACGCCCGTCCAGCAGGAACCCCGCTTCCCCCACCGTGAACTCGCTCAAGCGCCCTCCCCGCCGCGGCCTCGTCCGACCGCCCCAGCCTCGCCCCCTTCCGGCACCCGGCGCCATGGACGAAGATCGGCGCTGCTTGGACAAAACCCGCGCCGCGCGGCCCGTCGGGAGGAGCGCCGATGTACCGGACCTGGATGCGGTTCCTCAGCCCCGGCCCCGCCCACCGCCGCCTCGGCCTTATCTGCCTCGGCGTCGGCCTCCAGCACGGCGCGCTGCCCACGGTCGGCCCGCGCACCCTCGACCACCACGTGGCCGTGGTGATCAGCTCCGGCGGCGGCTGGTACCGGGGCGCCGACGGCCGCCGGAGCACCGTCACCGCGCCCGCGCTGCTGTGGCTCACCCCCGGCGTGCCCCACCACTACGCGCCCGACCCGGACACCGGCTGGGACGAGGGCTTCGTGGACTTCACCGGGCCCGCCACCGCCGCCTACCGCGAACTCGGCTACATCGACCCCGACCGGCCCGTGATCCCGCTCGCCGACGCCGCCGGCCCGCGCACCGTCATCGCCCGCATCGCGCGCGCCGCCCGCCCCGGCAACCCCCTGCTGGAGACCGAGACCGCGGCCGCCGTGCACGAACTCCTCGTCGCCCTGCGCCGCGCCCGCGCCGACCTCGCCCGGGGCGGAGACCGGGTGCTCGCCGCCCTGGCCCGGGACGCCTGCACCCCGATGAGCGTCGCCGACCACGCCGCCCGGCACGGCATGACCACCGCCGAACTGCGCGGCGCGGTCCGCCGGGCGGCCGGCTGCACCCCGAAGGACTACCTGCTCGGCATCCGCCTCGGCCGGGCCAAGGAACTCCTCGCCGCCACCGAGCTGCCCGTCGCCGCCGTCGCCCGCCGCGTCGGCTACGACGACCCCGCCTACTTCTCCCGGCTGTTCACCCGCCGCGTCGGCCTCGCCCCCGTACGCTTCCGCGCCCAGCAGGGCCGCACCGTGCCCGGCGGCTGGAGCGACCGCGTCCCCGACCCCGGCGATCCGCCGCTGATCCAGTCCTCGGACACCCCGTGGACGCGGCCCGCGCAGCGCATAGGGTTGGCCCCCATGACCACCAGCAACACCGGCCCCGATGCCACGGACCCCGAGGTCCGCCAGGAACTGGAGCGGCTGCGCGACAGCATCGACAACATCGACGCGGCCGTCGTCCACATGCTCGCCGAGCGTTTCAAGGCCACCCAGCAGGTCGGCCGGCTCAAGGCGCTGCACCGGCTGCCGCCCGCCGACCCCTCCCGCGAGTCCCGGCAGATCGCCCGGCTGCGCCGGCTCGCCGAGAACGCCAAGCTCGACCCGGCCTTCGCCGAGAAGTTTTTGAACTTCATCATCGCCGAGGTGATCCGGCACCACGAGCGGATCGCCGAGAACACCCACAACGGGCGACCGGCGCACGAGGCACCGGCGGAGCACTGACCGGGCACCGCCCGGGGCGCCGAAGGGGAGCGGCCGGACCGGGCGCGCACGGGGGGCGGAGCCGATGTACCGGTCCGCCCCTGTGCGCTGCCGACGGCATCAGGCAGCATGGCCTCCATGTCCGTACTCACGCGCGATGAAGCGCAGCTCCGAGCAGAAATCCTCGACGTCCAGCGGTACACGGTCGAACTGGACCTCACCACCGGCGACGAGACCTTCGACTCCCGTACCGCGATCCGGTTCACCACACGGTTCGACGGGGACACGTTCGTCGAGTTGAAGCCTGCCGAGCTGCGCGGCGCCACGCTCGACGGACAGCCGCTCGACCCGCGGTCGCTCACCGGGAACCGGCTGCCGCTGAAGAACCTCACCGCCGGTGAGCACGAGCTGCGCGTCGACGCCGTCATGCGCTACTCCCGCACCGGTGAGGGCATGCACCGCTTCACCGACCCCAGCGACGGCGAGACGTACGTCTACACCCAGATGTTCATGGACGACGTCCAGCGCGTCTTCGCCGCCTTCGACCAGCCCGACCTGAAGGCCGTCTTCGAGGTCTCCGTCAGGGCGCCCGAGGGCTGGACCGTCCTCGCCAACAGCGTCACCGACCGCCGCGGCGACGGCGTCTGGCAGGCCGCGCCCACCCCGCCGATCTCCACCTACCTGGCCGCCGTCGCCGCCGGCCCCTGGCACTCGGTGCGCACCGAACACCGCGGGCTGCCCTTCGGCGTCCACTGCCGCCGCTCCCTCGCCCCCCACCTCGACGCCGACGAGATCCTCGACGTCACGCGGGCCTGCTTCGACCGCTACCACGAGAAGTTCGAGGAGCCGTACCCCTTCGACTCCTACGACCAGGCGTTCGTCCCCGAGTTCAACGCGGGCGCCATGGAGAACCCGGGCCTGGTCACCTTCCGCGACGAGTACGTCTACCGCTCCGCCGTCACCGACACCGAACGGCAGTCCCGCGCCATGGTCATCGCGCACGAGATGGCCCACATGTGGTTCGGCGACCTCGTCACCCTCAAGTGGTGGGACGACATCTGGCTGAACGAGTCCTTCGCCGAGTACATGGGCTACCAGACCACCGCCGAGGCCACCCGGTTCACCGGCCCCTGGACCGAGTTCGGCGTCACCCGCAAGGCCTGGGGCTACGACGCCGACCAGCGCCCCACCACCCACCCGGTCGCCCCCGACAACGTCGACGACACGGCCTCCGCCCTGCTCAACTTCGACGGCATCTCCTACGCCAAGGGCGCCTCCGCGCTGCGCCAGCTGGCCGCCTGGCTCGGCGAGAAGGACTTCCTCGCCGGCATCAACACCCACTTCGCCCGCCACAGGTTCGGCAACGCCACCCTCGCCGACTTCATCGACTCCCTCGCCTCGGCCACCGACCGCGACGTCTCCGCCTGGGCCGACAGCTGGCTGCGCACCACCGGCGTCGACACCCTCGTCCCGACGATCACCGCCGCCGGCGGCACCTGCGCACTGACCGTCGACCGCACCGGCAGCCGCCCGCACCGCCTCGGCGCCGGACTGTACGACCACGACCTCGCCGACGAGGGCCGGCTCGTGCTGCGCGAGCGCATCGACCTCGACCTCCCGCAGACCGCGCCGCAGCCCATCGGCAAGCGCCCCGCACTGGTCGTCCTCAACGACGGCGACATCACCTACGCCAAGATCCGCTTCGACACCGCCTCCTTCGAGACCCTGCGCACCGGACTGTCCGGGCTGCCCGACCCGCTCACCCGCGCGGTCGTCTGGAACGCCCTCCGGGACGCCGTACGCGACGGCGACCTGGCCCCCGCCGCCTACCTGGAGACGGCCCGCGCCCACCTGCCCCGCGAGACCGACCTCGCCATCGCCCAGGGCGTCCTCGCCTTCGCCGCCGGCCAGCTCACCGGGCAGTACCTCGCCCCGGCGGACCGCCCGGCCGCCCTGGCCACCCTCACCTCCCTCTGCCGCGACCTGCTGCGCCGCACCGAGGACGGCGACCACCCCGGCCTGCGGCTGATCGCCGTACGGCACCTGATCGACGTGGCCGCCCACCCCGAGCCCATCGCCGCCTGGCTCGCCGACGGCACCGTCCCCGGCGGACCGGAACTCGACCCCGAGCTGCGCTGGCGCGTCCTCGCCCGGCTCGCCGTACTCGGCGCCACCGACGAGGCCGCCATCGCCGCCGAGCTGGCGAGCGACCCGAGCGCCGCCGGCCGCGAGGGCGCCGCCCGCTGCCGCGCCGCGCTGCCCGACCCGGAGGCCAAGCGCGCCGCCTGGGAGGCGATGTTCGCCGGCGACGACCTGTCCAACTACCTCTTCACCGCCACCGCCCAGGGCTTCTGGCAGCCCGAACAGGCCGAACTGGTCCGCCCGTACGTGCCGCGCTTCTACGCCGACGTGGTCGGCCTCGCCGCCCGCCGCGGCCCCGCCATCGCCACCGCCGCCGGCCGCTGGTGCTTCCCCGCCCACGCCGTCGACACCGAGAACCTGCGGCTCGGCGAGGAGTGCCTGCGCGACGGCGACCTCACCCCGGCGCTGCGCCGCACCCTCGCCGACCGCCTGGACGACCTTGCCCGCGCCCTGCGCGTCCGCGACGCGCGGAAGGAGGAACAGCGGGGCGTACGACCGACGGCGTAGGCCACGGCTGGTCCCTGCCGACGATGCGGCCCACGGGCCGCGCTTCCTAGGCTCGGGCGGACAGTGTGATCGTCCGAGCCCTGGAGGCAGCACCGTGATCGTAGTCACCGGCGCGACCGGCAACGTCGGCCGCGCCCTCGTCGACCGACTCCTCGCCGCGGGGCGGCCCGTCCGGGCCCTGACCCGCGACCCCGCTCGGGCCGGCCTGCCCGGGCGGGCCGAGGTGGTGGCGTTCCGCCCGGACGACCCCGCCGCCCTGTTCGCCGGGGCCACCCACGTCTTCCTGTACGTCCAGGCCGTCACCGCCCCGCTGCTGGCGGCCGCCCGCGAACACGGCGTACGGCACGCCGTCCTGCTCTCCAGCGGCCTCGTCCAGGAGGGCGCCGACGAGACCCACCCCATCCACGTCATGCACGCCACCGCCGAGCAGCACATCCGCGACAGCGGCCTCGCCTGGACCTTCCTGCGGCCCAACGGCTTCGCCACCAACGCCCTCCAGTACGCCCCGCAGATCCGCGCGGGCGGCGACACCGTCCGCGGCGTCTACGCCGGCGCGCTCTCCGCGCCCATCCACGAGGACGACATCGCCGCCGTCGCCGAACGCGTCCTGCTCGACGACGGCCACGAGGGCGCCGTGCACCGGCTGACCGGACCCGCGGCCATCGGCAACGCCGAACAGGTCGCCGCCATCGGCGACGCACTCGGCAGGAAGCTGACGTTCGTGGAGGTCGACCCGGCCGAGGCGGGCCCGGACCTGTTCCCGCACGTACCGCCGGGAATGCTCGGCCGGCTGCTGGACAGCGTCGCGCAGACCGTCGGCACACCCCCGGAGATCACCGGCACCGTGGAAGAGCTCACCGGCACCCCGGCCCGCGCCTTCGACCGCTGGGCCCGCGACCACGCCGCGGACTTCCGGCCCTGACCGACCGGTCCCTCGCGGGCACGGCAGTACACACTTTCGGGTTCCGTTCGCCGGACTTTCGGGACACAGGGCTCTCCTCCGGTACAAGCTGGCACTCCACCCACACGCCACCCGCCCGGGCCCGGCAGGCCCGCCCGGCGTTCCCGTGCCCCGGAGGAGAGCCCATGACCGCACAAGCGGCCCTGAGCGCGCCGCCGCTCGCCTCGGGCCCCGGCGGCCCCGAGGCCCTGCGGCCCCTCCTCGCCACCGTGCTCGACGCGCTCGCGGCCGGTGCCGCCGAGCGCGGCGGCCCGCTGCCCGCCGGCGGACCCGACGCCGTCACCGCGCGCGTCGCCACCGCCCTCGGCGACCCCCTGCCGGAGACCGGCGACCCCGACGCCCTGTACGACCTCGTGCGGGCCCTCGCCGCGGGCGCCGCCGACCCCGCCGACCCGCTGTGCGCCGCCCACCTGCACTGCCCTCCGCTCGCCGTGGCCACCGCCGCCGACCTCGCCGCGAGCGCCCTCAACCCCTCCCTGGACTCCTGGGACCAGGCCCCGGCCGCCTCCGCCCTGGAAGCCGCGGTCACCCGCGCCCTCGCCCGCACGGCCGGCCTCGCCGACGCCCTCGTCACCACCGGCGGCACCGAGTCCAACCAACTCGCCCTGCTGCTCGCCCGCGAGGCGCACGGCAGCGGCGTGCGCCTCGTCTGCTGCGCCGGCGCCCACCACTCGCTGCCGCGCGCCGCCTGGCTGCTCGGCCTGCCCGCCCCGGTCGTCCTCCCGGCACCCCGCGGCACCCTGGACCCGGCCGCCCTCGCCGAAGCCCTCACCACGCTCCCCGGCCCCCTGCTGGTCGCCGCCACCGCCGGCACCACCGACGCCGGCCTCATCGACCCGCTGCCCGAGATCGCCGCCCTGTGCGCCGCCCACGGCGCCCGGCTGCACATCGACGCGGCCTACGGCGGCGGCCTGCTGTTCAGCGACCGGCACCGCGGCCGCCTCACCGGGCTCGACGCCGCCCACACCGTCACCCTCGACCTGCACAAACTCGGCTGGCAGCCGGCCGCCGCCGGCCTGCTCGCCGTGGCCCGCCCGGACGAGCTGGCCACCCTCCACCAGCGCGCGGACTATCTGAACGCCGCCGACGACACCGACGCCGGCCTCCCCGACCTGCTCGGCCGCTCCCCGCGCACCACCCGCCGCCCCGACATCCTGAAGATCGCCGTCACCCTCAGAACGCTGGGCCGCGCCGGCCTCGGCGCCCTGGTCGACCAGGTCTGCGCCCGAGCCCGCGAGTTCGCCGACCTGATCGGCGCACACCCCGGCTTCGAGCTGTACGACCGGCCCGTCATCAGCACCGTCCTGTTCCGCCCCACCGCGGCCGACGACGACACCGTGGCCGCCGTCCGCCGCGCCCTGCTGCACGAAGGCCGGGCCGTGCTCGGCCGGGCCCGGCTCGACGGCCGGCTCTGGCTCAAGGCCACCGTCCTCAACCCCCGGAGCCGGCCGGACGACCTGGCCCGCCTGCTCGAACTCGTCGAAGGAAACACCCCCGGATGACCCACCCCCCACGCCACGAGCCGACCTCCCCACGCGACCTCGTCGGCATCGGCATCGGCCCCTGCAACCTCTCCCTCGCCGCCCTCGCCCACCCGCTCGCCGAACTCGACGCCGTCTTCTACGAACAGCGGCCCGGATTCGACTGGCACCCCGGGCTGCTCATCGAGGGCGCCACCCTCCAGGTGCCGTTCCTCGCCGACCTCGTCACCCTCGCCGACCCCACCAGCCCCTGGAGCTTCCTCAGCTACCTCAGGAACCGCGAACGCCTCTTCCCGTTCTACTTCGCCGAGCGCTTCCACATCCAGCGCGCCGAGTACGACGCCTACTGCCGCTGGGTCGCCCAGCAACTGCCCGGACTGCGCTTTCGCCACCAGGTCGACGCCGTCCGCTGGAACCCCGAACGGGACGTCTTCGAGGTCGACTTCACCCAGCTCGGCACCGAGGGCGAGGCCGAGGCCCTGGGCCGCACGTACACCCGCAACATCGTCCTCGGCATCGGCACCGCCCCCTACGTGCCCGACCCCCTCCAGCCCCTGGTGGACGCCCCCGGCGTGCCCGTCCTGCACGCCGCCGACTATCTCGACCACCGCGACTTTGTCCTCGCCGCCGGACACGTCACCGTAGTCGGCTCCGGACAGTCCGGCGCCGAGGTCTTCCTCGACCTGCTGCGGCACCGCCCGGCCGGGAGGGAACGGCTGCACTGGATCGGCCGTACCGAAGCGTTCGCCCCCATGGAGTACTCCAAGCTGGGCCTGGAACACTTCACACCCGACTACACCCGCTACTTCCACGCCCTCGCCGAACCCGTCCGTGACCGGCTGATCGCCGCCCAGTGGCAGCTGTACAAGGGCATCGACGCCGACACCCTCGCCGCCATCCACGACGAGCTGTACCGGCGCACCCTGGGCGGCGGCTGGCCCGACGCCGTCCTCACCCCCGGCGTCCGCGTCCGCACCGCCGGCCGGATCGCCACCAGCACCATCGAACTGCACCTGGAACACCTCCAGCAGGGCAGCCGCTCCCGGCTCACCACCGACGCCGTCGTCCTCGCCACGGGCTACCGCGAACGCCCCCTCGGCCGGCTCCTCGCCGGACTCGACCCCTACGTCCGCCGCGACAGCAGCGAACGCCCGCGCGTGGACGAGGAGTTCCGCCTCGTTCTCGACCCCTCGGTCACCGGCTCGGTCTACGTCCAGAACGCCGAGCTGCACACCCACGGCGTCGGCGCCCCCGACCTCGGCCTCGCCGCCTGGCGCAGCGCCACCATCCTCAACTCGCTCACCGGCAAGGAGTCGTACCCGCTGCCCGCCCGAACCGCCTTCACCTCCTTCGGCCTCGACGACCCGGCGGACCGGGTACCAGGGGCCCGGCAGCCCAAGCGGCTCACCCCGCTCGTCGACGGCCCCTGACCGGCCCGGCCCCCGGACACCCACCGAACGGGGACCGGCCGCAACCTGCGGAAGGCGGGAGCCCCGGAACGGCGGGGCCCTTGGAACCGCGGGGCCCTTGGAACAGCGGGATTCCTAGAACACCGGCGTGCCGTCCCGCACCAGCTTCCAGTCCACCGACGCGAAGTCCTTCGGGTCCAGCACCCCCTTCGCGGTCACCCACTCCGCGATCCGGGTGCGGATCTCCGTCGACTCCGACCACAGCTCCTTGGCGGCGGCGACGTGCGGGAAGGCACCGCCGCCGTTGGCACGGTAGTTGTTCACCGCGAGCACGAACCGCTGCGTGTCGTCCAGCGGGGCCCCGCCGAAGGTCAGGTTCCTGATCCGCGACCCGGCCGGCCGGGCGATGTCGATGTCGTACGACAGACCCGAGACGTAGTCGTAGTTGTAGTCCGGACGCCCACCGGCGTTGGTCAGCTTCTCCACGTCGACCGCGGCACCGGGGGCCGTCTGGACGTAGTACTCCGCCGAGTACTCCAGGTAGGCGCGCAGCTGGGCACCCGTCAGCAACTTGGCGACCAGCGTGTTGTCGTAGACGTACAGGCTCGACAGGTCCCGGATCGTCACATCGCCGGCCGGGATCTGAGACGTCCGGGAGAACGGCGAGGCCTGGGCGAGCACCGGCAGCGAGGCGTACTCGGTGCCCGCGAGCGCCGCCTTGACCACGTCCTCCTGGACCTTGGTGATCAGGTCGATGACCGGGGCGTCCTTGTAGCGGGCCTCGACCGTGGTCAGGGTCTCGGTGGCGCGGCCGACGACCTGGTTGACGTACGTGACGACCTTCTTGTGCTCGTCGGCGAGCAGCCCGGTGATCTCCGGGTCGTCGGCGACGGTGCTGGAGTCGCGCAGCGACGCGGAGACCGACTCGACCTCCCAGCGGCCCTTGCGGAACACCAGCCCGATGTCGAAGAGGCTGAGTCGCTCGGCGTAGCACAGCGGCTCCGACAGCACGACGGTCCTGCCGGTCTTGTCGTTGACGACCTTCAGCTCCGGGATCTCCACGTGCGCGTGACCGACCAGGATCGCGTCGATCCCCGGCACCCGCCGGGCCACCTCGGCCGCCGCGTTCTCCACGTACGGCACCTGGTCGCCGTACGACGAGGTGCCCGAGGTGCCCGAGTGGGCCGAGACCACGACCACGTCCGCGCCCATCGACCTCAGCTTCGGCACCCACTTCGCGGCCTGCTCCTCCAGCCCCGGGAACGCCAGCTTCCCCTGCACATAGGCCTTGTCCCAGATCGCGATGCCCGGGTTGGTCAGACCGAGGACGGCGACCTTGACCGGCTTGGCGCCGGGCACGTGGAAGGTCTTCATGAAGTACGGCGGGAAGGCCGGCCGCAGCGTCCTGGCGTCCACCGCGTTGGCGCCGAGCAGCGGGAAGTCGAGCTGGTCCTCGAACTTCCGCAGCGTCTCGATGCCGTAGTTGAACTCGTGGTTGCCGAGGGCTGCGGCGTCGTACCCGATCGCGTTCATCGCCGCCGCCATCGGATGCACCGGCCCGCCCTCGGCGGTGATCGGGTCCACCTTGGCGTAGTAGTAGGTCAGCGGGGTGCCCTGGATGGTGTCGCCGGCGTCCAGCAGCAGGGTGTTGCGCGCGCCCTTCTCCTCGCGCACCTGCTTCACCAGGGTGGCGATCCGGGCGAGGCCCATCGCGTTGCCCGCCTTGTCGGAGTACTCCGCGTCCTTGAAGTAGTCCCAGTTGAAGATGTGACCGTGCAGGTCGGTGGTGCCCATGACGGTCAGCGAGTACCGCTTCACGGGGTGCCCGGGCTTCCCGGGCCGGTGGTCCTGCGCCGCCTCGGCCGCCGGGGCCGCCGCCGCGCCGGCGATCGCCACACCCGCTCCGGTGGCGGCGGACTTCTTCAGGAACTTCCGGCGGTTCAACGGCATCTCTCGGTCTCCTCGACGATCTGGACAACGCGCGTAGATTCTGACCTGGGCATGACCTACGGCAACAGGTCCGGAAGGTTGCGATCTGGTGACCCGTCCGCCGCCGGGCCCCGCTCGCCGCCCCCCGGCCACACCGCATCCGCTCATCGGAGCGGGCGCCCGCACACTTCAACACTTGTCAAAAACCCTTCGCCAAAAGGCCGTTGAGTAGTCATGCGGCGCCAACTCTCTACCCGCGGGTAAGCCATAGGCTCGACCCATGCGCCGAGCAAAAATCGTCTGCACACTGGGGCCCGCCACCGACTCGTACGACCGGATCAAGGCACTGGTCGAGGCCGGAATGGACGTCGCCCGGTTCAACCTCAGCCACGGCACGCACGCCGAGCACGAGGAGCGGTACCGGCGAGTGCGCAAGGCGGCCGACGAAACCGGCCGCAGCGTGGGCATCCTCGCCGACCTTCAGGGCCCGAAGATCCGGCTCGGCCGCTTCGCCGAAGGACCGGTACTCCTTGAACGCGGCGACACCTTCACCATCACCGTGGAGGACGGCGTCGAGGGCGACCGCCACCGGTGCGGCACCACCTACGCCGGCCTCGCCGCCGACGTCACCCCCGGCGAGCGCGTCCTCGTGGACGACGGCAAGGTGTGCCTGGAGGTCACCGAGGTCGACGGCCCCCGCGTGCACACCCGGGTGATCGAAGGCGGTGTCGTCTCCGACCACAAGGGACTGAACCTCCCCGGCGTGGCCGTCTCCGTCCCCGCCCTGTCCAAGAAGGACGAGGACGATCTGCGCTGGGCGCTGCGCACCGGCTTCGACCTGGTCGCCCTCTCCTTCGTACGCAGCGGCGACGACGCCGTGGACGTCCACCGGATCATGGCCGAGGAAGACCGCCGCCTCCCGGTCATCGCCAAGATCGAGAAGCCGCAGGCGGTGCGGAACCTCGACGGCATCGTGGCCGCCTTCGACGGGCTGATGGTCGCGCGCGGCGACCTGGGTGTGGAGATGCCGCTGGAGCAGGTGCCGATCGTCCAGAAGCGCGCCATCGCGCTCGCCCGGCGCAACGCCAAGCCGGTGATCGTCGCCACCCAGATGCTGGAGTCCATGATCGAGAACTCCCGGCCCACCCGCGCCGAGGCCTCTGACGTGGCCAACGCGGTCCTGGACGGCACGGACGCGGTGATGCTCTCCGGTGAGACCAGCGTCGGCAAGTACCCGGTCGAGACCGTGCGCACCATGGCGAAGATCGTCGCGGCGGCCGAGGAGGACATGCTGGCCAAGGGGCTGCCGCCGCTGACCGAACGGAGCAAGCCGCGCACGCAGGGCGGCGCGGTCGCCCGGGCCGCCGCCGACATGGGCGACTTCCTCGGCGCGAGGTTCCTGGTCGCGTTCACCCAGTCCGGGGACACCGCCCGCCGGCTCTCCCGCTACCGCTCACCGATCCCGCTGCTCGCCTTCACCCCCGAGCCGGCCACCCGCTCCCAGCTCAGCCTCACCTGGGGCACCGAGACCTTCCTCGGCCCGCACGTGGACTCCACGGACGCCATGGTCGACCAGGTCGACGAACTGCTCCTGAAATACGGCCGCTGCCGCAAGGGCGACATCGTGGTGATCACCGCGGGCTCCCCGCCCGGCGTCTCCGGCGCCACCAACATGGTCCGGGTCCACCACATCGGCGAGGACGACAGCCCGAAGTGATGCGGGGCGACGGCCGCACATCAGTGCTACGGAAGTTCATGCGGACACCCAGAGTGAGTGAGCGCGCCCACACATGACGAAAAGCGGAGAATCACGCGCACGTGAGCCTCCGCTTCGAGTTGTGCCGGGTGCGGGATTCGAACCCGCAAGCCCTTTCAGGCAGAGGTGTTTGAGACCTCCGTGTATGCCGTTCCACCAACCCGGCAGGCACTGCGGAGAGTGTACCGGGTCATCGTACGCCGCCGCTGCTAGGTAGGCTCTTGAGGAGCAGTACCAGCCTGCCCTGGACCAAGGAGCCTCAGTGACCGCCCCCGAGTCGCCCCAGCCCGTAGACGTGACCGACGACGACAAGTCGCACGTGCCTCCGCTGACGACCCGTGTCGTCATCGCCGAGGACGAGGCCCTGATCCGGCTCGACCTGAAGGAGATGCTTCAGGAGGAGGGCTACACCGTCGTGGGCGAGGCCGGAGACGGTGAGCAGGCCGTCGAGCTGGCCCGCGAGCACAAGCCCGACCTGGTCATCCTGGACGTGAAGATGCCCAAGCTCGACGGCATCTCCGCGGCCGAGAAGATCGCCGAGGAGTCCATCGCGCCCGTGCTGATGCTCACCGCCTTCTCCCAGCGCGACCTCGTCGAGCGCGCCCGGGACGCCGGTGCCATGGCCTACCTGGTCAAGCCCTTCAGCAAGAGCGACGTCGTCCCGGCGATCGAGATGGCCGTCTCCCGGTTCGCCGAGCTGAAGCAGCTGGAGAAGGAGGTCGCCGACCTCAGCCAGCGGCTGGAGACCCGCAAGCTGGTCGACCGGGCGAAGTCCATCCTGCAGACCGAGTACGGCCTGACCGAGCCGGCCGCCTTCCGCTGGATCCAGAAGACCTCCATGGACCGCCGCATGTCGATGCAGCAGGTCGCCGAGGCGGTCATCGCGGACAACGAGGAGAAGAAGGCCGCCAAGAAGGGCTGAGCGCCCCCGGTACGGCACCGGCCCGCGCCCCGGCGAAGGGGCGCGGGCCTCGTCGTATCCGCCCGCAGGGTCAGTCCTCGCCCAGGTAGGCCTTGCGTACCGACTCGTCGTGCAGCAGGTCCCGGCCGGTCCCGGACAGCACGATGGTGCCGGTCTCCATGACATGGCCCCGGTCGGCGAGCGAGAGCGCCGCCCGGGCGTTCTGCTCGACCAGCAGGATCGTGGTGCCCCGCGCCCTCAGCTCGGCGATCGTCGCCATGATCTTCCGCATCATGATTGGTGACAGGCCCATGGACGGCTCGTCCAGCATCAGCAGCTTCGGCCGGGACATCAGCGCCCTGCCCATCGCCAGCATCTGCTGCTCGCCGCCGGAGAGGGTGCCGGCGGCCTGCTTGCGGCGCTCGCCGAGGACGGGGAAGAGGCCGTAGGCGCGCTGGATGTCCTGTTCGATGCCCGGTTTGTCGTTCCGCAGGAACGCGCCGAGACGCAGATTGTCCTCGATGGTCATGCGCGGGAAGATGTGCCGGCCCTCGGGGGAGTGGGCGAGGCCGAGGGAGACCACCTGGTGGGCCGGGATCTTCTTCAGCGGTCTGCCGTCGAACCGGATCTGGCCGCCGGCCGGTTTCAGCAGCCCGGACAGGGTGCGCAGGGTGGTGGTCTTGCCGGCGCCGTTGGTGCCGACGAGGGTGACCACCTGTCCGGCCTCGACCGTGAAGGAGATGCCCTTGACGGCCTGGATCCTGCCGTAGGCGACGCGGAGGTCCTCGACTTCGAGCAGCGCGGTCATCGGTCGTCCTCCTTGCCGGGCGCGTTCTCGAAGGGCTCGCCGAGGTAGGCCGCGATCACCCGTTCGTCGCCCTGGACGGTCGCGCTGTCGCCCTCGATCAGCTTCTCGCCCTGCACGAGGACGGCCACGCGGTCGCACAGGGTGAAGATGAAGCGCATGTCGTGCTCGATGACGAGGACGGCGACCCCCGTGCCCCGGATGGCGCGGACGAGTCCCTCGGTGGTGCGGGTCTCCTGCGGGTTCATGCCGGCGGTCGGCTCGTCGAGCAGCAGCAGTCCGGGCTCGCTGGCCAGGGCGCGCGCGATCTCCAGCGTGCGCTGCTCGCCGTAGGGCAGGTTGCGGGCGAGGTGGTCGGCCTTGGGGGTGAGGCCGACGAACTCCAGGAGTTCCATGGCCCTTTCCCGGGAGGCCTGTTCGGCGCGGTGGAAGCGGGGGCCGCGCAGTACGGCGGACCAGAAGCCCTCCTTGGTGCGGGTGTGCCGGCCGACGAGTACGTTCTCCAGGACGGTCATGTCGGCGAACAGCCGGATGTTCTGGAAGGTGCGCGCGATGCCGGCCGCGGTGACCTTGAAGGAGGTGGGCGGCAGGACGGTGCCCCGGTACCGGACCTCGCCTTCGGTGGGGACGTAGAGGCCGGTCAGGCAGTTGAAGAAGGTGGTCTTGCCGGCGCCGTTGGGTCCGATGAGGCCGACGATCTCGCCGCTGCCCACGGTGAGGTCGACGCCGCGTACGGCGGTCAGGCCGCCGAAGCGCATGGTGACGCCGCGGGCGTCGAGGACGGTCTCGCCGGGGGTGGCGGCTGCGCGGCTGGTGCCCCGGGTGGTGTCGGTGGTCATGGCGGTCAGGCCCCCGCCTTCGTGAGGTGGGTGGGTGCGGGTGTGTCCTGGTGGAATTCGAGCCGGCGGCGCCGGTTGGGGATGAGGCCCTCGGGGCGGAACCGCATGAGAAGGATGAGCGCTACGCCGAAGGCGAAGAGCTGGTAGTCGCCGAGGAACTGGAGTTTGTTCGGGATCAGGAACAGCAGGGCGGCGCCGATCAGGGGGCCGCTGATGGTGCCCATGCCGCCGAGGACGACCGCGGCGAGCAGGAAGGCGGAGTTGGGCGGGATGGGACCGGCGAAGAGGTACTGCTCGGGGGTGACGGTGTAGGTGACGTGGGCCTGGACGGTGCCGGCGAGTCCGGCGAGGCAGGCGCCGACGGCGAAGGCGGTGAGCTTGACCCGGAAGCCGTTGATGCCCATGGCGAGCGCGGCGGTCTCGTCCTCGCGGATGGCCACCCAGGCGCGTCCGATGCGGGAGTCGCCGCTGCGGCGGAAGACCAGCACCACGACGGCGGTGATGATCAGCATCAGGAAGAAGTAGTTGGCGAACCGGCCGATGGCGAAGCCGCCCAGGTGGTGCCGGGCGCCGAAGTCGAAGCCGAGGACGTCCAGGTCGGGGATGGCCGAGACGCCGTTGGAGCCGTTGGTGATGTCGGGTCCGGAGGTGCCGTCGAGGTTGTTGGCGGTGATGCGGAAGATCTCGCCGAAGCCGAGGGTGACGATGGCGAGGTAGTCGCCGCGCAGCCGCAGGGTCGGGGCGCCGATCAGCACGCCGAAGACCAGCGAGGCGGCGGCGCCGGCGAGTACGGCGGCCCAGAACGGGACGTGCACGCCGAACGGTGAGCCGGGGGAGCCGGAGACCAGGGCGGCCGCGTAGGCGCCGACGCCGAGGAAGGCGACGTATCCGAGGTCGAGCAGGCCGGCGAGGCCGACGACGATGTTCAGGCCGAGGGCGACGGTGGCGAAGACCAGGATGTAGACGCCGAGGGTGGCGTACTGGTCGTCGGTCTGGGTGAAGGGGAACAGCGCCGCCGCGACGAAGGCGCCGCAGAGGGTGGTGTTCCGGTGCCGGGCGGTGATCTGCGCGGCGTGGGCGACGAGACCGGCCTTGCCGAGGGCGGCGAAGCCGAGGCCCGCGGTGATCAGGAAGCCGGTGAACTGTTCGTCGTACTCGGTGCCGATGCCGTAGGTGAAGACGGCCAGGCCGAGCGCGAGGATGCCGACGATGATCAGGATCTCGGCGCAGGAGGGCAGCGCGGGCACGGGCCGGGGGGTGTCGGCGGTGAAGGCGGCCTTGGCGGTCGCCCAGGTGTGCGCGAGGCCGTGCCTGGTCTTCGTCCAGCCGGTGTCGTCGGGGTCGGCGGGGTCGGGCGCGGGCCGGTGGAAGGGGAGGGCCAGGGCGCCGGCGAGGGCGGCGAGGGCGGCCACGGCGACGAGGAAGCCGCCGGGTTCGAGGTTGACGAGGCCGCCGAGGCGGGTGCTGATCGCGAGGACGGTGTACCAGCTGGTGGCGAAGGTGGCCAGGGTGGCGAGCCGCAGGGCCGGGTCCGCTCCGGCGGGTACCAGCCATCGCAGGCCCTTGGGGCGGTAGGAGGCCAGGGCGAGGAGGGTGGCGAGGAGCGCGCCGGCGAGGACGAGGACCTGCAGGCCGCCGGGGTAGCCGTAGACGGTGAGGTCGCCGGGGAAGGCGGCGGTCCAGGTCCAGGCGAGGAAGGTGGAGAGGGCCGTGAGCGCGCTGCCGCCGAGGGCGAGGGCGCGGGCGGCCCGCTCCGGCAGGGGCAGCAGGCCCGAGGGGGCGTCGGCCTCGCGGGCGCCGGGGGTTTCGGGCGCGGTGGTCTGTGTGGTCATCGGTCTCACGCCCTGTCCGCGACGCGCTCGCCGAGCAGGCCCTGCGGCCTGAACAGCAGTACGAGGATGAGGAGTACGAAGGCCCAGACGTCGGCCCAGGACTGGCTGCCGAACTCGTCCATGCCGGGGATGTCGGCGATGTAGGCGGTGGCCAGGGTCTCGGCGACGCCGAGGACCACGCCGCCGATCATGGCTCCGTAGATGTTGCCGATGCCGCCGAGGACGGCCGCGGTGAACGCCTTGAAACCGAGGATGAAGCCCATCCGGAAGTTGATCTCGCCGTACTTCAGGCCGTAGGCGACGGCGCCGACGGCGGCGAACGCGGCGCCGAGCGCGAACGCGATGACGATGATGCGGTCGGTGTCGACGCCCATCAGCTCGGCGGTGTCCGGGTCCTGGGCGGTGGCCTGCATGCCGCGGCCGGTGCGGGTCTTCAGCACGAAGTAGCCGAGGACCGCCATGGAGAGGGGGGCCGCCACGACGAGGAAGACGTCGCCGGTCTGGATGGTGACGCCGCCGGTCTCGAAGGGGCCGCCGGGGATCTGCGGGAAGGTGCGCGCGGACTTCGCCTCCGGGTACCAGGCCCATACCGCCTGCTGGAGCGCGAGGGAGAGACCGATGGCGGTGATGAGGGGCGCGAGGCGGGGGGCGCCGCGCAGGGGCCGATAGGCGAATCGTTCCGCCCCGACGGCGACGGCGACCGCGACGCCGACGGCGCCCGCGATCATCAGCGGCAGGGCGATCCACAGGGTGGTCCCGCCGGGGAGCCAGAGCCAGACGGTGAGGGCGCCGAAGGCTCCCGTCATGAATATCTCGCCGTGGGCGAAGTTGATGAGCTGGACGATGCCGTAGACCATGGTGTAGCCGATGGCGACCAGCCCGTACATGGCTCCCAGGAGCAGGCCGTTGACCAGCTGCTGCGGCAGTTCGTTCACCGCATGTCCTCCGAGCGTTCGGAAAATGCGAGGGATGTGGCCGGCTGCGAGTGTGCGCGGGGCGCCGGTGGAGGAGCGCCCCGCGCGGCTCGCGAGTGGTTCGGGGGCGGGCTCAGCCGGTGTAGGTACCGGACTTGACGGGGACCCAGGCGCCGTTCTTCACGGCGTACACGGTCAGCTGCTTGTTGGTGGCGTCGCCGTACCGGTCGAAGGAGACCTTGCCGGTCACGCCGTCGAAGGACACGTTCTGCATGGCCGCGGTGACCTTCGCGCGGGCGTCGGCGGGGAGCGTGCCGCCATGGGCCTCGACGACCTTCTTCACGGCCTCGATGATCGCCTGGGCGGAGTCGTAGGCGTAGGCGCCGTAGGCGGAATAGCCGTCCCTGTAACCGGCGGCCTTGTAGCCGGCGACGAACCGCTCGGCGGAGGGCAGGTCCTCGACCGGGGCGCCGACGGAGGTGGTGAGGTCGCCGGTGCTCTCGGGGCCCGCCAGCTTCATATAGGTGTCGTCCTTGACGCCGTCGCCGCCGACTAGCGGAATCTTGGCGCCGGCGGCCTTGATCTGTTTGCCGAGCGGACCGGCCTGCGGGTATTCGCCGCCGTAGTAGACGACTTCGGCGCCCGAGTTCTTCACCTTGGTGGCGACCGCGGAGAAGTCCTTGGCGTCGGGGTTGATGTGCTCGGTGCCGACCACCTCGCCGCCGAGCTTCTTGAACTCCGCGGTGAAGGTGGCGGCGAGACCGGAGCCGTAGGTCTTCTTGTCGTCGATGACGAAGACCTTCTTCTTCTTGGCCGTGCCGAAGAGGTACCGGGCGGCGAACGGGCCCTGGATCGCGTCCGTGGTCGCCGTGCGGAAGTAGGCCTTGTACTGACGAACCTTCTCGGTCTGCCACTTCGGGCCCTGGGTGAGGGACGGACCGGTGTTCGCCGGGGAGACCTGGACCAGTCCGGCGTCGTCCAGGACCTTCTGCATCGACTCGGCGACCGAGCTGTTCAGCGGGCCGACGACGCCGAGGACCTCCTTCTCGGAGACGAACCGGGAGGCGTTCTGCTGACCGGCGGACGGCTGTGCCTGGTCGTCGAGGGCCTCCATTTCGAAGGTGACGCCCTCGACGAGGTTCCGCTCGTTGGCGTTCTTGACGGCGAGGTCCACCGAGTTCTTGATGCCGAGGCCCATGGCGGACAGATCGCCGGTCAGAGGCGCGTCGACGCCGATGACGACGGTGGTGCCGCCGTCCTCGCCGGAATCCGGGTCCTTGCCGTCGCTGCCGCGCGAGCCGCAGGCGGAGAGGGTGAGCGCTCCCGCTGCCAGCGCGGCGGTGAGGGTGATAAGCGGACGTTGACGCACGATCAGTCCTTTCCCCAGGCACAACCGCTTCCCCATGGATGCGGCAGAGTCGCGCGCCGCGCTGAATTCACAAATCCGAAGGCGCGGTGATGGGCGGTGACTCTAAGCGTGTGCGGGGGACGTGGAAATAAGTCCGGCCGAGGCTGTGACTCTCTTGTTATGACACGGCGTAATGCGGGACCCGCCTTCGCATAGCGCGGGTCCAAGGTGAAGATCTGCTTCTGTATTGCGCGCGCATTACGCAGAGTTACGCCCGGAAAAGGGAGGGCGGGATTCCTGGGGGCCTTTCCCGTATTTCGCCGCGCGCATCGCCGATGCGGCTTTGCGGGTGGAACCCGCCTTGATGTGCGACGGAATGGGGAATTCCGTCGTCGGTGGCAGTGCCTCGTACCGCGATCGGCGCGCCCCGGTGTATCGCGATCGGCGCCCCCGGCGCCTTTCGCTCCCCGGCGCCGAAGCCGGGGGGAGCGAGGGGGCGACGCCTTCGGGGGCGGCGGGGGTCAGCTCGCGGTGGGCCGGGCAGGGGCCTCGTCGGCCGGGCGGGCGTCCCGGAGCAGGCAGGTCAGGCGGGCCGAGCAGACCCGGCGGCCCTGCTCGTCGCTGATCACGATCTCGTACGTCGCCGTCGACCGGCCCCGGTGCACCGGCGTGGCCACGCCCGTCACCAGGCCGGAGCGGACCCCGCGGTGGTGGGTGCAGTTGAGGTCCACACCGACCGCGATCTTCGAGACGCCCCCGTGCAGCATGGAGCCGACCGAGCCCAGCGTCTCCGCCAGCACCGCGGAGGCGCCCCCGTGCAGCAGGCCGTACGGCTGGGTGTTGCCCTCCACCGGCATGGTCCCGACCACCCTGTCCGCCGAGGCCTCCAGGATCTGCACGCCCATGCGGGTGCCCAGGTGTCCGGCCGAGAACAGGGCGGGCAGGTCCACGCCGAGCGCGGCGTACTCGTCGATGACCTGCTGCGGGAACTTCACTTGCTGCTGCTCGCCCATGGGGCCCGGCTCCGTCCGTCGTCCACCAGTTCTGCTCGCTGAGCAAACGCTCACTCGGCCGCCGATTGTTCCAGAGGGCGGCCCGCGTCCCCGGTGTGGGCTTCGAGACGTACGACGACGGACTTGCTGGCCGGGGTGTTGCTGGTGTCGGCGGTCGCGTCCAGCGGCACCAGTACGTTCGTCTCGGGGTAGTACGCCGCCGCGCATCCCCGGGCCGTCGGATACGCGACGACCCGGAAGCCGGGCGCCCGCCGCTCCACCCCGTCCTGCCACTCGCTCACCAGGTCGACGTACGACCCCTCGGCGAACCCCAGCGCGCGTGCGTCCTCCGGGTGCACCAGCACCACCCGGCGCCCGCCCTTGATGCCCCGGTAACGGTCGTCCAGACCGTAGATCGTGGTGTTGTACTGATCGTGCGAGCGCAGGGTCTGCAACAGCAGCCGCCCCTCGGGCAGCGCCGGGTACTCCACCGGCGCGGCCGTGAAGTTGGCCTTGCCCGTGGCGGTCGGGAAACGCCGTTCGTCGCGCGGCGCGTGCGGCAGCGCGAAGCCGCCGGGCCGGGCCACGCGCGCGTTGAAGTCCTCGAAACCGGGGATCACGCGCGCGATGCGGTCACGGATCGCCCCGTAGTCCTCGGCGAACTCCTCCCACGGCACGACACTGCGCTCGCCCAGCACCCGGCGCGCCAGACCGCAGACGATGGCCGGCTCGGACCGCAGGTGCGGGCTCGCGGGGGCCAGGCGCCCGCGCGAGGCGTGCACCATGCCCATGGAGTCCTCGACCGTCACGAACTGCTCGCCGCCGGCCCGCACATCGCGCTCGGTGCGGCCCAGGGTGGGCAGGATCAGTGCCCGCGCGCCCGTGACCACGTGCGAGCGGTTCAGCTTGGTCGACACATGCACGGTCAGCCGCGCCCGGCGCATCGCCGCCTCGGTGACCTCGGTGTCGGGCGAGGCGGACACGAAGTTGCCGCCCATGGCGAAGAAGACCTTCGCCCGGCCGTCGCGCAGCGCGCGGATGGCCCGTACGACGTCGAAGCCGTGCTCGCGCGGGGGCGTGAACCCGAACTCCTTCCCCAGGGCGTCCAGGAAGGCCGGGGCGGGCCGCTCGAAGATGCCCATGGTGCGGTCGCCCTGGACGTTGCTGTGCCCGCGCACCGGGCACACCCCCGCACCCGGGCGGCCGATGTTGCCGCGCAGCAGCAGGAAGTTGACCACTTCCCGGATGGTCGGCACCGAGTGCTTGTGCTGGGTGAGGCCCATGGCCCAGCACACGATCGTCCGCTCGGAGGCCAGGACCATGCCGAGGGCCCGCTCGATCTCCGCGCGCGTGAGGCCGGTCGCGGCCAGCGTCTCCTCCCAGTCGGCGGCCCGCGCTGCCGCCGCGAACTCCTCGAAGCCGTGGGTGTGCTCGCGGACGAACTCCTCGTCGACCGCGCCCTCCGTCTGCAGGATCAGCTTGTTCAGGAGCCGGAAGAGGGCCTGGTCGCCGCCGATGCGGATCTGCAGGAACAGGTCGGTGAGGGCCGCGCCCCGGAGCATGCCCTGGGGTGTCTGCGGGTTCTTGAAGCGCTCCAGGCCCGCCTCGGGCAGCGGATTGACGCTGATGATCCGCGCGCCGTTCGCCTTGGCCTTCTCCAGCGCGGAGAGCATGCGCGGATGGTTCGTGCCCGGGTTCTGGCCGGCGACGATGATCAGATCGGCCTGGTACAGGTCCTCCAGCAGGACGCTGCCCTTGCCGACGCCGATGGTCTCGCCGAGCGCCGACCCGGACGACTCGTGGCACATGTTCGAGCAGTCCGGCAGGTTGTTCGTGCCCAGCTCGCGCGCGAAGAGCTGGTACAGGAACGCGGCCTCGTTGCTGGTGCGGCCCGAGGTGTAGAAGACGGCCTCGTCCGGGGAGCCGAGGGCGGCGATCTCCTCGGCGACGATGTCGAAGGCCCGCTCCCAGGAGACCGGCTCGTAGTGCGTGCCGCCCTCGGGGAGGTACACGGGGTGGGTGAGCCGCCCCTGCTGGCCCAGCCAGTAGCCGCTGCGGGCGGACAGGTCGGCGACGGAGTGCGCGGCGAAGAACTCGGGGGTCACCCGGCGCAGCGTGGCCTCCTCGGCGACCGCCTTGGCGCCGTTCTCGCAGAACTCGGCCGTGTGCCGGTGGTCCGGCTCGGGCCAGGCGCAGCCCGGGCAGTCGAAGCCGTCCTTCTGGTTCACGCGCAGCAGCGTGAGCGCGGTGCGCTTCACCCCCATCTGCCGCTGGGCGACGCGCAGCGTGTGCCGGACGGCCGGCAGCCCCGCCGCCGCGTGCTTCGGCTCCGCGACCTGCGGCGCGTCCTGGACCGGATCACCCTTGGGCGGCTTCGTCGCCATCGCGCGCTCCCCTTCGACTGCGTGTGAGAAGTACCGCTGCCGATCCTCCCACGCGGCACCGACACCGGGGCCGGCCGGGCGGGCGAGGGCCGGGACCATTACCTGCGGTGGAGGGTGTCTTTCGCCGCGCTTTACCCGGGGGGACGGCACAAGGCCGGCGGTCTCCCGCCCGGGGCGGCCCCCTCCCGCGCCGTGCCGTCCGCCGTGCGGGTACCCCCGGCCGTCGCGGGCGGGCGGTCCGGGTTGTCAGTGGCTCGTGGCAGGATCGGTGACGTGGCAGAGACAGCACCGAAGCAGACCGACAAGACCTCCGGCGGCACCCGTCCCCGGCTGATGCTCATGGACGGGCACTCGCTGGCCTACCGCGCGTTCTTCGCGCTGCCCGCGGAGAACTTCACGACCGCGACCGGCCAGCCGACGAACGCGATCTACGGCTTCGCGTCGATGCTGGCCAACACTCTGCGTGACGAGGCGCCCACGCACTTCGCGGTGGCCTTCGACGTCTCCCGCAAGACCTGGCGCTCCGAGCGGTTCACCGAGTACAAGGCGAACCGCTCCAAGACCCCGGACGAGTTCAAGGGCCAGGTGGAGCTGATCGGCGAGCTGCTCGACGCCATGCACGCCCCGCGCTTCGCCGTCGAGGGGTACGAGGCGGACGACGTCATCGCCACCCTCGCCACCCAAGCCGAGGCCGAGGGCTTCGAGGTGCTGATCGTCACCGGCGACCGCGACTCCTTCCAGCTGGTCACCGAGAACATCACCGTGCTGTACCCCACGAAGGGCGTCTCGGAGCTGACCCGGTTCACCCCGGAGAAGGTTTTCGAGAAGTACGGCTTGACGCCCGCCCAGTACCCGGACTTCGCGGCCCTGCGCGGCGACCCGTCCGACAACCTGCCCGGCATCCCCGGCGTCGGCGAGAAGACCGCCGCGAAGTGGATCAACCAGTTCGGTTCCTTCGCCGAGTTGGTCGAACGCGTCGACGAGGTCAAGGGCAAGGCGGGCCAGAACCTCCGGGACCACCTGGAGTCCGTCAAGCTCAACCGCGTCCTCACCGAGCTGGAGCGCGGGGTCGAGCTGCCCAAGGCGGTCGCCGACCTGGAGCGGGCCCCCTACGACCGCAAGGCCGTGGCGATGGTCCTCGACACCCTGGAGATCCGCAACCCGTCCCTGCGCGAGCGCCTCTTCGCCGTCGACCCCGGCACGGAGGAGACCGAGACCGCCCCGGTCACCACCGACGGCGTCGAGATCGACGGCAGGATCCTGCGCACCGGCGAGCTGGCCCCCTGGCTCGCCGAGCACGGCGCCGGGCCGCTGGGCGTCGCCACCGTCGACACCTGGGCCCTGGGCGCCGGCTCGGTCGCCGAGGTCGCGCTCGCCGCGGCCGGGGGACCGGCGGCCTGGTTCGACCCCTCCGAGCTGGACGAGGCCGACGAGAACGCGTTCGCCGCCTGGCTGGCCGACGCCGGCCGGCCCAAGGTGTTCCACGACGCCAAGGGCGCCATGCGGGTCTTCGCCGAGCACGGCTGGCGTGTCGAGGGCGTCGGCATGGACACCGCGCTCGCCGCGTACCTGGTCAAGCCCGGCCGCCGCTCCTTCGACCTGGACGCGCTGTCCCTGGAGTACCTGCACCGCGAGCTGACCCCCGCCGCCGCGGCCGACGGTCAGCTGGCCTTCGGCGCGGACGAGGGCGCCGAGGCGGAGGCGCTGATGATCCAGGCCCGCGCGGTCCTGGACCTGGGCGGGACGTTCGAGGAGCGCCTGCGGGAGGTCGGCGCGGCGGAGCTGCTCCGGGACATGGAGCTGCCCACCTCCGCGCTGCTCGCCCGCATGGAGCGGCACGGCATCGCCGCCGACCGGGCGCACCTGGAAGCGATGGAGCAGATGTTCGCGGGCGCGGTGCAGCAGGCCGTGAAGGAGGCGCACGCGGCCGCCGGCCGCGAGTTCAACCTGGGCTCGCCCAAGCAGCTCCAGGAGGTCCTCTTCGGCGAGCTGGCGCTGCCGAAGACGAAGAAGACCAAGACCGGTTACACCACCGACGCCGACGCCCTGGCCTGGCTCGCCACCCAGACCGACAACGAACTGCCGGTGATCATGCTCCGCCATCGTGAGCAGGCGAAGCTCCGGGTGACCGTCGAGGGTCTGATCAAGTCCATCGCGGGCGACGGCCGTATCCACACCACGTTCAACCAGACGGTGGCCGCGACCGGGCGCCTGTCCTCCACGGACCCGAACCTGCAGAACATCCCGGTGCGCGCCGACGAGGGCCGGGCGATCCGCCGGGGCTTCGTGGTCGGCGAGGGCTTCGAGTCCCTGATGACCGCGGACTACAGCCAGATCGAGCTGCGGGTGATGGCCCACCTCTCCGAGGACGAGGGTCTGATCCAGGCGTTCACCTCCGGCGAGGACCTGCACACCTCGGCCGCGTCCCAGGTGTTCGGGGTCGAGCCCCAGGCGGTGGACGCGGAGATGCGCCGCAAGATCAAGGCGATGTCGTACGGCCTCGCCTACGGACTGTCCGCGTTCGGCCTCTCCCAGCAGCTGAAGGTCGACGCGGGCGAGGCCCGCGCCCTGATGGACGCCTACTTCGAACGCTTCGGCGGGGTGCGGGACTATCTGCGCCGGGCGGTCGACGAGGCGCGCGCCACGGGCTACACGGCGACGCTCTTCGGCCGCCGCCGCTACCTGCCCGACCTCAACAGCGACAACCGCCAGCGCCGTGAGGCGGCCGAGCGCATGGCCCTCAACGCGCCCATCCAGGGCACGGCGGCGGACATCGTGAAGATCGCCATGCTCAAGGTGGACAGCGCGCTGCGGGCGGCGGACCTGAAGTCCCGGATGCTGCTCCAGGTCCACGACGAGATCGTCCTGGAGATCGCCCCCGGCGAGCGGGCGGTCACGGAGGAGATCGTCCGCCGCGAGATGGCCGACGCCGTCCACCTGAGGGCCCCCCTGGACGTCTCGGTCGGCGTCGGCCCGGACTGGGAATCAGCGGCCCACTGACCCCGCCAGGCGGCGGAGAAACCGTCCCCACCGACCGGAGCCGCCACGCTCCGCTCCGGGAACCACGTCTCCGCCGCCACAGGGGCGACAGCCCGCCACACCACCGCCCCTCTTTTCCTCCGCCCTCCTTCCTCCACCGCAACGGCGCTCAGCCCCCACGACGCGGACCGGCGGTGCCGAACCCACCCCACCCCGAAGCGGCCGGTGCCCGGGGAGGGCCCCGGACCTGAAGCAGTCGGCGTCCCCGGGAGGGCCCCGGACCTGAAGCGGCCGGTGCCCCGGGAGGGCCACGGACCTGAAACGGCTGGTGTCCGGGGAGGGTCCCGGACCTGAAGCAGTCGGCGTCCCCGGGAGGGCCCCGGACCCAAAGCGGCTGGTGCCCGGGGAGGGCCCCGGACCTGAAGCAGTCGGCGTCCTTGGGAGGGCCCCGGACCTGAAGCGGCCGGTGCCCCGGGAGGGCCGCGGACCCGAAACAGTCGGCGCCCACGACAGAGCCCCGCACCCGAAACAGTCGGCGCCCCCGGTCAACCCCGCACCCGAAACGGCCAGCGCACCTCGGTCAGCCCCATACCCCGGTACCTTCCCGCACCCCGAAACGATCCCCGCAACCCTGAAACAGCCCCCGCACCCCGCCCGCACACCCCCGCGCCCCCGCCCAGCCGCACCGGGAGGCGGCAGCCGGACACCCCGCCCGGCCGCACCGGGAGGAGGCGGTAGCCGGGCACCCCGTCCAGCCGCGCCCGGAGGCGGCAGCCGGACACCCCACCAAGCCGCGCCGGGAGGTGGCAGCGGGGCACCCCGTCCAGCCGCGCCCGGAGGCGGCAGCCGGACACCCCGCCAAGCCGCCCCGAAAACGCCCCCCACCCGGGCGACCCGGCCAAACCCCCGGAGGGCCCGTCACTCTCGTGGCCCCCGTCAAAACGCCCCCCACCGCCCGCAGCCGCAACACTGCGGGCATGGGTATACGCATGCTTCACCGCCGGACGCCCGAGGCAGCCGCCGGGGCCTGGGCGGGTGTCGCCTCGGCTCAGGCCGTGCCCGCCGCGCCGGTTCCGGCTCTCGCGGCCGACGCAAGCACCGCCCGCATCCCACCCGATCTGGCCACGACCGTCCGCACCGTCACCAAGGGCCTCGGCCGCGGGCACGCCGCCCGCCCGGCCCGCATCCCGGACTGGCGTCAGTGGACCGACCTGGCCCGCGGCTATCTCGCCCTCGCCCTCGCCCTGATCCCCAGAGCACGCCCCCGGCACAAGCTCACGGTGTTCGTCGCACCCCTCATCGAGCGACCGGCCGCCCCCGGCCCGCACCGACCGTCCCACCGTGATCGCCATGACCCCCGTGATCCCGGTGACGAGCGGCCGGACGCCAGACCCTGACCCCCACGGCGTACACCAGCAGCCCCGGCACCAGCCCGGCGCCCACCCCGAAGCACAGGGTGGGCACCAGCTCCCACGGCCGCGCGTCCGCACCGCCCCGCTCCCGCCAGTGGGCCGTCCGCTGCACCGCCCCCGCCAGCGCGCAGCCCCCGATCACCGCGAGGGCCCACCACCGGTCCCGCACGGACAGCACCGGCACCCCCACGGGCACCCCGCCGGGCAGCCGTCGTAGCGCCCGGGCCACGAACACCACGATCAGCACGGTGCCCGCCGCCGACGACCCGTACTGCAGCCAGGTGTACAGCGGCACGCCCGCCGGACGGTCCCGCCCGACGGCCGGGACCAGCCGCGTACCCCACCGGTCGTGATGGGTGAACGCGTCCCACACCACATGGGTCAGCGCGCCGAGCACCGCGGAGGCGTACCACCGGCCCACCGACACGCCCCGCACGCGCGCGCGGGGCACCCCGCAGCGCAGCAGGGCGGCCGGCCGCCCCTGCCACCCTCGCGGCAGCAGCGCGAGCAACGGCTCCCGGACCAGCAGCCACAGCCCCGCGAGCGCCCAGGCGAGGAGCACATCGACCGTGGCGACTCCGGCGAACGCGTGCGTGACCGAGCCGAACTCCATTCCGCCCGGCAGGACGTTGGCCGCGTAGTAGGGCAGGTCGGGCGCGCAGGAGCCGGCCACGAGGACCGCGGGGACCAGCCCGCCCCGCCCGCTGCCGTCCCGGCGGACCGCGGGCAGCGCGGCCGCCGCGTGGCTGAGCGTGAACGGCAAAGAGCCTCCTGAGCGTACGGCGGCCCGCAGGGGGACGCCGGTGACCGGATCCGGCCAGTATGCGTGACGCCGCTTCAAGGCCCGGCGAGGCAGCCGGGATTGGCCAACCGGTGAACTTCGGGCATCAACCCGTGCCTGATCACGACAAGTTGTCGTAGGGTCACGTGGGTCCCCTTGCCGGGCGCACGGTGACACACGCGGCGCTCGGACGCCACGGCGGAACAGCCACGGCGGAACAGGGGCAACCAGAGCACCGGGTCAACCGTCACACCAGAGCGAGGCGGGCAGACGGAGACGGACGCGCGGGCGTCCACGGGAGGGGTTCACTCTATGGCGGCGCAATTCGGCAGGCGACTGCGCAAGGGGGCGGCGGGCACCGCCGTGGCCGCGGCGGCGGTCGCGGCTCTCTCCGCGTCCCAGGCTCCGGGAGTGGCCGGCGAGGACAACAGACCCACGGCGGCCGGCGCCACGAACTCCGTACCGGACGGCAGCGCCGGCACCACTGGTACCGCCGGCGCGACCGGCAACTCGCCGTACTACACGGACCTTCCGCCGCTGAAGAGTCCCGCGCCCGGCCCCTCGTCCCCCGTCGGCACCCCCGTTTCCCGGGGCGACGGGGACGCGGGCATCCCGGCGACGGTCCTCGACGCCTACAAGAAGGCCGCGGCCGAACTGCGCGCCACCAAGCCCGGCTGCAACATGCCCTGGCAACTCCTGGCCGCCATCGGCAACGTCGAGTCCGGGCAGGCCCGGGGCGGTCAGGTCGACGCCGACGGCACCACCCTGCGCCGGATCCTGGGACCGCAGCTCGACGGCAACGGCTTCGCGCTCATAGCGGACACCGACGGTGGCGCGTACGACGGCAACAGCAGCTATGACCAGGCCGTCGGGCCCATGCAGTTCATCCCGTCCACCTGGGCCTGGGCCGGCCGCGACGGCAACGGCGACGGCAAGAAGGACCCGAACAACATCTACGACGCGGCGCTCGCCGCGGGCCACTACCTGTGCCGCAACGACTGGGACCTGTCCCGCGAGGCCGACCTGCACAGCGCGATCCTCAGCTACAACAACTCGCAGGACTACCTCGACCTGGTCCTGAACTGGATGGAGTACTACCGCAAGGGCGCCCACACCGTCCCCGACGGCACCGGTGGCGTCCCGGAGCACCGCAGCGACGAGGGCACCCACCGCGTCCCGTCCCCGCGGCCCACCCAGCCGCCGACGACCAAGCCGGCCCCGAAGCCCCACAAGCCCGGCAACGAGCACGGGGGCAACGGCGGGAACGAGACGCCCAAGCCCCCGAAGCCGCCCGTCCCGCCCACGCCCCCGCCGACGACCCCGCAGACGCCCACCGACCTCGTGGACCACCTCCAGGGCCTCGGCACCGGGAAGCTCACCGCCATGGCCGGCGACGCCTTCGCCGAGCGGATCGGGGTGCGCGCCGAGACCAAGGTCGGCAAGTCCGTCGCCAAGGTCAGGATCAGGTTCACGCTCACCGGTGACACCGACGCCACCTTCGCCGGCGGCGAGACCGTCGCGACGGTTGCCACCGACGCCAAGGGCGTCGCGCTCGCCCCGCCGCTCCAGGCCGGGGAGAAGACGGGCGACTTCAAGGTCACCGCGGCCGTCGTGGGCCGCCAGGTCAAGGGCGTCGACTACACGGCGACCGTCACCGAGCGCGTCGCCGACGCCCTGACCCGTACCGGCACCACCGTGCCGACCTGCACGCCGGGCGGCGAGTTCGCCGAGCAGGTGCAGGTGAAGGCGACGTACCGGGGCGCCGCCGCGGACAAGGTCGCGGCCACCGCCACCCTGGTCAAGTCCCTCACCGACGCCACGGCGAACGACAAGGGCCCCTACTTCAAGGACGCCGCCGGCAAGCCCGTACGCTCCCTCACCGGCCTCCGGACGGACGCGAAGGGCCTGCTCACGCTGCCCAAGCTGTACGCCGACGACATCACCGGCACCTTCCTGCTCCGCATCACCACCACGGGCGGCGCGACGCTCACCGTGCCGCTGAAGGTCGAGGCCGCCGTCGACATCCCGGTCATTCCCACGCCGGACCCGTCCACCTCCTCGGACAGCCCCACGCCGGGCCCGTCCGCCTCCTGAGGCCACGCGGCACGACACCAGGGCGCCCTCCCCTCACCGGGGGAGGGCGCCCTGCCGTGTGCGTACGGCCGTACGGCGGCTGTTCTCCTCTCGCCCGGCCGGCGAAGCCCGCACCGGTCAGCGCCGGAGCCGCGCGTTGGTGTGCCGGGTGGGTTCGGCGGTCGCCGGGTCCTCGGGCCACGGATGCTTGGGGTACCGGCCGCGCAGCTCCGCCCGCACGGCCCGGTAACCGTCCTTCCAGAAGGAGGCGAGGTCGGCCGTGACGGCGGCGGGCCGTCCGGCGGGGGAGAGCAGGTGCACCAGCAGCGGCACGCCCGCCACGGCCGGCGTCTCCCGCAGCCCGAACAGTTCCTGGAGCTTGACGGCGAGCACCGGCCGCTCCGCGTCCCGGTAGTCGATCCGGATCCTGGACCCGCTCGGTACGGTGATCCGCTCGGGCGCCAGCTCCTCCAGCCGGGCCGCCTCCCCGCTCGCCCACGGCAGCAGCCGGGCGAGCGCCCGACCCGCGTCGATCCGGGCCAGATCGGCCCGCCGCCGGGCCCGGCCCAGCTCCGGCTCCAGCCACTCGTCCACGCGCGCGTGCAGCGCGTCGTCCGACACGTCCGGCCAGGGCTCCCCGAAGCGCGTCCGCAGGAACGCCAGCCGCTGCCGCAGCCCCCGCGCCTCCGGCGACCAGCGCAGCAGCCCGAACCCCTCCTGCCGGAGCCCGTCGAGCAGGGCCGTGCGGACGAGGGCGGGGCCGGGCTCCTTCAGGGGGCGTACGGCCAGCTCGATCGCTCCCAGCCGCTCGACGTGCCGGGCCACGACGTCCCCGCCGGCCCAGCACACCTCCTCCCGCTCCCCGAGCAGGGCCCCGGCGGCGGCCCGCGCCACGTCCTCGTCTACGGCCGCGCCGAGCCGCACGCGCGCGTGCCCCGTCCCCGCGGGCCGGTCGGCGACGGCGACGACGATCCACTCGGCCCCCCGCAGCCCCGACCCCTCGGCCGGCTCGACCCGGGTCCCGGACGCCATGAGATACGACCCCCCGTCCAGCCTGGCCACCCGCTCGGGAAACGCGAGAGCGGCGACCAGCCCGGCGAGCCTGTCGTCGCCGGCACCCGGATCCACCCGGACGGGCCCGTCCGGCGCGGGCGTATGGCCGGACCCGGCGGAGACGGCACGCAGGCGCCGTACTTCCGCGGCCCACCGCGCGCCGTAGGCGTCACCGCCACCGCGGGCCCGTCGCAGCGCGCCCGCCAGGTCGTCGCCGTACTCGCGCGGCACCTCCTCGGAGAGCAGCGCGACCACCGGGGCGCCGTCCCCGCCCGTGTCCAGCAGCGCCCGCCCCAGCCGGGGATGCACCCCCAGCCGGGCCAGCCGCGCCCCGACCGCGGTCGCACGCCCGGCGGAGTCCACCGCTGCGACCGCCCTCAGCGCGGAGCGCGCCGCCGCCATCGCCCCGCCCGGCGGCGGATCCAACAACGCCAGCCCGGAGGCGTCCGGATCGCCCCAGCAGGCCGCCTGGAGAGCGAACGAGGTCAGATCGGCCACCTTGATCTCCGGTGCCGGAAAAGCCGGCAGACGGCCGTCCTCGGCCTGGTCCCAGCACCGGTACACCACCCCCGGCGCCTCCCGCCCGGCCCGCCCCGCCCGCTGCCGCCCGGCCGCCCGCGACGCCCGCACGGTGGTCAGCCCGCTCAGTCCGCGCGCGTGATCCACCCGCGGCTCCCGGGCCAGCCCGGAGTCGACCACCACCCGCACCCCGGGCACGGTCAGCGACGACTCGGCCACGGACGTCGCCAGCACCACCCGGCGCCGCTCCCCACCCGACAGCACCGCGTCCTGCACCGCCGCCGGCGCCCGCCCGTGCACCTGGAGCACCTCGACGCCGCCGAGCTCCCCCAGCAGCCCCGCCACCCGCGCGATCTCGCCCACACCGGGCAGGAAACACAGCACGTCCCCGTCCCGCTCGGCCAGCGCCCGCCGTACCACCGACGCCACATGCGCCAGCAGCGCCGGATCCACCCGCGTCCCGTGCGGCGGCCGGACCGGACGGGCCGGCGGCGCCCACACCACCTCCACCGGATGCGCCACCCCCGCCGCCTCCACCACCGGCGCCCCGCCGAGCAGCCGCGCCCACCCCTCGGCGTCCGTGGTCGCCGACGCGGCCACCAGCCGCAGCTCCGGCCGCAGCGCCTGCCGTACGTCCCACAGGAACGCGGCCACGGTGTCGGCGTCCAGATGCCGCTCGTGGCACTCGTCCAGGACGACGACGTCCACTCCGGTCAGCTCCTGGTCGCGCTGGAGCCGTTGGAGCAGGACGCCGGTCGTCACGACCTCCACGCGCGTGCGCCGGCCCACCGCCCGCTCGCCGCGCACCGTGAAGCCGACGCTCTCGCCGGGCCGCTCGCCCAGCAGCCACGCCATGCGCCGGGCCGCCGCCCGCGCCGCGATCCGCCGCGGTTCGGCCACCACCACCCGCCGCGCCGGACCGTCCCCCACCAGCCCCGCGAGCACGAGCGGCACCAGCGTCGTCTTGCCGGTGCCGGGCGGCGCCACGAGGACGGCGGTCCCCTCGCCTTCCAGGGCGTCGGTCAGGGCGGGCAGGGCGGAGCGCACGGGCAGCGCGTCCAGAGCGTCGTAACGGATCACGCCCCCAGTGTCGTACGACGGGGAAACGGTCCCCACGCGCGCGTGCGGGCATGTGATCACGGGCGGTGATCAGGTGACTCCCGCGGGCGGTTTTCGGACGGCTTCAGTCCCGCTCGCACACGAAGATCGCCGTGCCCGGGATCAGGTTCCCGCGCAGGGGCGACCAGCCGCCCCACTCCGAGGTGTTCCACAGCGGCCACTCCGGTTCCACCAGGTCCACCAGCCGGAAGCCCGACGCCACGATGTCCCGCACCCGGTCGCCGAGCGTCCGGTGATGCTCCACGTAGACCGCGCGGCCCCGCTCGTCCTGCTCCACATAGGGCGTGCGGTCGAAGTAGGACGCGGCCACCGACAGCCCCTCGGGGCCCGGCTCGTCCGGGAACGCCCAGCGGATCGGATGCGTTACCGAGAACACGAACCGTCCGCCCGGCCGCAGCACCCGGTGCACCTCGCGCAGCACCAGCCGCGGGTCGGCCACGAACGGCAGCGCCCCGTACGCGGAGCACGCCAGGTCGAAGGAACCGTCCGCGAAGGGCAGCGCGCCGGCGTCCGCGCAGACCAGCGGGAAGGTGCTGCCGATCCGCAGCGCGTGCTGGAGCTGGCGGTGCGAGAGGTCCAGGGCCACCGGCCGGGCGCCCTGGGCGGCGAGCCAGCGCGCGCACTGCGCCGCGCCCGCGCCGATCTCCAGGACCTCCCTGCCCTTCAGCTCCTCCGGCCCGCCGAGCAGCCCGGCCTCCGCCTCGTCCAGGCCCTCCGGGCCCCACACGAAGCGGTCGTCGCCGAGGAAGGCTCCGTGGTCGGTCTGGTACTCGTCCGCGTTCCGGTCCCACCAGCCCCGATTGGCTCGCGTACTTTCCGTGACGTCCGCGTCACGCCGGGTGGCTTCCGGCTCGAACCCTTCGGACCGCTGAGGGTCGTACGCTTCCGGCTCTTGGATGATCGGCTCCCTCGTCGTACTCTTCCGTCCAGCCCGCCGGAGGGGCCCTCGTGGGAGGGTTCCCAGGGCCTCCTGCGGCCTGTCGACGTTTTTTCTCCGCCGGTTATGCGGCGATCCGCCCCGGGTGTCCGCCGTCGCGCATTGACCCTGTCCGGCTGCCCCCGTATGCTACAAGTTGCGCTGCGGGCCTGCGCACCTCAGACGTAGCAGGCTGCGCTCGCATCTGTTGTATGTCCCCTCGGTTGTCGAGGCGCCATCACCAGCAATGGTGAGGCGCTTCCTTGGCTGTCCGGCTTCTGCAGAGCGAAACGGGCTCCCGGCGTAAGCAGTACCTACGACTTCAATGTCCGTACCGGAGCCCTTTCCCACATGACGAGCAGCACCGAGACCACCGCCACCACCCCGCAGGTAGCGGTCAACGACATCGGTAACGAGGAAGCATTCCTCGCAGCGATCGACGAGACGATCAAGTACTTCAACGACGGCGACATCGTCGACGGCGTCATCGTGAAGGTCGACCGGGACGAGGTCCTGCTCGACATCGGTTACAAGACCGAAGGTGTCATCCCGAGCCGCGAGCTCTCGATCAAGCACGACGTCGACCCGAACGAGGTCGTGGCCGTCGGCGACGAGATCGAGGCCCTGGTCCTCCAGAAGGAGGACAAGGAAGGCCGCCTGATCCTCTCGAAGAAGCGCGCCCAGTACGAGCGTGCCTGGGGCACCATCGAGAAGATCAAGGAAGAGGACGGGATCGTCACCGGTACCGTCATCGAGGTCGTCAAGGGTGGTCTCATCCTCGACATCGGCCTCCGTGGCTTCCTGCCGGCCTCCCTGGTCGAGATGCGCCGTGTCCGCGACCTCCAGCCGTACGTCGGCAAGGAGCTCGAGGCCAAGATCATCGAGCTGGACAAGAACCGCAACAACGTGGTCCTGTCCCGCCGTGCCTGGCTGGAGCAGACCCAGTCCGAGGTCCGCCAGACGTTCCTCACGACCCTCCAGAAGGGTCAGGTCCGCTCCGGTGTGGTCTCCTCGATCGTCAACTTCGGTGCCTTCGTGGACCTGGGTGGCGTCGACGGTCTGGTCCACGTCTCCGAGCTGTCCTGGAAGCACATCGACCACCCGTCCGAGGTTGTCGAGGTCGGCCAGGAGGTCACCGTCGAGGTCCTCGACGTCGACATGGACCGCGAGCGCGTCTCCCTGTCGCTGAAGGCGACCCAGGAAGACCCGTGGCAGCAGTTCGCCCGCACCCACCAGATCGGCCAGGTCGTGCCCGGCAAGGTCACGAAGCTGGTGCCGTTCGGTGCGTTCGTCCGCGTGGACGAGGGCATCGAGGGTCTGGTCCACATCTCCGAGCTGGCCGAGCGCCACGTGGAGATCCCGGAGCAGGTCGTCCAGGTCAACGACGAGATCTTCGTCAAGGTCATCGACATCGACCTGGAGCGCCGCCGCATCAGCCTCTCGCTGAAGCAGGCCAACGAGGCGTTCGGCGCCGACCCGTCGGTCGTCGAGTTCGACCCGACCCTGTACGGCATGGCCGCGTCCTACGACGACCAGGGCAACTACATCTACCCCGAGGGCTTCGACCCGGAGACCAACGACTGGCTGCCGGGCTACGAGAAGCAGCGCGAGGAGTGGGAGCGCCAGTACGCCGAGGCGCAGGCCCGCTTCGAGCAGCACCAGCAGCAGGTCATCAAGTCCCGCGAGGCGGACGCCCAGGCCGCTGCCGAGGGTGGCGAGGCCGCGGCTCCGGCCGCGACCGGCGGTTCGTACTCCTCCGAGGGCGCCGACACCTCCGGTGCGCTGGCCTCGGACGAGGCGCTGGCCGCGCTGCGCGAGAAGCTGGCCGGCGGCCAGAGCTGATCGCTTGCCGCTGAGGCTCAGCCGATAGTCGCTGAAGGGCCGTACCTTTCGAGGTGCGGCCCTTCAGGGTTTTCCCGGGGGGGGTGCGGTCCGGATGCGGCCGCGGGTCCGTCGTGGCCTGTCGCGCGGTTCCCCGCGCCCCTAGGGGGTCACCTGGACGTTGGTCAGTCCGTTGCCGCCTGTCACCGTGTTGGTGCCGTAGACCGTGGTCTGGCAGGTGGCGCTGTAGTTGGTGACGTCGATCGCCAGGCGGGTCGCGCCGGTCGCACCCGTCAGAGTCGACTTGTTGCCCTTGAAGACCGTGCCGCAGCCCCAGCCCGCCTGCTGGGTGTGGGTCTGGTAGCCGTCATTGGTGGTGGCGGTGCCGGTGTTGTCCTGGACGAGGACGTCGTTGCCCTTCACGTCCACCCAGGAGTCGTCGTAGTGGGCGCCGGTCAGACCGCTGCCGTCGAAGGTGTTGCCGATGATCCGCGCGCCGGTCGTGCCCTCCTTGATGTCGACGTTCTCGCCGCCGACGTCCGGACCGATCGTGTTGTTCAGGATCCGCACCCGGTCGCTGCGGTCGGACAGCGTGTTCGCGGTGCCCACGTACACGCCCTCGCCCATGCCCCGGCCGTCGTTCCCGGTGTCGTAGATCTTCGAGTTCTGGATCACGCCGTCCGTGCTGGAGTTGCGGAAGTGCACGCCCTCCATGTCCACGCCGTGCACCGTGACACCGTCCAGCACGACGCCCCTGGCCGCGTCGACCATGATGCCCTTCTGGCCGCCGGTCACGGTCAGGCCGCCGACCGTCCAGTAGGAGGCGCCGTTCAGGTGCAGTCCGTAGCCGCCGCCGGCGGTGAGTACGGCGCCGGGGGAGCCGGTCAGGGTGATCCGGGCGGCGGCCGTGGCCGGGGTGGTCGCCTTGAAGTTGCCGGTGTAGGTGCCGTCCGCCAGGTGGATCGTGTCGCCGGGCCGGGCGGCGGCGAGCGCCGTCTTCAGCTGGGCGGCGGTCGTGACCTCGATGGGACCGGCGGCCGCGGCCGGTCCGGGGGCGTACAGGGCCAGGCCGGCGGCGAGGGTGGCGGCGAGCAGGGAGGTGAGCGGCGTACGCATGCGCATCGGAGTGCCTTCCCGTTTTCCCCTATGTGAACGGCGGTCGTCACCGCGAACTCGACGCCCGTGAAGGTACGGACCAGGTGAGGGGCCGTCAAGGCGTACGGCAGGGATCCCGATCGACGGCGTGTGGCGGGAATTCCGCAGTTCCGGGGCGCGTTGTCCATGACGGACACGAGGAGGAGCGGTCACAGTGCTTGATCCGCAGGGTTTGTACGCATGGGAGCCGAAGGGCCTCGCCGTGGTGGACATGGCGCTCGCCCAGGAGTCGGCCGGCCTTGTCATGCTCTACCACTTCGACGGATACATCGACGCGGGTGAGACCGGCGACCAGATCGTCGACCGGCTGCTCGACTCACTGCCCCACCAGGTCGTGGCCCGGTTCGACCACGACCGGCTCGTGGACTACCGGGCCCGCCGGCCCCTGCTGACCTTCAAGCGGGACCGCTGGACCGGCTACGAGACCCCGGCCATCGAGGTCCACCTCGTCCAGGACACCACCGGTGCCCCCTTCCTGCTGCTGTCCGGGCCCGAACCGGACGTGGAGTGGGAGCGGTTCGCGGCGGCGGTGCGGCAGATCGTGGAACGGCTCGGCGTGCGCCTGTCCGTGAACTTCCACGGCATCCCCATGGGCGTCCCGCACACCCGCCCGGTGGGCCTGACCCCGCACGGCAACCGCACCGACCTCGTCCCCGGACACCGCAGCCCCTTCGACGAGGCACAGGTGCCCGGCAGCGCCGAGTCCCTGGTCGAATACCGCCTCATGGAGGCCGGTCACGACGTCCTGGGCGTCGCCGCGCACGTGCCGCACTACATCGCCCGCTCCCCGTACCCGGACGCCGCGCTGACCGTCCTGGAGGCCGTCACGGCCGCGACCGGCCTGGTATTGCCCGGCGTGGCCCACGCGCTGCGCACGGACGCCCACCGCACCCAGACCGAGATCGACCGGCAGATCCGGGAGGGCGACGAGGAACTGACCGCGCTCGTCCAGGGACTTGAGCACCAGTACGACGCGGCGGCGGGCGCCGAGACCCGGGGCAACATGCTGGCCGAGCCCGTGGAGATCCCGTCGGCGGACGAGATCGGGCGGGAGTTCGAGCGGTTCCTGGCGGAGCGGGAGGGCGACGCCTGAGGCGGGGGCGCGGGCGCCGGCGGCCGGCACCCGCCGCACCGGCCCCCCGGCCGGGCGTCTAGGCTGCCGTTCATGCTGACAGTGGGCCTGACCGGCGGGATCGGCGCCGGCAAGAGCGAGGTGTCGCGGCTGCTCGTGGAGCACGGGGCCGTCCTCGTCGACGCGGACCGCATCGCCCGCGAGGTCGTGGCGCCCGGCACCCCCGGCCTCGCCGCCGTGGCCGACGCCTTCGGTACGGACATCCTCACCGCCGACGGCGGCCTGGACCGGCCCCGGCTCGGCTCCCTCGTCTTCGCCGACCCCGAGAAGCTCGCCGTCCTCAACTCGATCGTGCACCCGCTGGTCCGGGACCGCTCCCGCGAGCTGGAGAGCGCGGCGCCCGAGGACGCCGTGGTGGTCCACGACGTCCCCCTGCTCACCGAGAACGGCCTCGCACCGCTCTATGACGTCGTGATCGTCGTGGACGCGAGCCCCGAAACCCAGCTCGACCGGCTGGTACGGCTGCGCGGGATGACCGAGGAGGACGCACGCGCGCGTATGGCCGCACAGGCGACGCGCGAGCAGCGCCGGGAGATCGCGGACATCGTCATCGACAACGACGTTCCCCTGGAGGTGCTGCGGAGGCGCGTCGCCGAGGTGTGGGACGACCTGGCCCGTCGGGCGCGGCAGGACACCGCCGGCGCGGAATAGCCGGCCGCTTCGGGGCGTTGAACCGCCGGAGCAAGGGAAGGACTCAGCCGTGCCCGAGACCAGCGGTTCCACCGGACGCACTCCGGAAACGCATGTCATCGACTTCCGCGCCGCCGAGCAACTGCTCAACGCGCGCGACCCGCGGGGCGCGGTGAAGCTGCTCGACGAAGTCATCGCCGCGCACCCCGAGAACACGGCGGCCCGGCTGCTGCGCGCGCGTGCCTTCTTCGCCGCGGCCCAACTGCGTCCCGCCGAGCTGGAGTTCACCATCGTGCTGGAACGCGAGCCGGACAACGCGTTCGCGCACTTCGCCCTGGCCCGCACCTACGAACGCCAAGGCCGCCCCGACCAGGCCAAGCGCCATTTCCGGCTGGCGGCGGCGCTGGACCCCAACCCGCGGTACCTGAAGGCGGCACGCTTCGAGGCGTGACATCCCGGTGGCCGACGGCGCGCCCGCCCGGCCCGGGAGGCCGGCACCGGCGCCCGTTCACGGATGCCGGGGCCCTGCCCGGTCCCGGGGTCCCGCCCGGTCCCCGGGGTCCCGCCCGGTTCCCGGGGTAGCGCCGGCGCCGCCCGCGGACGCGGAGGCCCGCCAGGATCGGCGGGGCAGCGCCGGTCTCCGCCACGGATGCCGGGTTCAGGGATGCGGGGTGTCACGGATGCCGGGGGCCGGGCCACCCCCGGTGCGGGCGTCCGCCCGGATGGCGGTGGTTCGGCGGGCCCGGGTACGGCGGTCCGTCCTCCGGCGGCTGGTACGGCGGCACGTCGCGGCCCGGCTGGTAGTGAGGGCCCTGCCGCATGTGCCGCACGATCACGGCCAGGTCGACGGCGGCCACCAGGCACAGCGCCCCGCACACCGCCGCCCAGCCCGGCCGCCCGGCCAGCGCGAAGGCCACCGTGCCGAGAGCCGTCCAGCCCAGCCCCCACACGCTCAGCCAGAACCGCGCCCGCAGGGCACTGCGCGCGGTCGCCGGTTCACTGCCCGTACGCATCGGACCACCACTCCTCCTTGCAACGTACTCTTCGGCGCCGGCCCGCACCAACGCCCGGTCCGGCCCCGCCCGGCATCGGCGTCCGCGGGTCGGTGCCCCCTGGTACATCGGGCACGGATGGTTCCCGTTCCGGCCTGGATAACTCGAAGGAGTGAACTGGGGGAGAGGGGGAACGGGCGTGCGGGCGTGGGCCGTTGTCCGGGCATGAGGATCGAGATGCGTGAGGGATACGAGGGCACGGGACCGGGGGCGATCACCCCGGACGGCTGCGCGGTCGAGCTGTACGCACGGCTGCCGGTGGGGGACGAGCCGGACATCATCGCCGCCGCGGTGCCGGCCGGGGCGCACATCCTGGAGCTGGGCAGCGGGGTCGGCCGGGTGACCCATCCGCTGCTGGAGCGCGGCTTCACGGTCACGGCGGTGGACGAGTCCGCCGAGATGCTGGCCCGGGTGCGCGGGGCACGCACGATATGCGGCCCTGTCGAAACCCTGGAACTGGGCGAGACGTTCGACGTGGTGATGCTCGCGTCGTTCCTGGTGCACGCCGGTGACGAGGAGGTCCGCAGGGGCATGCTGCGCACCTGCGCCCGGCATGTCGCGGAGGACGGTTGCGTACTCATCCAGCGGGAGGGCCCGGACTACCACACCAACGTGCCCAGGGAGCGGGTCGACCCGAGCGGCTTCACCGTCAGGATCACCTCGGTGGAGCCGGCCGGGGAGGGGGTGGACTCGGTGCGCGCGGAGTATGTGTTCCCGGACGCGGTGTGGACCCAGACCTTCCTGTCCAGGCCCCTGACGCAGGAGCAGTTCGAGTCGGCGCTTGCGGAGGCGGGACTGAAGGTCGACAGGTATCTGACACCGGACGGGATATGGGTGCGGGCGGTGCCGGCGGTGCCGGCGGTGCGGGCGGTACCGGCGGGGTGACCGGGGGCCGGGTCCGCCCGCTCTCCGAACGGTTTGTATCCCCGCCTGCTCCCGCTGCCGGAAAAGCGATGAGTTCCGGCTCTCCGGCCGGTCTACCTGGGTGAAAGCAACCAGGACCGCTTCCTCGGGAGACCTCCATGTCCCAGACCCAGACCCAGACCCAGGCCACCGCTCGCGTCGGCTCGCGCTCCACGGCGCCCACGGCCTCCGCCGGCTCCCGCACGGGCCGGGCGCGTGGAGCACTGGTGGCGCTGCGGGCCGTGCAGGTGGTGCTGGCCCTGTTCTTCGGCCTCGCCAGCGCCCTGCCCAAGCTCATAGCGCATCCGACGGCCGTCGAGTCCTTCGACAGAATCGGCTGGGGCAGCGGGGCCATGTACACCATCGGCGCCCTCGAACTGGCCGGGGCGGTCGCGCTGTTGGTTCCCGTCTTGCAGTCCCTGTCGGCGATCGCCCTCGGCGCGCTCATGGTGGGAGCGTTCATCGTGCAGCTCACCGCGTTCGACGGCCAGAACGCGGCGACCCCTCTGATCCTGCTGGCCCCGCTCACCCTGATCGCCTGGGCCCGCCGCTCCCCCAACAGGGCGCTGCTGCGGTTGCCGGTCCGCCGGTGACCCCTCCGGGGCACGGCCGGCGGCGACAAGGGATGTGGCAGGCGGCCGGGGCGGGGCCGTGGACTTACCGGCCGCGCGGGTGGCCGCCGGTGCCGTCGGGTTCGCTGCCGGTGCCTGTGTCGGCGTCGGTTCCGGAGCCGCGATGTCCGCGACGGCCGCCCGGTCCGCCGGTACCCCTGCGGCCGCCCGCGCCCGAGCCGCCCGCCCCGCCCGTACCCGAGCCGCCCGGCCCGCCCCGGCCGGCGGAGCCGGGTCCGGCGAAGCCGCCGGGGCTGCCGAGGGCCAGGCCCCGGAGGCGTTCGAGTTCGCGGCGGTCGCGCTTGGTGGGGCGGCCGGTGCCCCGGTCGCGGAGGCCGACAGGAGCGACGGCCTCGCGGGGCGGGGGCGGAGGGGAGTTGTCGATGTAGCACTGCGCGGCCACGGGCGCCCCGACCCGCTTGCGGATCAGGCGCTTGACGATCACGACCCGTTCCCGGCCCTCGTGCCGCAGCCGCACTTCGTCACCGACGCGCACGGAGTAGGCGGGCTTCACCCGCTCGCCGTTCACATGCACATGCCCGCCCCGGCAGGCCGCGGCGCCCAGGGAGCGGGTCTTGATGAGACGGACGGCCCAGATCCAGCTGTCGATGCGGACGGTCTCGCCGCTCGCGGTCCCCGCGGCCTCGGCGGCGGCCACCGCCGCGGCGATCCTGGGGTCGAGCGGCTGTCCGGCGGGGGCGGAACCCGTGCCGCCCGGCTCGTCCGTTACCTCGCCGGTCCCACGGTCCACGTTCTCGTCCGCATCGTCGGAAGCCATGCCCCGACCTTAACGCGCGCGGGCCACCGAGCCGGAAGCGTTTTCCCGGCGCGCACCCGGGCACCCGCGCACTCCGGCCCGCCCCGACCCGCACCCACCGCGCATCCGTGTCTCCGCCCACATCCCGCCACCCACCCCCGGCTTACGGTGAACGTATGGACAACCCCAGTGCCCTCGCCCGGCTGGACCGGCGCGTCGCCGAGTGCCGGGCCTGCCCCCGGCTGGTCGAGTGGCGCGAGGAGGTGGCCCGTACGAAGCGGGCCGCGTTCGCCGACTGGACGTACTGGGGGCGGCCGGTGCCCGGCTTCGGCCCCGCGGACGCCCGGCTGGTGATCATCGGGCTGGCCCCCGCCGCGCACGGCGGCAACCGCACCGGCCGGATGTTCACCGGCGACCGTTCCGGAGACGTGCTCTACCAGGCGCTGTACGACGTGGGGCTCGCCTCGCAGCCCACCTCCGTCAGTGCCGATGACGGCCTGGAACTGTACGGCGTGCGGGTCACCGCGCCGGTGCACTGCGCCCCGCCCGCCAACAAGCCGACCCCGGGCGAGCGCGACACCTGCCGCCCCTGGCTGGTCCAGGAACTGACGCTGCTCCGGCCGACGCTGAAGGCCGCCGTCGTCCTCGGCGCCTTCGGCTGGCAGGCCGCGCTGCCCGCGTTCGCGGCGGCCGGCTGGACGGTGCCCCGCCCCCGCCCGGTCTTCGGCCACGGCGCCCGGGTCGCGTTGGACGGCCTGGACCTCTTCGGCTGCTTCCACGTCAGCCAGCGCAACACCTTCACCGGCCGGCTCACCGCCGAGATGCTGCGGGAGGTCCTGCGTACGGCGGCGGACGCGGCCGGGCTGCCGTGAGGAGCCGGCCCGGGCCGAGTCCCCGGTGGCACTCGGCCTGACCATGAGCCGGGCGGGCGGCTACGCCAAGCCGCTGCCCGAGCACCGGGAGTGGGGACAGCCGACGGCACCGCCCGGCGCCCCCGGGAAGGCGGTTCGCGGACACCGGTCGTAGGCCCGGAACCCGGTCGTAGGTCTGGGAAGCCGGCCGTAGCTCCGGAACCCCGGCCGTAGATTCGGCAACCCGGTCGTGGGTTCGGGGACGGCGGCCGTAAGGGAAGCCCCGGTGCCTCGGAGGCGTCAGTCGTGCTTCAGGGGCGCCAGTCGTAGCGGACGTCCGGTTCGCGTTCCTCGTTGCGGCTGCCGTCGGTGAACGCCACGGCGGTGAAGCCGTGCCGCTCGTAGAAGCGGTGGGCGGGCTTGTTCACCTGGAACGTCCACAGGGTCAGCCCACCCGGGCTGCGCTCCTTGGCCAGCGCGACGAACCGGTCACCGATGCCCCGGCCCCGCCACTCGGGGTCCAGGTACAGCTGGTCCAGCACCTCCCCGTCCAGCACCATCAGACCGACCACGCCGGCGCCGGCCGCCTCCGCCACCCAGGTCTCCCGCGCCGGCACCACGACGTGCCGGACATAGTCCCGGACCTCGTCGTCGGTGCGCGGGCGCACGACGGTCGGCAGCGCGGTGCCGAAGGACCGCAGATAGACGTCGGCGACGGCCCGGGCGTCGGCCGCCACGGCACGGCGCAGCACGACCGGGTCCGCCGCCGGCTCCGGCACCACGGCGGTGGCCGTGATCTCCAGGAGCTGGCCGGGGTAGCCGAGGCAGGACACGCCGAGCAGTGTGGAGGAGTGCGGGCCCGTGCTCAGCCCCGAGGACTCCACGACCTGCCACACCGCGGACAGCGCCGCGGTGTCGTCGCCGACCACGTACACGTCCGTCACCAGTACATGCTCCAGATCGCTGCCGACGGCCCGCAGCTGCTCGCGCAGATTGGCGATCACCTGCTCGGCCTGGCGCACGGGATCCCCCGGTCCCACCAGTTCCCCGTCGGCGGTCAGCGGCACCGACCCGGCGAGGAACGCGAGCTTCGTCCCCGCCTCGACGACCGAGGCGTGGGAGTAGGCGGGCGGAGGGAACAGGGCGGGGGCGGTCACACGCCGGATCACGGAAGCGGCTCCTTCGTACGGGGGACGGCACGGATGCCCGATGATCCGGCCCGCGCGGCCCGCCCGCATCCGGATTTCGGTGCCGAAGAGGCCTTCCGGCCATTGCGTTCATAAAGAAAACGGCCGTCCCGCCAGGTTTCACACGGGCGAAACGTGAGCGTTCCGTTCGCGAGGGGAACGCGATCTACCGTGGGACCACCTCCACCGGCCACCGTCGTCCGAAGGCCCACCCCCGCCCTCGTATGAACAGGAGCCCCGTGTTCCGGCCCGCTGTGCCCGCCGTACCCCCCTGGCTCGCCCACGCCTTCCGCGCCCAGCGCGAACCCGTCCCCTGGAGCGCGGTGTGCCGGGGCGCCCTCGCCGCCGGGCCGTCGCTGCTCGCCGGGATGCTCCTGGGCCGGACGGCCCTCGGAGTGCTCGCCGCCATCGGTGCGATGCTCGCCGGCATCAACGACCGGCCGGGCGGCCGGCGGGCCTCCGTGCGCCGGCTCGGCGTACCCGCGGCGGCCGGAGCGGCCGGACTGCTCGCGGGGACGTACGCCGGGCAGGGACTGACCGCCGTACCGCTGACCCTGGCGCTCACCGCGCTGGGCCTGGCCGCCGGCGGCATCAGCGCCGTCGGACCCGTCGCCTCCGCCGCAGGCACCCAGCTGCTCGTCGCCGCGGCGGTCGGCGCCGGGATGCCGGCGGCCGACCCCGGCTGGCAGCGGGCCCTCGCCTTCCTCGCCGGGGCCGGCTGGCTGCTCGCGCTGCGGCTCGTCCTGCCCACGCCCGGCTCGCTCGCCGGGGACTTCCGGTTCGACGGGGAGCGGGCCGCGGTCGCCGGCGTGTACGACGCGATCGCCGCGCTCGTCGAGGCCGCGGGCGGTCCGCACGCCACCGCCCGGCGGGCCGCGCTGACCGCCGCCCTCGACCATGCCCAGGACGCCCTCGCCGGACCCCGGCTGCGCGGATACGCCACCCGCGCCGCCGAACGCAGGCTGCACGCGCGGTTCGCCGCGGCGCTGCCCCTAGCCGAGGCCGCCACCGCCCTGTGCTGGGCGGGGGAGCCGGTGCCGGCGCGGGCGGCGCAGGGACCCCGGCGGCTCGCCGCGGCCGTCCGCGCCGACACCGGTCCCGGCCGGCTGCCCGCCCCGCCCCTCCCGCGCGCCGGGCTCCGCGCCCGCGAGACAGCCCCCGTGCTCCCCGCCCTGCGCGCCCTGGACGACGCCCTGCTGCGCGCCGCCGAGGCCTTCGACCGGGGCGAGGGCGCCGGCCATGGGCTGCTCGGCCGGAGCGAGGGCGCCGGCCATGGGCTGTTCCGCCGGGGCGGGGGTGCCGGTCGCGGGTTGCTGGGTCGTAGTGAGGGTGCCTACCGCGGGCTGTTCGACCGGGGCGAGGGCGCCGGCCGCGGGCTGTTCGGTTGGGGCGAGGGGGGCGGCCATGGGCTGCTCGGCCGGAGCGCGGGTACCCATCGCGGGTTGTCCGGCCGGGGCGAGAAGGCCGGTCGCGGGATGCCTGGCCGGGACGGGGATGCCGGTCGCCGGCTGCTCGGCCGGGGCGGGGGTGCCGGTCGCGGGTTGTCTGGCGGGGGCGAGCATGCCGGTCGCCGGCTGTTCGGCCGGCGCCGGAGTCCGCGCCAGGCGCTGGGGGCCGCGCTCGGAGCCGGCGGGCGCGAGTACGGCCTGCGCGTCGCCCTCTGCTTCGGCGCGAGCGTGGCCATCGCCCAGGCCCTGCACCACGCCCGCTGGTACGGCCAGCACGCGCACTGGTACTGGCTGCCCGCCACCGCCGTCTTCCTTGTTAAACCCGATCTCGGTCCGCTCGCCTCCCGGGTGCTGTGCCGGGCCGCCGGCACCGTCCTCGGCGCCCTGGTCTTCGCCGGCCTCGCCGCGCTGCTGCCCCGCCCGGCCGGACTGATCGCGCTGGTGGCGGTGTGCGGCGCCCTCATACCGGTCGCCACCCGGCACTTCGCGGCACTCACCGCCGTCGTGACCGTCCTCGTCCTCGCCCTGCTCATGGCCGGTGGCGAACCGCAGGCCTCGGCCGGCCGGATCGGCGAGACCCTGCTGGCCTGCGCCCTCGTGCTGGTCGTGGGGCACCTGCCGATGCCGGGGAAGCGGGGCGGCGGCGTACGCGACCGGCTCGCGGCGGCCGGGGGCGCGGCACACGCCTACCTGCTGCACGTCCTCGGCACGCCCCGAAACCAGCACACCGTCGAGTCCGGGGGCCGTGCCGAGCGGTGGACGCTGTCCGCGGTGCCCGCTGACCGTGCCGAGCGGTGGGCGTTGCGCCGGGAGGCCTACCGGACCCTCGCGGAGGCCCGGACCGCCATCTCGCTCGCCGCCGCCGAACTGCCCGCCCTGGCCCGGCACACGGAGGGCACGGACGCCGTCGCCGAGGCGCTGGAACGGCTCGTGGACACCACCACGGCCTGCGCCGTGCACCTCGACGACACCGGGCGGCTCACCTCCCGGCACCTCCGGCGGCTGCGCGAGGCACTGGGGGAGCTGGAACGGCTGGAGCAGCTGGGGCAACGGGGCGTACGGCTACCGCTGCCCACAGCCGCGTAGCCGTACCGGGCCGTCGTAGCCGTACCGTACCGGGCCGTCGTAGCCGCCCCCGGGAATCCCCCGCCGTACGGCGAAAGGCCCGTACGTTGGTCGTATGAGTGCCGTTGGCATGCCGAGCGATTCTCCCGCCGACCTCGTCGTCACCGGCTGTGCCGTCCTGGTGCACGACGACGCGGACCGGATCGGATTCCGCGAGGACGCCGCGATCGTCGTCCGGGACCGGGTGATCGACGCGGTCACCACGGCGGCCGCCGCCCGGGACGTACCGGCCGTGACGCGGATCGAGGCGCACGGGCAGGTCGCGCTGCCCGGTCTGATCAACTGCCATACGCACGCCCCGATGGTGGCCCTGCGGGGCCTCGCCGAGGATCTGCCGACGGGGGAGTGGTTCAACGACGTGGTCTGGCCCGTCGAGACCAACCTCACCGAGCGGGACGTGGCGCTCGGGGCGCGGCTCGCCTGCGCCGAGATGATCCGGGGCGGGGTGACCTGCTTCGCCGACCACTACTTCCACATGGACACGGTCGCCGACGTCGTCGCCGAGTGCGGGCTGCGCGCCCACCTCGGGCAGGTCTACTTCTCCGGTCAGGGGCCCCGGGGCCGGGAGGCGTCGGTGGAGTTCGCGCTCCGCCGGCGCGGTGCCGCCGACGGCCGCGTCACCACCGCCCTCGCTCCGCACGCCCCCTACACCGTCAGCGACGCCGACCTCGCCGCCACCGCCGAACTCGCCCGCGCGCACGGTCTGCCCGTGCACATCCACGCCGCAGAGAACCGCGACCAGACCGAGGTCAGCCTGGCCCGGCACGGCCGCACCCCCATCGAGATCCTGGACCGCACCGGCCTCCTGGACACCGACCTGCTCATCGCCCACGGCACCGGCATCCTGGAGCGGGACCTGCCGCTGCTGGAACGCACGGGCGGCCGTACGGCGGTGGCCACCGCGCCCCGCGGCTATCTGAAGTTCGCCTGGCCGACGACCACTCCGGTGCGGGCCCTGCGCGCGGCCGGCGTCCCCGTCGGCCTCGCCACGGACGGCGCCGCCTCCAACAACTCCCTCGACGTGTGGGAGGCGATGGCGTTGACGTCCCTGATCCAGAAGTCCACCGAGGGCGACCCGCGCTGGCTGACCGCCCGTCAGGCCCTGCACCACGCCACCTCGCAGAGCGCCCGCGCGGTCGGCCTCGGGGACCGGATCGGCTCCCTCGCGCCCGGCCGGCGCGCCGACATCGTCCTCGTCGACCTCACCGGCCCGCACACCCAGCCGGTCCACGACCTCGCCGCCACCCTGGTGCACAGCGCCCGTGCGGCCGACGTCCGTACGACGATCGTCGACGGCCGCGTCCTGATGCGGGACCGCGCACTGCTCACCCTGGACGTGGAGGACGTCGTACGGGAGTTGACGGAGCGGCTGCCCGGGCTGACCGCGCGCGGCCACGGACGGCGCGTCCAGGAGTACGACACCTGAGCCCGCAGCCCGGCGGAACGCGGGTGCCGGCGGCGCCCGGTGGGAACGGCGTGAGACTGGCCGAAAAACTTCCCCTTCGCCGCGATGAGTTCCGCGCGCGCCGACGGTCACCACCCCCGACGGACCGTCGGACAGGAGGGCTCATGTCGTTTCCGGAGATCGTCTCGCGTGAGCGGTGGCGCGCGGCGCGCGAGGAGTTGCGGCACAGGGAGGAGGCGGTCAGGCGAGCGCGCGAGGCCCTGGACGCCGAGCGCCGGAGGCTGCCCATGGTCGAGGTCGACCCGGAGTACGTCTTCGAGGGCGGCGACGGCAAGGCCACCCTCCTGGACCTCTTCGAGGGCCGGGCCCAGCTCGTCGTCCACCACTTCATGTTCGCGCCGGAGTGGGAGACCGGCTGCCCGTGCTGCGCGGCCTTCCTGGACCAGGTGGGCCACCTCGCCCATCTGCGCGCCCGGAACACGTCCTTCGCGGCCGTCTCCCGGGCACCGTTCACCCGGATTCTGCCGTTCAAGGCGCGGATGGGCTGGGCGGTGCCCTGGTTCTCCTCGGCGGACAGCGACTTCAACCGCGACTTCGAGGCCACCGTCGAGGCGGACGGCGAACTGGTCGAACGCGCGGGCGTCAGCTGCTTCCTGCGCGACCACGACCGGGTCTTCCACACGTACTCGCTGTACGACGACGGACTGGACGTGCTGGGCACCACCGCGGCCCTGCTCGACCTGACCGCGCTCGGCCGGAACCCCGCCGGCAGCGACCGGCTGCGGCTGCACGACGAGTACGACTACTAGGACTGCCGTCACGGGCCGATACGAGGGGTACGGCCGGTGATACGGGGCGTGCGGTTCGTGTCACCAGGTGAACGGATCCTCACCGTCCGCGCCGACCCGGTGTCGGCTAGGTCTCAGTACCGTCACCGGGCGACGCGTTTTCCCCTCCAGGGCGTTGACTCTTTACACGTACGACGCTTCTGGAGGTGCGAGATGGTGAACGGGCGAAGGGTGCTCGAACGCTTTCCCGCCGGTGGTCCGCGCGGCTCCTGGCCCGCGGAGGAGTTCGCGCACGCGCGACGGCAGGAAGGCCTGCCCGCCGAGGTCGTCATGGACCTCGCGACGGACGCCTTCCTGGTGATCGTCCGCGGCGGCGAGCCGGCCGAGTGAACCGGCCGGGCAGACGAGTGTGAGAGGCGTACGGGGGGCGTATGGGGCGTATGGGGATGGGGTTTACGGGGGGCCTGCGGGGCGTACGAGGGCGTGCGTGGTTACGCCGACGCGGCCCGCGACCAGTCCGGAGCCGTACCCGTCACCCGGCACAGGGCCAGGTACAGCGGGATCGGCGGGGTGTACGGGACCGTGCCCGCCGGGCGGTGGATCAGCCGGGCGGTGCCGGTGACCAGGGCGCCCGTGGTGTAGCGGGCCGGTGACGGCCAGGGCAGGGCGTAGTCGGAGTCCGACGGTACGATCCACCACCACTGGGAGCCGTCGGTGTACACGCATCCCACCCGCGGCAGCCGGGGTACGACGAGCGGGCCCAGGCGGTCGGGCACGGCCACGGCGTCACAGCCGAGCGGCGCGGTCATGCCGTCCGGCAGCGCCAGCGGCCGGCCCGGGCCCTGGTCCGGGGCCGGCCACCGGCGTCGCAGCCGCACGAGCGTGTCCAGGCCGAAGGCGCCCTCCTGACCGGCACCGGCACCATAACCGGAGGCACGGAAGCCGGCTCCGGCATCGGCACCGAGACCGGCGGCACGGAAGCCGGCATTGGCAGGGGAACCGGCACCGCCATGAGGGCCGGCATCGGAACCGGTGCCGGCACCGGTGCAGGAACCGGCCCCCGTCCCGTCACCCTGTCCGGCGCCACCGGCCCGCCCGGCGCCGGCCGCGCCCGTCACGGCCGCTCCCGGTGGCGACACTGCTCGGGCGCCCGGTACGGGGGTTCCGCCGGTGCCGTATGCCGGTGCCGCTCGGGGTGGAGGGCATCGCCGTCGTACTGCCCCGGCTCCCGCCGGTGCCGTTCCGCCGCGGCCCGCTCGTCCTCCCCGGAGTCCTCCGGGCGGCCCGGCTTGGGGCGGGCGCCCCAGCCGAGGTCGGCACGCGGCTCGGCGGCGTCGCGGGCGGTGTCGGTACCGCGGGGCAGTTCGGCCCAGACCAGCAGGCCGGGGCCGTGCTCCTGGGCGCCCCAGGCCCGGCACAGCGCGTCGACGAGAAGCAACCCCCTCCCGTGCTCCTCGTCGGGTCGCTGCGGGGACGGGCGGGGCTCGCCAGGAGCACAGCCCTCGTCTCGGACGGCTATGCGCACCATGTCGTCATGGTCGTGCAGCTCGCACACCACCCGGCTGCTCGCGGTGTGCACGATGGCGTTGGTGACCAGCTCGGAGACGACCAGGGCCGCGCTGTCACAGGTGTCCGCGCAGACCGCCCAGCCGGACAGCCGGGCCTCGGTCAGACGTCTCGCCTGGGCGACGGAACCCGGATGTGCGGCCAGCTCGAAGCGGAACCTGCGGCCGGCGGCGCCTGTCCGGAGGGCTGCCCCCTCCACCAGGTCCGAACCGGCTCGCGCGGGGACATCCCCCTCGGCGCCGAGACCGGCACGGCCGGCGGCGTCTGTTCCTAAAGGCGCGGACGGAATCACGCCTGCCACTATCGCCCCGTCGCAGACACTTGGCAAGAGTCACTCTGAAAAATGCAGAGTGTTAGGGACTCTGTCAGGGAGCGTGGCACACTGCTCGCAACAGCACCTCGCGCGGCGCCAATTGGAGTCGTCGGAGATCGGGCCCGGTCTTCGAATGAACCTTCGAATGGCGCCGCAGGGCTGTCGGGAAACTTTCGGTGGAGGCTTTCGGTGGAGGTGGGAGCGTGAGCGAACCGCGGTCCGCGCCGACGGTGGGCCAGGTGGTCCTCGGCCGGCGCCTGCAGGACCTGCGGGAACGCGCCGGGCTGAAGCGCGAGGAGGCCGCCCGGGTCCTCCATGTCGCCCCCGCCACCGTCCGCCGCATGGAGACGGCAGAGGTCGCCCTCAAAATCCCGTACCTGCAACTGCTGCTGAAGGCCTACGGCGTCCCCGAGGACGAGGCCGAGCTCTTCGTCCGGCTGGCCGAGGAGGCGAACCGGCCCGGTTGGTGGCAGCGGTTCCACGACATCCTGCCGGGCTGGTTCTCGATGTACGTCAGCCTGGAGGGCGCGGCCAGCCTCATCCGCTCCTACGAGCCGCACTTCGTCCCCGGCCTGCTCCAGACCGAGGACTACGCCCGCGGTGTGCTGAAGTCCGGCGCCATCGGCCAGACCAGCCCGGACGACATCGAGCGCCATGTGGCCCTGCGCATGCGGCGCCAGGACCTGCTCACCCGCCCCGACGCCCCCCGCTTCTGGGCGGTGATGGACGAGACCGCGCTGCGCCGTCCGGTCGGCGGCCCGGAGGTCATGCGCGCACAGATCGACAAGTTGCTTGAGGCCACGGAGTTGGCCCATGTGACGCTCCAGGTCGCCCCGTTCGCCAACGGGCCGCACCCGGGGACGTACGGGCCCTTCGTGCTGTTCCGATTCGCCGTGTCCGAACTGCCGGACATGGTCTACAGCGAGTACCTGACCGGCGCCGTCTATCTGGACGCGCGCACCGAGGTGGCGACCCACCTGGAGGTCATGGACCGCATGGCGGCGCAGGCCGCTACGGCACAACGCACGAAGGAGATCCTCCGGGATCTCCGCAAGGAGCTGTGAATGGATCGCATCATGCCGCGCGGACGCGTCTACAACGGCATGCCCGCGCGGGAGTTGGGCAGCGAGGGGTGGCACAAGCCCTGGAGCGGCGGCAACGGCGGGAACTGCCTGGAGGCGATGAAGCTTGCCGACGGCCGGATCGCCGTACGCCAGTCGACCGATCCGGACGGGCCGGCCCTGATCTACACCATGGACGAGATGACCGCGTTCATAGAGGGAGCCAAGGCGGGGGTGGCCGACTTCCTGCTGTCCTGAACTCGTCGGCGGCGCCCGGCCCGGTGCCGCGTCGAGGTTTTTGATTCTTGGTTCGCCCCCCCTCTCTCGAGACCGACTCGACCGTTGCCGCGTCCGACGCCTACGGAGTGCCGCATGGCAGGACAGGACCCGACGGCCGGCGAGACCGGCACCGGCAGGCCGTATCCCGCGCGGACGTACGGCTGGTATCCCGGCGGCAAGGACGACCGCACCCCGTCGACGAGGCGATGGGCCGGCAGGCGGCGGCCCCGGACTCCCGGGTGCCGGTGACGGCCTTCTACCGCGACAACGACCCCCGGTACCGGTTCGGGACGACGGCGTCATCCCGGCTACGGCGCGGTGGCCCGCGAGCCGCAGGGCAACCGCCCTGGTCGCCGTGGGCCGGGCCGCTTCCGTCGTGGGCCGAGCCGCTTCCGCCGCGGGCGCGTCGCCGGGCCGGGGCTCACGCCGTTGAAAGCACCTCGCACAGTGCCTCCAGCGCCGCCCCGTAGGGGTGGTCGGCCGGGGCCGCGTACCCCACCACCAGGCCGTCACCGGCCGACGCCGGACTGTCCGGGTGCCGGAACGCGGCCAGACCGTCGAGGGCGATGCCCCGCCGCGCGGCGGCCTCCACCACCGTCTGTTCCGTGCCGGACGGCAGCCGCAGCACCGCGTGCAGCCCCGCCGCGATACCCGTCACCCCGATGTGCGGCGCCCGCTCGGCCAGCGCGGCGACGAGCCGGTCACGCCGGCTCCGGTACCGCTGCCGCATCCGCCGCACATGCCGGTCGTACGACCCGCAAGCCACGAAGTCCGCGAGCGCCAACTGGTCGGGCACGCTCGCCCACCCCTCCCGCTCCCCCTTCACCGCCAGCACCGGCTCCACATACCGTTCCGGCAGGACCATCCAGCCCAGCCGCAGCGCCGGCGACAGGCTCTTGCTGACCGACCCGATGTGGATCACCCGCTCCGGATCGAGCCCCTGAAGCGCGCCGACGGGCCGGCGGTCATAGCGGAACTCGCCGTCGTAGTCGTCCTCCAGCACCACCGCCCCCCGCGCGCGTGCCCAGTCGATCACCGCCGCCCGGCGCTCCGCCCGCAGCGGTCCGCCGGTCGGGAACTGGTGCGCGGGCGTCAGCAGCACGGCCCGCTCGCGCCCGAGCGCCGCCACCCGCGCGCCGTGCTCGTCCAGCGGCAGCGGTACCGTGCGCACACCGGCCGCCGCGAGCAGGTCCCGGTGGAAACCGAGACCGTACGCCTCCACGCCCAGCGGACCGCGCAGCACCCCGCCTCCGGCCGGCCCGCCCGGCGCGTCCCGGCCGAAGAGCAGGCGCAGGGCGTGCGCGAAACCCGAACAGATCACGATCCGGTCCGGCGCGGTACGTACCCCGCGCGCGCGTGCCAGGTACTCCGCCAGTGCCTCCCGCAGCTCCCGCCGCCCGGCAGGATCGCCCGGCCCGAACGCCTCGCTCGGCGCCGCCTGGAGCGCCCGGCGGTACGAGGCCGCCCACGCCGTGCGCGGAAAGGCCGAGGCGTCCGGCCTGCCCTGCCGCAGATCGTGCCGCGGGCCACGCGCGCGTGCCGGCGCCTGGGCCCGTGCCCCCGCGCCCGCGGCCTGGCGCGAGGGCCGCGCCCGCTCGGCGACCCGGGTCCCGGAACCCTGCCGGGCGGTCAGCCAGCCCTCCGCGACCAGTTCCGCGTAGGCGTCGGCCACCGTGTTGCGGGCCACGCCCAGGTCCGCGGCGAGCGACCGGTACGGCGGCAGCCGGGTGCCCGGAGCCAGCCGGCCACCGCGCACGGCCTCCCGCAGCGCGCGGGTGAGCGCGGCCCGGCGGCCACCCGGTCCGGACAGCTCCAGATGCAGGTCGACGCCGATCCGCTCCGCGGAATTGACCCACGATTCCGTCATGGAAATGCACCCTACAACCGGTCTTTCCGGTCCCTACGGTGGAGCACATGACGACGGACACGCGCACCATGAACACCGCTGACAGGACCCTGGACCGCACCTTTGATCCCACTGCCGGGATCGCCGCCGCCGAAGCCGCCCGCACCCGCCTGGACTTCGCGAAGGCCGCGCCGGAGGTCTACCGTGCCATCATCCGCTTCGACTCCGCCGCCCGCGCGGGCCTGGACCCGGCCCTGGTCGAACTGATCCAGATCCGTGCCTCCCATCTCAATCACTGCGCCTACTGCCTGCACATGCACACCAACGACGCCCGCAAGGCCGGCGAGAGCGAGGACCGGCTCCACCTGGTCGCCGTCTGGCGGGAGGCCCGGCACTTCTTCACCCCCAGGGAACAGGCCGCGCTGGCCCTGACCGAGGCGGTGACCCTGATCGCCGACGGCGGCGTCCCCGACACCGTCTACGCCGAGGCCGCCGCCCACTTCGAGGAACGGGAACTGGCCCAGGTCCTCTCCCTGATCCTCACCATCAACACCTGGAACCGGGTGGCCCTGGCCACGGGCAAGGTGGCGGGCACGGACGAGCGCACCGGCTGAGGACGGACCGGCGGTCGCGACGCCGGCCCTTGGGGCGCGGGAGCCTGCGGTGTCGGCGGTGCGGTCGGTGTCGGCGGTGTCCGCGGTGCCGTCGGTCAGACGGTCATCGGCCGGTCCGTCGGGGTGATCGGGGCCGGGAGCCGGGAGCTTCCCGTCAGATAGCGGTCGACGGCCGCCGCGACCGCCCGGCCCTCCGCTATCGCCCAGACTATGAGCGACTGCCCGCGCGCCGCGTCGCCCGCGGCGAACACCCCGGGGACGTTGGTCGCGAAGCCGTCGTCCCGGGCGATCGTGCCACGCGGCGCCAGCGCCAGCCCCAGCTGCTCGATCAACCCGTCCTCCCGGTCCGGCCCGGAGAATCCCAGGGCGAGGAGCACCAGGTCGGCCGGGAGCGCCCGCCCGGTGCCCGGCAGCGGAAGCCGCCGCTCGTCGACCTCCACCAGATGCAGTGACCGCACATTCCCCCTCTCGTCCCCCGTGAAGCGGAGCGTGGACGCCGCGAACAGCCGGGCGTCCGCGTCCGCCGCCGGTGCCGTCCGCAGCTCCCGAGCCTCCTCGTGCGCGGCCGACAGCCGGTAGACCTTCGGATACGTCGGCCACGGCTCGCTGTCCTCGTCGCGCTCCGCACCCGGCTGCCCGTAGATGTCCAACTGGGTGACGGACGCGGCCCCCTCGCGCACCGCCGTGCCCAGACAGTCCGCCCCGGTGTCCCCGCCGCCGACGATCACCACGTGCTTGCCGGCGGCCGACAGCGGCGAGGCCTCCAGATCCCCCTCGCACACCCGGTTCGCCAGCGGCAGATACTCCATCGCCTGGTGTATCCCGTTCAACTCCCTGCCCGGCACCGGAAGTTCCCGCCACGCCGTCGCGCCGGTCGCGATGACCACGGCGTCGTACCGGTTCCGCAGCTCGACCGCCGGAACATCCCGGCCGACCGCCGTCGAGGTGCGGAACTTCGTCCCCTCGGCCAGCATCTGCCCGATCCGCCGCTCCAGGTGCCGCTTCTCCATCTTGAACTCGGGGATGCCGTACCGCATCAGCCCGCCGATCCGGTCGTCCTTCTCGTACACCGCGACCGTGTGCCCGGCCCGGGTCAGCTGTTGCGCCGCGGCCAGACCGGTGGGCCCGGAGCCGATGACGGCGACCGTCTTCCCGGACAGCCGCTCCGGCGGCCGGGCCGGCGTGAAGCCCTCCTCCCACGCCCGGTCGGCGATCGCACACTCGACGTTCTTGATGGTGACGGCCGGCTGGTTGATCGCCAGCACACACCCCGCCTCGCACGGTGCCGGGCACAACCGGCCGGTGAACTCCGGGAAGTTGTTGGTGGCGTGCAGCCGGTCACCGGCGGCCCGCCAGTCCTCCCGCGACACCAGGTCGTTCCACTCGGGGATGAGATTGCCCAGCGGGCAGGCCTGGTGGCAGAACGGGACGCCACAGTCCATACAGCGGTCGGCCTGCGCGCTGATGATGGGCAGCAGCGCTCCCGGGACGTACACCTCCTCCCAGTCCCGCACCCGCTCCTCGACGGGCCGCCGCGGCCATTCCTGGCGCGGCGTGGACATGAACCCCTTGGGATCGGCCATGGCGTCTTCCTCGCGTACGGGGCACCACAGGCGCCGGGTGTACGAAGGTCCGTCCGACATCGGGCAGCACTCTTGCGGCCACGATACGACCCCGCGAGCCCCCGCGCAGAGCGGCGGACAGCGCTTTCTGCCGGGGTTTCGCGCGAGACCCGGAGGATCGGACGACACCCCATGCGTGGCCAAGACACCCCATGCGTGGCCAAGGGACGCCGTGACGCCGGCGGATACCGGCCGCCGTGCTCCGCCGCGGCACGGGCGGCGCCCGGCTGCCCGCCCTTGCTTCACGGCCCGTCGTGCGGGCGGCGTTCGTGCCCGACCGTTCTCGCCGCTCCACCGGGCCACCCGGCATCATGGGCTGCGTGCGACTCGAAGCGATCACCTGGGACCGGCTGGCCGAGCGGCTCGCCGACCGCCTGGCCGACACGGCGCCGGCCGACGGAGGGGCCTGGTCGCGCGTCGGCTTCGACGGCGCCCCGGCCGCTCACCCGGGAGACCTGGCCACGCGTGTCGGCGAGGCGCTGCGCCTACGGGGCCGGCCCTCCCTCGTCATCGGCACGGAGGGCTTCCTGCGCCCGGCCTCGCTGCGCCTGGAGCACGGGCGGCGCGACGCGGAGTCGTACTACAGCGGGTGGTTCGACACGGGCGCCCTGTGGCGTGAGGTGATCGGCCCGCTCGATCCCGGAGGCAGCGGGCGGATCCTGCCCGACCTGTGGGACCCGGTCACGGACCGGGCCACCCGCAGTCCTTATGTGCAACTCCCGCCCGGCGGCATTCTCCTGCTCCACGGTCCTCTCCTGCTGCGTCACTGGTTCCCCTTCGATCTGACCGTGCATCTCCTCCTCTCCCCGGGCGCCCTGCGCCGCCGCACCCCCGAGGCCGACCACTGGACCCTTTCCGCCTTCGAGCGCTACGAGGCCGAAACCGACACGGCCGGCACGGCCGACGTGCTGGTCCGCGCCGACGACCCGCGCCACCCCGCCTGGAACGGCTGACCCGCTGGGCGGACGGACCGTCCACCCCGGTGGCCGCGGGAGCCGGCGCCCGGCAGCCGTACCCCCGGTCGTACCCCTGCCGAGCGGTCCTTGCGTACCCGCCGCTCAGAGCCAGCCGTTGCGCCGGAAGCCCCGGTACAGTGCCAGACAGGCCGTCGCCATCACGGCCATCATCAGCGGATAGCCGAATCGCCAGTGCAACTCCGGCATGTGGTCGAAGTTCATGCCGTACATCCCGCACACCATCGTCGGCACGGCGACCACGGCGGCCCATGCCGTGATCCTCCGCATGTCCTCGTTCTGCGCGACGGTCACCTGCGCCAGATGCGCCTGCAGAATGGAGTTGAGCAGCTCGTCGAACGCGGCGATCTGCTCCTTGGCCCGGAACAGATGGTCCAGTACATCCCGGAAGTACGCCTGTATCTCCGGGTCGACGACCCGGAAAGGCCGGGTCGCCAGATCCTCCACCGGGCGGCCCAGCGGCACCACCGCCCGCTTCAGCTCCAGCAGTTCACGCTTCATCTGGTAGATACGGCCGGGGTCGAGCCGTGCTCCGTTCTCCGAGAACACCTCCGCCTCGACCTGGTCGATGTCGCCCTGCACCGCGTCCGTGACGTTCAGATAGTCGTCGACCACATGGTCGGCGATCGCGTGCAGCACCGCCGCCGGCCCCTTGGCTAGCTGCTGCGGGTCCGTCTCCAGCTCCTCGCGCAGCGGGCCGAGGGAGCCATGCCGGCCGTGCCGCACCGTGATCACGAAGTCGGGGCCGACGAACACCATGATCTCGCCGGTGTCCACCACCTCGCTGGTCGCCGTCAGCCGTTCGTGCTCCACATAGCAAACGGTCTTGAACACCGCGAAGAGCGTGTCCCCGTAGTGCTCCAGCTTCGGCCGCTGATGCGCCTCGACCGCGTCCTCCACCGCCAGGGGATGAAGGTCGAACAGCTCGGCGACCCCCGCGAACTCATGCTCCGTCGGCTCGTGCAGCCCGAGCCAGACGAAGCCCTCGCCGGTCTTGCGTACCAGCCGGACGGCATCCACCAGGTCGGCGCACCCGGAGACGCGCACGCCGTCCTGATATGTCACGCAGTTCACCACCGAGGAGCCCAGGGGCGACCTGGCGGGGTGACTCAGGTCCACGCGCGGCTGACGCCGGGCCAGCCGTGCGACCTTGCGCAGGCCGCCGACACCGCCCAGCCCCGTGACCTTCCGCAGATTCCCTGCCATGGACATCTGGATCTCCTCGTGTGGATCTCCGAGTGCGACGCTTGCGCGCCTTGCTCCGCAAGTCTGCCAGTCCCGGGCAAAGTGCGTGCAAGCCTGTGGGAACAGGGAGTTCCGCTTTGTTCCCGCCTGTGGACAAGGGACGACCGAACCGGAAATCCCGGGCGACTGGATGATCGGGGGCATGCCGTCTTCCGGCGGGTACCTCCTGCCCAACCGGCAGAACGGGGCGGGCCGGCGCTTCGACGCCTTCACCGCCCTCTTCGACCCCGCCAGGTACAGGTACGCGTCCACGTCGTGGGCGCCGAGGAGCCGCTGGGGGAGGGCTTCGACCTGGTCCACGCCCGGCTCGTCCTCGTCCATGTGCCCGACCCGGAACGGGCCTTGCGATCGCCGATCACGTCCCTGCGTCCCGGCGGACGGCTGCTGAGCGAGGACGCCGACCCCGCCCTCCAGCCTCTGATCCGCCCGGGCCTCCCGCAGACCGCGCCCCCCGGCCCGCTCGGGACGACGAGCCCGGCCCACGGCAAGGCCTAACTCCCGCCGTCCCGATGCGGAGGTCTGCCGCCGACCCGGCGGACCGCTTCCGCACCTGCCCGGCAGCCCCGCGCCGCCGCCTCCTCCGGGTCCGCGCCCGCCAGCAGGGCGGCGAGGAACGCGCCGGTGAAGGCGTCACCCGCGCCCGTGGTGTCACGGGGCGCCACCGGCAGGGCCGGGACCCGGGTGGGCACGGCACCGCGACGGGCCACCAGCGCGCCGTCCGCCCCCGCCTTGACCACCACCAACGGCACCAGACGGCTCAGCTTGGCCGCCGCGTCCGCCGGATCCGGCAGCCCGGTCAGCAGGCACGCCTCGTCCCGGCTGGGCAACAGCACGTCCAGTCCCCGTGCGAACGCCAGAATAGGGTCCACCCCCAGCTCCGCCAGAAAGCCGGCCGACGCCGGATCAAGGCTGACCGGCACCCCCCGCGCGCGTGCCGCCGCGAGCGCCGTCCCGGCGAGCGCCCGGCTCGACTCCGTGAAGAGCAGATAGCCCGACACATGCAGCCGGTCCACCCCGTCGAGCAGCGTGTCCGACCAGTCGGCGGGCCCCAGCCGCAAAGACGCCCCGCTGTCCGTCAGGAACGTCCGCTCGGCCGCCGCACCCGTGTCGACGAGGCAGATCACCGTCCCGGTCGCCGCCCGAGGATCCACCACCAGCCGGGGCCGCACCCCGGCCGCGACCAGCTCCCGCTCGTGCCAGGCCGCGGCGTCCACGCCCACCCGTCCCAGCAGCCGTACGTCCGCCGCGCCCGCGTACGCCGCCCAGCAGGCCACGTTGGCGCCCGCGCCGCCCGGCAGCGTCCGGATCAGGGCGGCCGTGTCGGTGCCGGCCGCGAGCGGCCCCCGGTGCCGGGCGACCACATCGGTGACCACGTCCCCGACGACCAGCAGGCTTCCGTTCCGCTCCGCGCTCACCCCCTGGCCCACGCCGTGGCGATCCGCGCCGCCAGCCGTACGTTGCCGCGCACCGCCGCCAGGTTGGCGTGCAGCGAGGCACCGTCGGTGTGCCGGACCAGGTAGTCCAGCAGGAACGGTGTCACCGCCTGCCCGGTGACGTCCTGCTCCGCGCAGGCGCGCAGCGCGTCGGCGAGCACGCGCGCGTGCAGAGCGGGATCGAGCTGCTCCGCCTCCGGGACCGGATGGGCGACGATCAGCGCGGACTCCGGCGCGTCCAGCGCGTCCTGGGCGCGCATGACGGCGGCGACCTGCTCCGGAGTGTCCAGCGTCCAGTCGACCGGATGCCCCGAGTCCGCCAGATAGAAGCCCGGGAACCGGCTCGTGCCGTACCCGGCGACGGCCACGCCCAGCGTCTCCAGGCGCTGCAGCGTCGCCGGCACGTCCAGGATCGACTTCACGCCCGCGCACACCACCGTGATCCGGGTCCGCGCCAGCAGCCCCAGGTCCGCCGACTCGTCCTGGGTCACCGTCCACTGCCGGTGCACACCGCCCAGCCCGCCGGTGGCGAACACCCGGACGCCCGCCAGCGCGGCCAGCTGCGCGGTCGCCGAGACGGTGGTCGCCCCGTTCGCTCCCGCCGCCATGGCGAGCGGCAGATCACGATGGCCCAGCTTGCGTATGTCCTCGTTCGCGACCCGTTCCAGCTCTTCCTTGCCCAGACCGACCCGGGGCCGCCCGTCGAGGACGGCGACGGTCGCCGGCACGGCACCCTCCCGCCGTACCGCCTCCTCCAGTTCGACCGCCACCTCCAGGTTGCGCGGGCGGGGCAGGCCGTGCGCGATGATCGTGGACTCCAGAGCCACCACCGGCCGCCGCTCGCCGATCGCCTCCCGGACCTCTTCCGACACCACCAGCACCATGTGCCCGCCTCCTGTCCGTCGGTCCTCTCTCATCTCTGGCGGGCCCCGGCCGCGGCTAAACGCTTGTGAGCCGCCCGGGAGGCCACCAGCCTGGGGCGTATGACGAAGAACAGCACGCGTCTCGACCACGTCGTCCTGTGGGTGGCCGACCCGGTCGCCTCGGCCGCCTTCTACGAAACGGCCGTCGGTCTGGAACCGATCGCGGTCGCCGAGTACGCGGCGGGGAAGGTGTCCTTCCCGTCCGCACGTGTCAACGAGGAGACCATCCTCGACCTCGCCCCGCACAGCCTCGCCGCACGGATGAGGATGCTGCCCGGCTCGGCCGGCAGCGCGGGCCACCCGGTCAACCACGTCTGCCTCGCCCTGCCGGCCGACGCCTTCGACGCCCTGCGCGCCCGCCTGGAGGAACACGGCGTCCCCGTGTCCGGCATCGATCCCGGCCTGTCGGGCGCCCGCGGCGACGCCACGCGCAGCTTCTACTTCCGCGACCCCGACGGCAACGTCTTCGAGGCCCGGCACTACGACTAGCCGTATCCGGAGCCGGTCAGAACAGCGGTTCCGGCAGCACACCCTCCAGGGCGAGCAGCTTCCGCTTGGTCTCCAGCCCGCCCCCGAAACCGCCGATGCCGCCGCCGCTCTCCACCACCCGGTGGCACGGCACCACCACCGGCAGCGGATTGGCCCCCATCGCCATCCCCACCGCCTGCGCCCCACCGGGCTGCCCGACCCGCCTGGCCAGATCGCCGTACCCGACCACGCTGCCGTACGGCACGCCGGACGCCAGCTCGCGCAGCACCTGCCGGTTGAACCCGGAGCTCAGCGACCAGTCCAGCGGCAGGTCGAAGCCATGCCGCTCGCCCGCGAAATACGCCCGAAGCTGGCGTATCGCCTCCGCCAGCAGCGGGGCGTCCGGATCCTCCACGGGCCGGCCGCCCAGGCGGCCGCCCAGGCGGGCGGCCAGCCGCTCCAGCGCTTGGCCGCGCACGGCGTCCGAGGCGTGGAACACCACGTTGACCAGGCCGTTCCGAGTCGCCGCCAGCATCAGCGGGCCGATGTCCGTACCGACCACGGTCCACACGATCCGCTGCTCATCCTGCCCGAGGCTGTCCATGCGCCCACGGTACGACCCGGCACTGACAACGCTCGTCCGGTCAGTGCGAAGCCAGCGCGTCCCGCACCACATCCGGTTTGTTGGTGATGATCCCGTCGACCCCGTAGCCGGCGACCCGGCGGGCGCCGGCCGCGTTGTCCACCGTCCAGGTGAACACTCTGAGCGGCCGGCCGTGCGGCCCGCGGAGGGCGTGCACCGCCGAGACGTACTCCCGGGTGAGCGACCCGTGCGGAGGGTTGACCAGATCCGTGAAGCGGGCGAACTGCTTCAGCTCCGTCACGGCGGGCGTGCCCAGGTAGGCGGTGGTGACCGCCGGCTTCAGTTTGTGGACGGTCCGTACGCTGTCGGCGCTGAAGCTCTGGACGATCAGCCGGTTCCGGTGCCGGCCGTCCAGCCAGCCCTCGTTGCGGAGAAGCTTGAGCGTCTGCTGCTCGATGCCCGGGTACAGCTCCGGGTTCTTGATCTCCAGGACGAGTTTTTCGTGGTTGCGTTCGACCCGGCGCATGTACTGCTTCAGCGTCGGCACGCGCGCGCCCGCGTACGCGGAGGAGAACCAGCTGCCCGCGTCCAGCCGGGCGATCTCCGCGGCGGTGAAGTCCCGCACCTTCCACGGAGCCCGGCCGGGGAAGACCTCCTCGACGTTCGTGGTGCGCGACAGGCTGTCGTCGTGGAGCACCACCAGCTGACCGTCCTTGGTGCGCTGAACGTCGTTCTCCACCCAGGAGAAGCCCAGCTGGGCGGCCTTGTCGATGGCGGCCAGCGTGTTCTCGGGCGCGTAGGCGGAGGCGCCCCGGTGGGCGATCACGGTGGGCACCACCCCGTCGCCCGCCCGGGCTGCGGAACCGGTGCTCAGCAGGACCGCCGCCGCTCCGAGGGCCGCGACGACCGTCCCGGCGACTACGCGTGCGTACATGCGTACTCCTCCCGTCGAGGGATACCGACAGCACCAGAGTGACAGCTCAGCGTCAACAGCACCCAGCCGCAGGATGGCCACAAACCGAAGGGAGACGTTCGAAGTCCGCTCACCGGTGACGCACATCTGCGGCAAGGGCGTGTTTCTTTGCCGGAAAGTCGTTCGACCATTCCGGGGGGAGTCATACTCTCTGCGACAACCCTGACCGCCCCCGCGGTCCTGGGACGGGGGCACATTCGGTATTCCGGGACGCAAGAAGGCGGAAGGGCAGCCGCGGATGCAAGGCACGGTCGACGGATTCAGCTACGGGGTCGTCACCCCGTTGGTGGCCTATCTGATGGCCTGCCTCGGTGGCGCCCTCGGCCTGCGCTGCACCACACGGTCGCTGTTGGTCACGCACTCCCGGCGCCCCGCCTGGCTGGCCCTCGGCTCGGCGGCGATCGGCTCGGGCATATGGACCATGCACTTCGTCGCCATGATGGGCTTCACCATCAAGGACACGCCGATCCACTACGACAAGCCGCTCACCTACGCGAGCCTCGGGCTCGCCATCGTCATGGTCGGCATCGGGATCTTCATCGTCGGCTACCGGGGCGCCACCGGCGCGCCGCTGTTCACCGGCGGCACGATCACCGGCCTCGGCGTCGCCTCGATGCACTACCTCGGCATGGCGGGCGTCCGCTTCCACGGGCAGTTCACGTACAACACGTTCACCGTCGCGGCCTCCGTCGTCATAGCGGTCGTGGCCGCCACCGCCGCCCTGTGGGCCGCCGGACAGGTGCGGGGCTTCGCGTGGAGCGTGGGCGCCAGCCTCGTCATGGGGCTCGCGGTCAGCGGTATGCACTACACCGGGATGGCGGCGCTCGGCGTCCACCTAGACAGCGCCCCCCACCCCGCCGAGGCCGGGTCCGCGGCCACGTCCTCGCTCGCACCCATGCTGATCGGTCCGCTCGCCTTCCTGCTCATCGCGGGCGTCGTCGTGGTCTTCGATCCGCTGATGGTCATGGGCGGCCCCGACTGGACGCCCGTCGAGCACAAACCGGGCGTCCCGGCCGCCGCCGTCGCCTCCCAAGCGGTCCACGGCCCCGCCGTCCACCACGGGCCCAGGCCGCTCCGCCGGGCCGGGCACCACCGCCCCCGCACCCCGCAGAACCGCTGATCGGAACCGGTTGTCAGTGCGGGGTCGTACGGTGGATGACATGCGGCCCGTTTCCCACATCGAACGCACGGTGGCGCCTTTCGAGGTCGTCAGCCCCTACCAGCCCAGCGGCGACCAGCCGACGGCCATCGCCGACCTGGCCCGGCGCGTCCAGGCCGGTGAGAAGGACGTCGTCCTCCTGGGCGCGACCGGCACCGGCAAGTCCGCCACCACGGCTTGGATGATCGAGAAGCTCCAGCGCCCCACACTCGTCATGGCCCCGAACAAGACGCTGGCCGCCCAGCTGGCCAACGAGTTCCGCGAGCTGCTGCCGAACAACGCGGTCGAGTACTTCGTGTCGTACTACGACTACTACCAACCGGAGGCGTACGTCCCCCAGTCGGACACCTACATCGAGAAGGACTCCTCGATCAACGAGGAGGTCGAGCGCCTGCGCCACTCGGCCACCAACTCCCTGCTCACCCGCCGCGACGTCGTCGTGGTCGCCTCGGTGTCCTGCATCTACGGCCTCGGAACGCCGCAGGAGTACGTGGACCGCATGGTCCCCCTCAGGGTCGGCGACGAGATCGACCGGGACGAGCTGCTGCGCCGCTTCGTGGACATCCAGTACACGCGCAACGACCTGGCGTTCACCCGCGGCACGTTCCGCGTCCGCGGCGACACCATCGAGATCTTCCCGGTCTACGAGGAGCTGGCCGTCCGCATCGAGATGTTCGGTGACGAGATCGAGGCGCTGTCCACGCTGCACCCGATCACCGGCGAGATCATCAGCGACGACCAGCAGCTCTACGTCTTCCCCGCCTCCCACTACGTCGCCGGCCCCGAGCGCTTGGAGCGGGCCGTCAACGACATCGAGAAGGAGCTGGGGGAGCGCCTGGCCGAACTGGAGAAGCAGGGCAAGCTCCTGGAGGCCCAGCGGCTTCGGATGCGCACCACCTACGACATCGAGATGCTCCGCCAGATCGGCAGCTGCTCCGGCGTGGAGAACTACTCGATGCACTTCGACGGCCGTTCCCCCGGCTCCCCGCCCAACACCCTGCTGGACTACTTCCCGGACGACTTCCTGCTCGTCATCGACGAGTCGCACGTCACCGTCCCGCAGATCGGCGCGATGTACGAGGGCGACGCCTCCCGCAAGCGCACCCTGGTCGACCACGGCTTCCGCCTGCCCTCCGCCCTGGACAACCGCCCCCTGAAGTGGGAGGAGTTCCAGGAGCGCATCGGGCAGACCGTCTACCTGTCGGCCACCCCGGGAGCCTACGAGCTGTCCCGCTCCGACGGCGTCGTGGAGCAGATCATCCGCCCGACCGGTCTGGTCGACCCGGAGGTCGTGGTCAAGCCCACCGAGGGCCAGATCGACGACCTGGTGCACGAGATCCGCAAGCGCACCGACAAGGACGAGAGGGTCCTCGTCACCACGCTGACCAAGAAGATGGCCGAGGACCTGACCGACTACTTCCTGGAACTCGGCATCCAGGTGCGCTATCTGCACAGCGACGTCGACACCCTGCGCCGCATCGAACTGCTGCGTGAGCTGCGCGCCGGTGAGTACGACGTCCTGGTCGGCATCAACCTCCTCCGCGAGGGTCTCGACCTGCCCGAGGTGTCGCTGGTGGCGATCCTGGACGCCGACAAGGAGGGCTTCCTGCGCTCCGGCACCTCGCTGATCCAGACCATCGGCCGCGCGGCGCGCAACGTCTCCGGCGAGGTCCACATGTACGCCGACAAGATCACCCCGGCGATGGAGCGGGCCATCGAGGAGACGAACCGCCGCCGGGAGAAGCAGATCGCCTACAACAAGGCCCACGGCATCGATCCGCAGCCGCTGCGCAAGAAGATCAACGACATCGTGGCGCAGATCGCCCGCGAGGAGGTCGACACCGAACAACTCCTGGGCTCCGGTTACCGCAAGACGAAGGACGGCAAGGGAGCGAAGGCGCCCGTTCCGTCGCTGGGCGACAAGGCGGCCAAGGGCGCCAAGGCCGGCAAGGGCAAGACGGTGCCCACGGACCGCCCGGCGGCCGAGCTGGCCGAGCAGATCGAGGAGATGACCGAGCGGATGCGGGCCGCCGCCGCGGAGCTGCAGTTCGAGATCGCGGCCCGGCTGCGCGACGAGGTCTCCGAGATGAAGAAGGAGCTGCGCCAGATGCGAGAGGCCGGCCTCGCCTGACCCGCCGTCCGCCGGCCTCGGCGATTGTGTGCCAAGTGTTGCAACACCGACACAAAGCGCGAGCCGGGGTCGGTACGGGTGGTCGCCCTGCGTAGGGTTCTGGACAACCGCGCCGCGCAACGGCCCGGCGCGGCAGCAGGGGACTGTCGAGAGGGGATTCAGCCGTGTCGGTCAACTTGTCCAAGGGTCAGGCCATCAGCCTGGAGAAGAACGACGGGGCCACCCTGAGCGCGGTCCGCATGGGGCTCGGCTGGCAGGCGGCGAAGCGGCGCGGCCTGTTCGGCTCCCGCACCCGCGAGGTCGACCTGGACGCCTCGGCGGTCCTCTTCGCCGGCCAGGAACCGCAGGACGTCGTCTTCTTCCGCCACCTGGTGAGCGACGACGGTTCGGTGCGTCACACCGGTGACAACCTCGTCGGCGGCGCCGGCCAGGGCGGCGACGACGAGGCGATCCTGGTGGACCTGCAGCGTGTGCCGACCGGCGTCGACCAGATCGTCTTCACGGTGAACTCCTTCACCGGCCAGACGTTCCAGGAGGTGCAGAACGCTTTCTGCCGGCTCGTGGACGAGACCAACGGCGAGGAACTCGCCCGCTACACCCTGGCCGGTGGGGGCGACTACACCGCCCAGATCATGGCCAAGGTGCACCGGGTGGGCTCCGGCTGGACGATGACCGCCCTCGGCGCCCCGGCCAACGGCCGCACCTTCCAGGACCTCATGCCGGCGATCCGCGAGCATCTCTGAGCACGGGAGCCCGCCCGCAGGGCTCGGGGACGCGCGAGCGAACGGGACTTGTACCAAGCGTTGGCAAAACGGCTCTGACCTGGCGACTTGGTAGTTGCTTTACTAAGCTCTTTACCTTCTCTTGGTTATTGGGTACTGTTCTCCGTACGGAGGGGAGTACTCCTTGCTGCGGCGCACCCGTCAATACGGACCTGTTCTGGTCCCGGGGCGTCGGCCCATCGCGGGTGGAAGAGACCTCCGGCAGCGACAACGCTGATGTGTTTGCCGTCACGTAATGCCGGAGGTGCAGTGGAAGTCTCTATGGGCCTGTGGGTCCTCACCGTCGCGGGTCTCGCCGCGCTGATCGCGGTCGATTTCTTCATCGGCCGCAAGCCACACGAGGTGTCGATCAAGGAAGCGGGTGTCTGGACGGTCGTCTGGATCACCCTGGCCGGCCTCTTCGGTCTCGGCCTCCTCGTCTTCGGCGGCGGACAGCCGGCCGGCGAGTTCTTCGCGGGCTTCATCACCGAGAAGTCGCTGAGCGTCGACAACCTCTTCGTCTTCGTCCTCATCATGGCGAAGTTCGCGGTGCCCACCCAGTACCAGCAGCGCGTCCTGCTCGTCGGCGTCCTCATAGCCCTGGTCCTGCGGGCCGTCTTCATCGCCGCCGGTGCCGCGATCCTCGCCAGCTTCGCCTGGGTGTTCTACCTCTTCGGCGCCTTCCTGATCTGGACCGCCTGGAAGCTCATCCAGGAGGCCCGTGCGGAGGAGCAGGAGGACGAGTACGAGGAGAACAAGCTCCTGAAGGCCGTCGAGCGCCGCTTCGGCGTGGCCGACCGTTACCACGACACCAAGCTGTGGATCCAGCAGAACGGCAAGCGCGTCATGACCCCGATGCTGGTCGTGATGCTCGCCATCGGCACCACCGACGTGCTGTTCGCCCTGGACTCCATACCCGCGATCTTCGGCCTGACCCAGGACCCGTACATCGTCTTCACCGCCAACGCCTTCGCCCTGATGGGGCTGCGCCAGCTGTACTTCCTCATCGGCGGACTGCTCAAGAAGCTGGTCCACCTGTCGTACGGGCTGTCGGTCATCCTCGGCTTCATCGGCGTCAAGCTGGTACTGCACGCCCTGCACGAGTCCGGTGTCCACGTCCCCGAGATCAGCATCCCCGTCTCGCTCGGCGTGATCTGCCTGGTCCTCGTCGTCACCACGGTCACCAGCCTGCTCGCCACCAGGAAGCAGGCGGCGCACACCGACGCCGAAGGCGCCCCGAAGGAGCGCGTCGACGTGTGACGGTGCCGCCGTCCGCAGGCACCGCCGTGAAGTCCGAGACCTCGCCCAGCCTCCTGGGCGAGGTCTCGCCATGAGGCGCTTCCGGTCCCACCGGCACCGGACCCGCGCCGGAAAGGATGAGAGGTATCCGAAAAGAGCGGAATGCGAATCCTGTACGCCTCTGCGACCATCGCCGCATGATCACTCGGCTTCGGTCGCTCACCCGTCAATGGACGATGCTCGTGCCGGTGCTCGCGGTCGTCCTGCTGGCCCTCACCTGGGGCCGGCACCTGCCCGGCGTCCTCGTCGGCCTGGTGACGCTGGTCCTGGCCGGTTCCGTCCTGGCGGCGGTGCATCACGCCGAGGTGGTCGCCCACCGGGTGGGCGAGCCCTTCGGCTCTCTGGTGCTCGCCATCGCCGTCACGATCATCGAAGTCGCCCTGATCGTCACCCTGATGGCCGATGGCGGTGACAAGAGTTCCACGCTGGCCAGGGACACTGTCTTCGCCGCCGTGATGATCACCTGCAACGGCATCGTCGGGCTCTGCCTCCTCGTCGCCTCCCTGCGGCACGGCACGGCGCTCTTCAACCCCGAGGGCACCGGCGCCGCGCTGGCGACCGTCGCGACGCTGGCCACACTCAGCCTGGTGCTGCCGACCTTCACCACCAGCAAGCCCGGACCCGAGTTCTCCACCGTCCAGCTGACCTTCGCCGCGCTGTCCTCACTGATCCTGTACGGACTGTTCGTGACCACCCAGACCGTGCGGCACCGCGACTACTTCCTGCCCGTCCCCCGGCAGGGCGCGGTCATCAGCGGCGACGACCACGCATCGCCCCCGTCCGCACGCGCGGCCCGGCTCAGCCTGGGCCTGCTCGGGCTGGCCCTGGTGGGTGTGGTCGGCCTGGCCAAGGGGGTGTCGCCCACGATCGAGTCGGGCGTGGCGGCGGCCGGCCTGCCGCACGCGGTGGTCGGCGTGATCATCGCCCTGCTCGTCCTGCTGCCCGAGACGATCGCCGCGCTGCGCGCCGCCCGCCGGGACCGGGTGCAGACCAGCCTCAACCTCGCGCTCGGCTCCGCGATGGCCAGCATCGGCCTGACCATCCCCGCCGTGGCCCTCGCCTCCGTCTGGCTGTCCGGACCGCTCGTCCTGGGTCTGGGCCCGACCCACATGCTGATGCTCGCGCTGACGGTGGTGGTCAGTTCCCTGACCGTGGTGCCCGGCCGGGCCACACCGCTCCAGGGCGGCGTCCATCTGGTGCTCTTCGCGGCCTACCTGGAACTGGCGGTCAACCCCTAGCCGGCGGCCCGCCCGGCACGTCCGGTCAGCCCGTGACCGGCTTCGGCTCCACCGCGGTCACGGGCACCGGCCGCGTCTCCGGCAGCAGCGTGAAGCACACCAGGCTGATCAGCGCGATCCCCGTCAGATACACGCCCACACCCCACGGCACCCGCCCGCCCCGCTCCGCGAGCGCCGTGGCCACGATCGGGGTGAGAGCGCCGCCGAGGACCCCGCCGAGGTTGTAGCCCACGGCGGCCCCCGTGCAGCGCACCCGCGGTTCGTACAGCTCCGGCAGATAGGCGGCGATCACCGCGAACGCGGTGACGAAGGCGAGCAGGGCGCCCAGGATGCCGAGGAACATCAGCAGCGGCTCTCCGGTCGCCAGCAGCGCGACCATCGGAAGCATCCACAGGGCGCAGGCCACGCACCCGGCCACACACATCGGCCGGCGCCCGAACCGGTCGGCGAACAGCGCCACGAGCGGCACGAGCGCGCCCTGCACGAGCACCGCGCCCATGACACACGTCAGCAGGACCGTGCGGCTCACGCCGAGCCGTTCCGTCGCATACGCCAGCGCCCAGGTCGTCACCGCGTAGAACACCGCGTAGCCCGACGCGAGCGCCCCGGCCGTCAGCAGCACCAGCCGCCCGTGGTGCCGTACGACCTCGAAGAACGGCACGCGCGCGTGGTCGTCGAGTTCCAGGAAGCGGGGACTTTCCGCGAGGGACGAGCGCAGCCACAGGCCGGCCACTGCCAGCGCTCCGGCCGCCCAGAACGGCACGCGCCAGCCCCAGCGCGCGAACTCCGCGTCGGACAGCGCCGTCGACAGCGCGAGCACCACCCCGTTGGCCAGCCCGAAGCCGAGCGCCGGGCCCATCTGCGGAAAGCTCGACCACAGGGCACGCCGTCCGGCCGGGGCGTGCTCGGCGGTCAGCAGCACCGCCCCGCCCCACTCCCCGCCGAGTCCCAGCCCCTGCAGGAAGCGCAGGACGAGCAGCAGAAGGGGCGCGGCGATGCCGATGGCGTCATAGGACGGCACACAGCCGACCGCGACCGTGGCGGCGCCGGTCAGCAGCAGTGAGGCGACGAGCACCGGCCGCCGGCCACGCCGGTCTCCGAGATGTCCGAACAGCACCGAGCCCAGCGGTCTGGCGATGAACCCCACCCCGAACGTCCCGAACGCCGCCAGCGTGCCCGCCAGGGGCGAGAACGTCGGGAAGAACAGCGGTCCGAGCACCAGGGCCGCCGCGGTGCCGTAGACGAAGAAGTCGTAGAACTCGATCGCCGTCCCGGCGAGCGAGGCGGCGGCGAGGCGCGGCATGGACGGCCTGTTCACAGCCTGTACATCGTGCATGATGGGTCAACTACCCACCGTGATCAGGAGTTACGGGGGCGTGCGGAGGTGATCACGGGGTTGGTGGTGTACGCCGTGGCGACCGGCGTGCACGGCCCTCTGCCCGCCCCAAGGCGGCGTGATAGACCGGTCCGTGACGAGCGGCGGCCGCGGACGCGCCGCCCACCGACGGACCGGAGGAACCGTGCCCCGCACCCTGGCCAACGCCCCGATCATGATCCTCAACGGGCCCAACCTGAATCTGCTCGGCCAGCGCCAGCCCGAGATCTACGGCAAGGAGACTCTGGCCGACGTGGAGGCGCTGTGCGCCAAGGCGGCCGCCTCCTACGGCGGAACGGTGGACGCCCGGCAGTCGAACCACGAGGGCGAGCTCGTCGACTGGATCCACGAGGCGCGGCTCGGGCACTGCGGGATCGTCATCAACCCCGGCGCGTACTCGCACACGTCGGTCGCCATCCTGGACGCGCTCAACGCCTGCGACGGGATGCCCGTGCTGGAGGTGCACATCTCCAACATCCACCAGCGCGAGCCGTTCCGGCACCACTCGTACGTCTCGCAGCGCGCCGACGGCGTGATCGCCGGCTGCGGGGTGCAGGGCTATGTGTTCGGCGTGGAGCGGGTCGCGGCGCTGCTCGGGGCGGCGCGGGCGGACGCGTAACCCCGCGCGCGGGTCTACAGCCGGCCCGCCTCCACGATACGGCGCAGGAAGCGCCGGGTGCGCTCGTGCCGCGGCTCGCCGAAGACCTGCTCGGCGCTGCCGCGTTCGAGTACGACCCCGCCGTCCAGGAAGCACACCTGGTCGGCGACGTCCCGCGCGAACCCCATCTCGTGCGTCGCCAGCACCATGGTCATGCCCTCCTCCTTCAGGCCGCGGACCACCTCCAGCACCTCGCCCACCAGTTCCGGGTCGAGCGCGGCCGTGATCTCGTCCAGCAGCAACAGCCGGGGCCGCACCGCCAGGGCCCGTACGATCGCCACACGCTGCTGCTGCCCGCCGCTGAGCCGGTCGGGGTAGGCATCAGCCTTCCCGGCCAGGCCGAGCCGTTCCAGCAGCTCCCTGGCCCGTTCCTCGGCCTCGGCGCGGGCCACCCCGTGCACCCGGCGCGGCGCGAGCGTGATGTTGTCGAGCACGGTCAGGTGTGGAAACAGGTTGTACGCCTGGAAGACGACGCCGATCCGGCGCCGTACCGCGTCCTGGTCCACCCGAGGGTCGGTGATCTCCTCGCCGTCCAGCCAGATCGCGCCGTCGTCGATCTCCTCCAGGAGGTTGGCGCAGCGCAGCAGGGTGGACTTGCCCGAACCGGAGGCACCGATCAGCGCGGTCACCGTATGCGGGGCGACGTCCAGATGCACGTCGCGCAGGACGACCGAGCCGCCGAAGGTCTTGCGGACCGACTCCATGCGCAGCACGGGCCCGTGGTCCCCAGGCGTGCTCTCCAACGTGCTCACAGCGATCCTCCCCGGATGTTCACAGGGACCCTCCCTGCACCCGCCGCCGGTCCATCCGGGCCGTCACCCAGTCGGTGAACCGGGTCATCGGGATGGTCAGCGCCACGAAGACCAGCCCCGCGACGATGTACGGCGTGTAGTTCAGACTGCGGCCCACGATGATGTCGGCCGCCCGCACGGCGTCCACCGCACCGCCGATGGAGACCAGACCGGTGTCCTTCTGCAGCGACACCAGGTCGTTGAGCAGCGGCGGCACCTGACGGCGCACCGCCTGCGGCAGCACGACGTGGCGCAGGGCCTGGCGGCTGGTCAGACCCAGCGAACGGGCCGCCGCGCGCTGTGAGGGGTGGACGGACTCGATGCCGGCCCGGAACACCTCCGCCACGTAGGCCGAGTAGGTCAGCGTCAGCGCGGTGCCGCCGAGCAGCACCGGATCGACCGTCACCCCCTGCAGCCGCAGCGCCGGCACGCCCAGGACGACGATCAACAGGTTGATGATCAGCGGCAGACCGCGGAAGAAGTCGGTGTACGCCGCCGCCAGCACCCGCAGAGGGAAGAAGACCGGTCCGCGCAGCGTCCGCGCGATCGCGATCAGCATGCCGAGTACCAGGACGGCGGCCCCGCAGACCAGCAGCAGCCGGAGGTTCAGCCACAGCCCTTCGAGGACCTTCGGGAACGCCTCGCGCGCGTAGTGCGCGCTGAGGAAGGTCTCCTTGGTGCGCGGCCAGCCGGGCGCGTTGACGACGACCAGATAGAGCAGGGCCGCCGTGACGAGGGTCGACAGGGCCGCGATCGCCGTGGCGCGACGGGCACGCGCGCGGCGGTGGCGTTCGCGTGCCAAGCGCCGTTCGGAGGGCACGTAGCCGTCGCCGTCGGGGCCGCCACGGGTCATGTCACCGGTGCCGTCCGCCCCTTCCCGGGCCGGCTCGCCCTTGACGACCGTCACTTGAGCACCGGGGCGTCGACGGCGTCCGAGAGCCACTGCTTCTCGATGCGGGCCAGCGTGCCGTCCTCGCGCAGGGCGTCGACGGCGGCGGTCACACACGAGGTCAGCGCGCTGCCCTTGTCCAGCACGAGCCCGAACTGCTCGGACGCGCCGCCCTGGTTCTCGAACTGGCCGACGATCTCCGCGTCCGTCACCTCGGCCGCGGTGATGTAGAACGCGGTCGGCAGATCGGTGACGACGGCGTCGACCTGACGGTTCTTCAGCGCGGACTTGGCCTGGTCGTTCTTGCCGAAGACGGCCGCCTGCCGTGCCGGTTTCACCAGGTCGGTGATGTAGTCGAGGCTCGTGGTGCCCACCTGGGCGCCCAGCTTGAGCTTCCGCAGGTCCGCGATGCTCCTCGCCTTGGCCGCCGTGCCGCCCTTCAGCGCGATGACGGCCTGGCGCACGTCGTAGTAGCCGGAGGAGAAGTCCACCGCCTTTTTGCGCTCGTCACTGATCGAAACCTGGTTGATGTCGAAGTCGAAGCTCTTCACCCCGGGCGCGAACGCCTTGTTGAACGGCACGCTCTGCCAGACGACCGCGCTCTTGTCATAGCCGAGCCGCTTCGCCACGGCATAGGCGACCGCCGACTCGAAGCCCTGGCCGTTGGCGGGCTTGTCGTCCTTGAACCAGGGCTCGTACGCCGGTTCGTCCGTCGCGATCGTCAGCTTCCCTGTCTCCTTCGTGGCGAGCTTGCCCTTGGCGCAGCTCTTCGCGGCCGGCCCGGACGAGGTGGCGGCTGCCTCCTCCTCGGGCTGCGGCGCACAGCCGACAGCGGTGGCGAGCAGGGCTACGGTGACGGCGGCGACCGCGCGGCGCGGGGTGCGAGGGGCAGGATGCATGGCGGGAGAGTGGCAGCGAACGCGGCATCTGTCCAGGTCACAGCGGTAGTTGTCCGCATAGTGGGAACGGGTGTTGCGGCGGTGTGAACGTGGCCGCGCACTTACGCGCGTGCAGGCGATGCTTGGGCCGCCGGCCGAGGGCGGTGGGTTGGAGACCGGCGGCCCTGCCGCTTCAGGAGCTGTTGTCCTGCGCGGGCTGCTACCAGTTGACAGCGGAGCGCCGTTCTCCGCGAGTGCGCACGGGGGCTCGGTACGTGCGAAGGAATCACACGGGGCGCGTGCCGAGGCGGTGTGCGCCCGGAGCATGCGTGGTGCGAGCTGCGCGCCCGGCGCGTGTGCGACGTGCCTGCGCCGGGCGCGTGCACGACCGAGTGCGCCGGAGCACCGGTGTTTTCCGCGCCGAGGGCCCGGCAGGGGAGGCGGACGGGCTCACGGACGAAACCGTGCGGACCGACCGTGAAGGTCCCGTTCCCCGCTCACCACCCGCGCGCGTGCCACTCCGGCAGATGCGGCCGCTCCGTGCCCAGCGTCGTGTCGTTGCCGTGCCCCGGGTAGACCCATGTCTCGTCCGGCAGCACGTCGAAGATCTTCGTCTCCACGTCGTGGATCAGGCTCGCGAACGCCTTCGGGTCCTTGCGCGTGTTGCCGACACCGCCGGGGAAGAGGCAGTCGCCGGTGAAGACGTGCGGGTGGCCGTGCGGGTCGTCGTAGACCAGCGCGATCGAACCGGGCGTGTGACCGACCAGATGGCGCGCGGTCAGCTCCACCCGCCCCACCTTGATCACGTCGCCGTCGTCGACGAGGACGTCCGTGGGCACGGGGATGCCCGCGGCGTCGTCGCGGCCGGCGTACGTACGCGCGCCCGTGACCGCCACGACCTCGGCGAGCGCCTGCCAGTGATCACCGTGCTGGTGCGTGGTGACGACGGACGCGATGCCGTCGTCACCGATCATGCCGAGGAGCGTGTGCGCCTCGTTGGCGGCGTCGATCAGGAGTTGCTCGTCGGTGGCCCGGCAGCGCAGCAGATAGGCGTTGTTGTCCATCGGGCCGACCGCGATCTTGGTGATCATCAGGTCCTTCAGCTCGTGCACATCCGCCGGTCCGCCGACCTTGACCTCTCCGGAGTACGTCATGACCGCAGCCTATAGCGGGACGGCCCGGCGCACGGCCGCTCGGACGGGCCCCCGGACGGCTGGCCCGCGGGCGGGCCTCCTGGAGCCGGGGCGGCCTCTAGAGCGGGGGCAGCTTCGGCAGCTCCCCGCCGGCCACCTCCAGCGCCGCGCCGTCGCGGCGCCCGGCGAGCCAGCCCAGCAGGTCCGCCGGCCGGCCGGTCACCGTGATTCCGGGCACGTCGGCCCCGCGCCCGGTGATCCACGCGCGCGTGCCGTCCGTGAGGCGGATCGCCGGGATGTCGGAGTGCCCGGAGAAGCGCTCCGCGAGGAAGCCGGTCTCCCGCTCCGCGAACTCGGCCGGCAGGTCCTCCAGCTCGTACCCGATCCCGAGGTCCACGTGGTGCAGCTCCACCTCCGCCCACCGGCGGAACGGGACCCGCGACGCGGAGTCGGTGACCCCGTTGCGCAGCTCCACCGTGCGGGACCAGTCCGCGGGCACCTCCCCGGCCGCCTGCAAGCGGGCCGCGCTGTCCCGGACGTCGGCGACCTGAATCTCCAGGGGGCGCGGCGCGCCCTCCTCGATGTCGGCGTCCCGCGCCTCGGCACTCGCGTACATGGGACGGCCCTCAAGGACGTTCACGAGAGCGTCCGCGTTCCGGGCGAGGTGGGCGAGGACGTGCCCGCGGCTCCAGCCCGGGAGCCGTGACGGCCCGGCGAGCGCGGCGTTGTCCAGTGCGGCGAGCGCGGTGAGCAGCCGGTCGGTCGCCGCACGTACACAGGCCAGGTCATGAGCGTGATCCATCATGGCGCCGACCCTAGCCCGGCCACTCCTTCGGGTGAAGGTGACGAACGCCGCCCGTAAATCGAATGCGCGTGCTATATCGTCGGTGGCGGCGTCGGGCATGCTGGGTAGCCGGGGATTGTTATGCAACCGGGCAATCCGACCGACGTTGTCAGTGGCTCCCCCTAGTCTGAAGAAGCACGGGGGCCCCGCCCCTGTCACTTCTCCCAAGAAAGGTGCGGACCGGCGTGGCCGACCGTCTCATCGTCCGTGGCGCGCGCGAGCACAATCTGAAGAATGTCTCGCTCGACCTGCCTCGTGACTCGCTCATCGTCTTCACGGGCCTGTCCGGGTCGGGCAAGTCCTCCCTGGCCTTCGACACGATCTTCGCTGAGGGCCAGCGCCGTTACGTGGAGTCGCTCTCCTCGTACGCACGGCAGTTCCTCGGCCAGATGGACAAGCCCGACGTCGACTTCATCGAGGGCCTTTCCCCCGCGGTCTCCATCGACCAGAAGTCGACCTCGCGCAACCCCCGCTCGACGGTCGGCACGATCACCGAGGTCTACGACTACCTGCGTCTGCTCTTCGCGCGCATCGGCAAGCCGCACTGCCCCGAGTGCGGCCGCCCGATCTCGCGCCAGTCGCCGCAGGCCATCGTGGACAAGGTCCTGGAGCTGCCCGAGGGGAGCCGCTTCCAGGTGCTCTCCCCGCTGGTGCGCGAGCGCAAGGGCGAGTTCGTCGACCTCTTCGCCGACCTCCAGACCAAGGGCTACTCCCGCGCGCGCGTGGACGGCCAGACCGTCCAGCTGTCCGAGCCGCCGGTCCTGAAGAAGCAGGAGAAGCACACCATCGAGGTGGTCGTGGACCGCCTCACGGTGAAGGACTCCGCCAAGCGGCGCCTCACCGACTCCGTGGAGACGGCCCTCGGCCTGTCCGGCGGCATGGTCGTGCTCGACTTCGTGGACCTCCCCGAGGACGACCCCGAGCGCGAGCGCATGTACTCGGAGCACCTCTACTGCCCGTACGACGACCTGTCCTTCGAAGAGCTGGAGCCCCGCTCCTTCTCCTTCAACTCGCCCTTCGGCGCCTGCCCCGAGTGCACCGGCATCGGCACGCGCATGGAGGTCGACCCGGAGCTGATCGTCCCGGACGAGGACAAGTCCCTGGACGAGGGCGCCATCCACCCCTGGTCGCACGGACACACCAAGGACTACTTCGGCCGCCTGGTCAGCGCCCTCGCGGACGCCCTCGGCTTCCGCACGGACATCCCCTTCGCGGGTCTGCCGCAGCGCGCCAAGAAGGCCCTGCTCTACGGCCACAAGACCCAGATCGAGGTGCGCTACCGCAACCGGTACGGCCGCGAGCGGGTCTACACCACCCCCTTCGAGGGCGCGGTGCCCTTCGTCAAGCGCCGGCACAGCGAGGCCGAGAGCGACGCCAGCCGCGAGCGCTTCGAGGGCTATATGCGCGAGGTGCCCTGCCCCTCCTGCGAGGGCACGCGCCTGAAGCCGATCGTCCTCGCGGTCACGATCATGGGGAAGTCGATCGCGGAGGTCTCCGCGATGTCGATCAGCGACTGCGCGGACTTCCTGGGCGAGCTGAAGCTGAGCGCCCGTGACAAGAAGATCGCCGAGCGGGTCCTGAAGGAGGTCAACGAGCGGCTGCGCTTCCTGGTCGACGTCGGCCTGGACTACCTCTCGCTCAACCGCGCGGCCGGCACCCTCTCCGGCGGCGAGGCCCAGCGCATCCGCCTGGCCACCCAGATCGGCTCCGGCCTCGTCGGAGTCCTGTACGTCCTGGACGAGCCGTCCATCGGTCTGCACCAGCGGGACAACCACCGGCTGATCGAGACCCTGGTCCGGCTGCGTGACATGGGCAACACGCTCATCGTCGTGGAGCACGACGAGGACACGATCAAGGTCGCCGACTGGATCGTGGACATCGGCCCCGGCGCCGGCGAGCACGGCGGCAAGGTGGTGCACAGCGGCTCCGTGAAGGAACTGCTCGAAAACGCCGAGTCGCAGACCGGTGCGTACCTCTCGGGCCGCAAGTCGATCCCGCTCCCCGACGTACGCCGCCCGCGCGACCCGTCCCGGCAGCTCACCGTGCACGGCGCCCGCGAGAACAACCTCCAGGACATCGACGTGTCCTTCCCGCTGGGCGTGTTCACGGCCGTCACCGGTGTCTCCGGCTCCGGCAAGTCGACACTGGTCAACGACATCCTGTACACGCACCTGGCCCGCGAGCTGAACGGCGCCCGGAGCGTCCCCGGACGGCACACCCGCGTCGACGGCGACGACCTGGTGGACAAGGTGGTGCACGTCGACCAGTCGCCGATCGGCCGGACCCCGCGGTCCAACCCGGCGACGTACACCGGTGTCTTCGACCACATCCGCAAGCTGTTCGCCGAGACCACCGAGGCGAAGGTCCGGGGCTACCTGCCCGGCCGCTTCTCCTTCAACGTCAAGGGCGGCCGCTGCGAGAACTGCGCGGGCGACGGCACGATCAAGATCGAGATGAACTTCCTCCCGGACGTCTACGTCCCGTGTGAGGTCTGCCACGGCGCCCGGTACAACCGGGAGACCCTGGAGGTCCACTACAAGGGCAAGTCCATCGCCGAGGTCCTGAACATGCCGATCGAGGAGGCCATGCACTTCTTCGAGGCGGTCCCGGCGATCTCCCGCCACCTGAAGACGCTGAACGACGTCGGTCTCGGTTACGTCCGCCTCGGCCAGTCCGCCACCACCCTCTCCGGTGGTGAGGCGCAGCGCGTCAAGCTCGCCAGCGAACTGCAGAAGCGGTCCACCGGACGCACGGTCTACGTCCTGGACGAGCCGACCACCGGTCTGCACTTCGAGGACATCAGCAAGCTGCTCAAGGTCCTCGGCGGACTGGTGGACAAGGGCAACACGGTCATCGTCATCGAGCACAACCTCGACGTGATCAAGACCGCCGACTGGGTCGTGGACATGGGCCCCGAGGGCGGCGCCGGAGGCGGCCTGGTGGTCGCCGAGGGCACGCCGGAGGAGGTCGCCGGGGTGCCGGCGAGCCACACGGGCAAGTTCCTGCGGGAGATCCTCGGTGCCGACCGCGTCAGCGATGCCCAGCAGGTCGAGGTGCGGCGCGGTGGCACGGCCCGGAAGACGGCCGCGGCCAAGACTCCGGCCAGGAAGACGGTGACGGCCAAGGCAGGCAGCGCCGCCACCAAGTCCAAGGCCAACAGCACCGCGACCAAGAAGGCCGCCACCGTCACGAAGAAGGCGAAGCCCGCGAAGAAGACCACGCGGACCAGCGGTTCCTGAGCCGACCGGACGCCAGGCGGAGGCTCCGGCCGACGCCTGACAACTCATCAAAAAAGCGGCGCCCC
>NZ_BAAASM010000001.1:0-93072 GCF_039532885.1 Streptomyces nogalater | reverse complement strand
CGCGGGGCGCCGCTCGTTTCACCATCATCAGGCCCGTTCCGGCGGCCCGGCAGGACCCCGCGCGCCACCGGCCCGGTCGCACCTTGTCAACAGCACAGGGAAGAACAGCGGCTCACAGCGCGGCCGGATCACCCAGTTCCGACGCGTACGGCGGCTCGGCTCCCGCCCGTGAGCAGGTGATCGCCGCCGCCCGTGCCGCGAAGCGCAACAGCCGTGTCCAGCCCTCCGTCCCGAGGGCGGCGAGCGCTTCGGCGGACAGCGCGTCCCGGTGGGCCAGGCCGTGCAGCAAGGCCGCGTTCACCGTGTCGCCGGCCCCGATGGTGTCCACGACATCGACCTTCTCACCCGGCACGGAATGCTCCCCGCCGTCCCCGGTGAACACGGTCAATCCATCGCCGCCCCGCGTGATCACCACGGCCGCCGGTCCCGCGGCCAGCCATTCGCGCGGGGTTCCGCCGAGCCATGCCGCGTCCTCCGCGGACAGCTTCAGCAGCGTCACCGAGGGCAGCCAGCTCCGAAAACGCTCCCGGTAGGCATCCGCGTCCGGGATCAGTCCCGCCCGGATATTGGGGTCCAGCGCGGTGAACAGGCCCTGCCCGGCAGCGGTCCGCAGCAACTCCTCGTAGGCACTCGCCCCCGGTTCCAGGACGAGTGAGCAGGTACCGAAGGAGACCGCGCGCGTCCCGGCGGGGAGCGCGGCGGGTGCGGTGAACAGACGGTCGGCGGTGCCGTCGACATAGAAGGAGTAGGCGGCCGAGCCGCCGGCGTCGACCGTGGCCACGGCGAGGGTCGTCGGCTCCGGCCCCCGCTGGACGCGGGAGACGTCGACGCCGGCCCGCCGCAGCCCGTCGAGCAGGGCCTCGCCGAAGGCATCGGACGACAACCGCGAGCAGAAGGCGGTGGGGGAGCCCAGTCTGCCGAGGGCCACGGCGGTGTTGTACGGGCCGCCGCCCAGCGCCGGCTTCAGGTCCGCGAGGGCACCCGGGCCCCGCGGTACCAGGTCGATCAGTGCCTCACCGGCGACGACGATCACGAGGCGGTTCCCTTCTCGGACAGCTCGGATGGTGCGGTGCGTCCGGCGGCCTCGGCCCGGCCCGGCACCGGGGCGGCCGCGGGACACGCGGTGGACGAACCTTCACCGCGCGGGCCCACCGTTGCTCACCGATCCGACCACCCGGCCCTCGGTCGTCTTCCGGCCGGGACGCTATCCCATGATCCGGCTCGGCGTAAACGCTCACGTGAGCGGCCAAGCCCGCCGCCCCCCGCCCGAGGAGAGGCCCCTCTGTCCCGGTATCGTGCGCTCCGCACACCCCTCGACCAGTGGAGTCCAGATGCCTGCCCGCTCCTCAGCGAGCCGTCGTACCGTCCTTCGAGGGGCCGCCGCGGCCCCGGTCGCCGGGCTCGGCCTGGCCGCGTGTTCCGCTGCGGACGAAGGCGGTTCGTCCTCGTCCGCCGCCACCGAGTCCGTCGACCTCGGCAAGGAGAGCGAGGTCGCCAAGGGCGGGGCGAAGCTCTACCGGGATCACAACGTGGTGGTCAGCCGTGACCAGGACGGCGGCCTCAAGGCGTACAGCACGATCTGCACGCACGCGGGATGCCCCATCAACAAGCTGGACGGGACGACGCTGATCTGCCCCTGCCACGGCAGCCGGTTCGACGCCGTCACCGGCAAGGTGGTCGAGGCGCCGGCCACCCAGCCGCTGACCGAGCTGGCGGTGAAGTCCACCGACGGCAGGATCGTCGCCGGTCCGGCGAACTGACCGCCGGGCCGCCCGGGCCGGGCGGCGCGCTCCACGACCGGGCGGTGCCCTCCACGGCCGGGCCTCGGGCGGGCGGGGGACCGCTCACTCCCAGTCCCAGGCGATCCCCAGGATGCCCGGCCGGAGCCGTGGCTCGACCAGGTGGGCGCTGTGGTGAGGGCCGGTCACGGACAGTTCCTGCCGGCCGATGCGCGGAGCCGCCGCCGAGTGCTGGGTGAAGCGGTGGCAGCGCACCGGCAGTGCCGTCCCGTCGAAGCGCACCTGGAGGGCGTACTGGCCGCCGGGGAAGCCGCACCGGTGCGCATACTCACGGGACGCCCCGGCCGTGCCGTCCTCGATGACGTACCGGAAGAGAAAGGTGTCACCCGGGCGTAACCGGGTGCCGAAGAGCAGCTCGGCCACCAGGACGCCGGTGTCCCCGTCCCAGCGCAGGCGGCCGGTGCGGCAGTTCTCCAGGGCGTGCACGCTGACGCGGCGGGGGTCGCAGCCGGGGTCTCCGTGATGGACGGTGACGAAGCGGTCGACGCCGTCGCGGTGCGCGCGCACGATGTGGTGGGCCTCACGGCTCACCAGCTCCCGCCGGGCGCCGATCCGGACGTATTCGTGGTGGCTCAGGGTGCGCAGTCCGCCGTCCAGTGACCAGCCGAGAGTGGCCGTGAGCCGGTCGACGACGTCCGCTGCCTCGACCAGGGAGCGGTAGGAGCGGCCCGCCGGGTGGTCGGCGGACGCGTGCCCGTCGGGCTCGGCGAGCAGCCGGATCAGCGACTCGTCGGGCAGCCGCAGGATCTCCTCCAGCGCCCGTACGGCCCGCAGCGACTCCGGGCGCTGCGGCCGGCGCGCGCCCTGTTGCCAGTAACTCAGGCTGGTGACGCCCACCTTGACCCCGTGACGTGACAGATGGTGCTGCACCCGCTGGAGCGGCAGTCCGCGTGCGGCGATCGCGGCGCGCAGCGCCACGTGGAAGGGGCCGCCCCGCAGGGCCGTGGCCAGTTCCGCGGCGGGGATGTCCGCCTGCTCTGTGGCATGCCGCATGCCGAGAGGCCTCTCTGTCAGTGTCACTACGGCCGGTCACACCGCCTGCGCGAGTGTGCGGGGCCGCCTCCGTGGGCGCGGCGGACACCCGTGGCCGGGCACGCCGCGGCCGCATCCAGGTGCGCGGCCCCGATCCCCCCGCATTGAAGCGTGTTGACCATGACCCGACAACACCTCGGCCCGGCCGTTCCGGACGACTGGCCGGACCTCGCCGTCGCGCGGAAGGCCGCGCGGACCGGAGCGGGCCGGAACCTGCCGTGGTCGCCCCTCGTCCCGGCCCTCACCGGAGCGCGGCGGGCGGGCGGCGGGCGGCGCGTCCCCGGGATCCGGCATGGCCGGATCCGGGCCGTCGGATGTGCCGGGACCCCGCAGCCGCCCCGAGCAGGGCGGCCCACCGGGCCGCCGTGCGGGGGCGTACGGCGCGGGGTCCGGGCGGCCCACCGCCGGTCCGGGGCGGGCCGGCGTGCGGGTGCGAGGGTTATCCACAGGCCCGACGCGGTGTCGGTGCTCGCCAGTAGGGTGTGAGACATGGCCGATCCCTCCAGCTACCGCCCCAGGCCGGGTGACGTCCCGGACTCTCCGGGGGTGTACAGGTTCCGCGACGAGCACCGCCGGGTGATCTACGTCGGAAAGGCGAAGAGCCTGCGCCAGCGCCTGGCGAACTACTTCCAGGACCTGGTGAACCTCCACCCGCGCACCCGGACGATGGTGACCACCGCCGCGTCCGTGGAGTGGACCGTGGTGTCCACGGAGGTCGAGGCGCTGCAGCTGGAGTACTCCTGGATCAAGGAGTACGACCCCCGGTTCAACGTCAAGTACCGCGACGACAAGAGCTACCCGTACCTCGCGGTGACGATGAACGAGCAGTTCCCCCGCGTCCAGGTGATGCGCGGTCACAAGAAGAAGGGCGTTCGGTATTTCGGGCCGTACGCGCACGCGTGGGCCATCCGGGACACCGTCGACCTGCTGCTGCGGGTGTTCCCGGTGCGCACCTGCTCGGCCGGCGTCTTCAAGAACGCCGCCCGTACCGGCCGCCCCTGCCTGCTCGGCTACATCGACAAGTGCTCCGCGCCCTGCGTCGGCCGGATCACCCCCGAGGACCACCGGGAGCTGGCCGAGGAGTTCTGCGACTTCATGGCCGGCCGGACCGGCACCTACCTCCGCCGTCTGGAGAAGCAGATGATGGAGGCGGCCGAGGAGATGGAGTACGAGCGGGCGGCCCGCCTGCGCGACGACATCGGGGCACTGAAGAAGGCCATGGAGAAGAACGCGGTCGTCCTCGCCGACGCGACCGACGCCGACCTCATCGCCGTCGCCGAGGACGAGCTGGAGGCGGCCGTGCAGATCTTCCATGTACGCGGCGGCCGGGTCCGCGGTCAGCGCGGCTGGGTCACCGACAAGGTCGAGGACGTCACCACCGGCGCCCTGGTCGAGCACGCCCTCCAGCAGCTGTACGGCGAGGAGAGCGGGGACGCCGTCCCCAAGGAGGTGCTGGTCCCGGCCCTGCCCGAGCCGGTCGAGCCGGTCCAGGAGTGGCTGACCGGCCGCCGCGGGGCCAACGTGTCGCTGCGCATCCCGCAGCGCGGCGACAAGAAGGCCCTCATGGAGACCGTGCAGCGCAACGCCCAGCAGTCCCTCGCGCTGCACAAGACCAGGCGCGCCTCCGACCTGACCACCCGCTCGCGCGCGCTGGAGGAGATCGCCGAGGCCCTCGGTCTGGACAGCGCGCCGCTGCGGATCGAGTGCTACGACATCTCCCATCTCCAGGGCGACGACGTGGTGGCCTCCATGGTCGTCTTCGAGGACGGCCTCCAGCGCAAGAGCGAGTACCGCCGCTTCCAGATCAAGGGCTTCGCCGGCCAGGACGACGTCCGTTCCATGCACGAGGTGATCAGCCGCCGCTTCCGGCGTTACCTCGCCGAGAAGGAGCGGACGGGGGAGTGGACCGACGGCACCGGCACCGAGGGCACCGGTGGCGAAGCCGACGGCACGCCCGCCGACGCGGACACGCAGGCGATCACGGAGGCGATCCCGGACACCCTCAAGGACGACGACGGCCGGCCCCGGAAGTTCGCGTACCCGCCCCAGCTGGTGGTGGTCGACGGCGGTCAGCCGCAGGTCGCCGCGGCCCAGCGCGCCCTGGACGAACTGGGCATCGACGACATCGCCGTCTGCGGCCTCGCCAAGCGCCTGGAGGAGGTCTGGGTGCCCGGCGAGGACGACCCGGTGGTCCTGCCCCGCACCAGCGAGGGGCTCTACCTGCTCCAGCGGGTGCGGGACGAGGCGCACCGCTTCGCGATCACCTACCAGCGCACCAAGCGCGCCAAGCGCTTCCGCGCCGGTCCGCTGGACGACGTCCCCGGCCTCGGGGAGACCCGCAAACAGGCGCTCATCAAGCATTTCGGCTCGGTGAAGAAGCTGCGGTCCGCCACAATCGAGCAGATCCAGGAAGTACCCAGGATAGGCCGGAAGACGGCGGAGACCATCGCTGTGGCCCTCGCCCAGGCGGCCCCGGCCGCACCCGCCGTGAACACGGCGACCGGAGAGATCATTGAGGACGAGGAACCCGATACGACGGGGGGTTCCTCGGGGGAGCCCGTGACCGCGGGCGCCCCGGACGAACGACGGGGGCAGGAGCCATGACGGAGCACGACGCACAGCCCGGGGCAGAGCGGGATCGGACGCACGGCGCCACGGGCGGCGGGGCCGGCGGTGAGGCCGTCCGGCCCGACCCCGGCCAGGGCCCGGCCCGGCCCGACGCCGGCCGGGAGACGGATCAGGACAACGGAGCACAGGTGAGTACGGGCAGCGAGACAGCCGGGGTCCCCGAGGCGGCCATCCCCGAGCTGGTGATCATTTCCGGTATGTCCGGAGCCGGCCGGTCCACGGCCGCCAAGTGTCTGGAGGACCTCGGCTGGTTCGTCGTGGACAACCTGCCGCCCGCCCTCATCCCCACCATGGTGGAGCTGGGCGCCCGCTCGCAGGGCAACGTGGCGCGGATCGCGGTCGTCGTGGACGTGCGCGGCCGGCGCTTCTTCGACAACCTGCGCGAGTCCCTCGCCGACCTGGACACCCGGGGCGTCACCCGGCGGATCGTCTTCCTGGAGTCCTCCGACGAGGCCCTGGTCCGCCGTTTCGAGTCGGTGCGCCGGCCGCACCCGCTCCAGGGCGAGGGACGCATCGTGGACGGCATCGTCGCCGAGCGCGAGCTGCTGCGCGAGCTGCGCGGCGACGCCGACCTGGTGATCGACACCTCCAGTCTCAACGTGCACGAGCTGCGCGCCAAGATGGACGCCCAGTTCGCCGGTGAGGAGGAGCCCGAGCTGCGGGCCACCGTGATGTCCTTCGGCTTCAAGTACGGCCTCCCGGTCGACGCCGACCTGGTCGCGGACATGCGGTTCCTGCCCAATCCCCACTGGGTCCCGGAGCTGCGCCCCTACACCGGCCTCAACGAGGAGGTCGCGGCCTACGTCTTCAACCAGCCCGGGGCGAAGGAGTTCCTGGACCGGTACGCCGAGCTGCTGCGGCTCATCGCCACCGGCTACCGGCGCGAGGGCAAGCGGTATGTGACCATCGCCATCGGCTGTACCGGCGGCAAGCACCGCTCGGTCGCGATGTCGGAGAAACTCGCCGCGCGCCTCGCGGCCGAGGGCGTGGAGACGGTGGTCGTACACCGGGACATGGGACGGGAATGACGCAACGTACACCGCGGCTGGGCAGGCTGCGCCGGATGGTGCCCGAGGCGCGCTCCGGCCGCCCGGCCGAGGCCCGCGGCGGCCGGCCCCGCCGGCGCGGCGCCCAGCCCAAAGTGGTCGCGCTCGGCGGCGGCATGGGCCTGTCCGCGTCGCTCGCCGCGCTGCGCCGGATCACCGGCGACCTCACCGCCGTCGTCACCGTGGCCGACGACGGCGGCTCCAGCGGCCGGCTCAGGGACGAGCTGGGTGTGCTGCCGCCCGGCGACCTGCGCAAGGCGCTGGCCGCGCTGTGCGGCGACGACGAGTGGGGCCAGACCTGGGCCCGGGTCATCCAGCACCGCTTCCAGTCCCAGGGCGACCTGCACGAGCACGCGGTCGGCAACCTGCTGATCGTCGCCCTGTGGGAGCAGCTCGGCGACCATGTGCAGGCGCTGGACCTGGTCGGCAAGCTGCTCGGCGCGCACGGCCGGGTGCTGCCCATGTCCGCCGTGCCGCTGGAGTTGCAGGCCCTGGTGAAGGGGCACGACCCCGAGCGTCCGGACGACGTGGACACGGTGCGCGGGCAGGCGACGGTCGCCCTGACCCCCGGCGAGGTGCAGTCGGTGCACCTGGTGCCCAACGACCCGCCCGCCGTCCCCGAGGCGGTGGCGGCGGTCCTGGACGCGGACTGGGTGGTGCTGGGCCCCGGCTCCTGGTTCTCCTCGGTCATCCCGCACCTGCTGGTGCCCGAACTGCTGGACGCCCTCACCGAGACCAAGGCGCGCCGTGTGCTCTCCTTGAACCTGGCGCCGCAACCGGGAGAAACCGAGGGCTTCTCCCCGCAGCGTCATTTGGAGGTTTTGGGGCGACACGCCCCTAAACTCGCCCTGGACGTGGTGCTGGCCGACGAGGCCGCCGTGCCCGACCGCGACTCGCTCACCGAGGCCGCCAAGCGGCTGGGAGCCGCGGTCGAGCTGGCGCCGGTGGCCCGGACCGACGGATCGCCCCGGCATGATCCGGAGCTGTTGGCCGCCGCGTACGACCGTATTTTTCGGATGCATGGAAGGATCGGCCCATGGCGATGACGGCAGCGGTGAAGGACGAGATCTCCCGGCTCCCCGTCACCCGGACCTGCTGCAGGAAGGCGGAGGTCTCCGCCATCCTGCGGTTCGCCGGCGGCCTCCACCTGGTAAGCGGGCGCATCGTGATCGAGGCGGAGCTGGACACCGCGATGGCGGCGCGACGGCTCAAGCGGGACATCCTGGAGATCTTCGGCCACAGCTCCGAGCTGATCGTGATGGCCCCCGGCGGACTGCGCCGCGGCTCGCGCTACGTCGTACGGGTCGTCGCGGGCGGTGACCAGCTGGCCCGGCAGACCGGCTTGGTCGACGGCCGGGGCCGGCCGATCCGCGGACTGCCCCCGCAGGTGGTCTCCGGGGCCACCTGCGACGCCGAGGCGGCCTGGCGCGGGGCCTTCCTGGCGCACGGCTCGCTGACCGAGCCCGGTCGCTCCTCCTCCCTGGAGGTGACCTGTCCGGGACCGGAGGCGGCGCTCGCCCTGGTCGGCGCGGCCCGCAGACTGTCCATCGCCGCCAAGGCCCGCGAGGTGCGCGGGGTGGACCGGGTCGTCGTCCGCGACGGCGACGCCATCGGTGCCCTGCTCACCCGGCTGGGCGCTCACGAGTCGGTGCTGGCCTGGGAGGAGCGCCGGATGCGCCGCGAGGTGCGGGCCACGGCCAACCGGCTCGCCAACTTCGACGACGCCAACCTGCGCCGCTCGGCCCGGGCCGCCGTGGCCGCCGGCGCCCGTGTCCAGCGCGCCCTGGAGATCCTCGGCGACGAGGTTCCCGAGCACCTCGCCGCCGCCGGGCGGCTGCGCATGGAGCACAAGCAGGCCTCCCTGGAGGAGCTGGGAGCGCTCGCCGACCCGCCGCTGACGAAGGACGCGGTCGCGGGCCGTATCCGCCGGCTGCTGGCGATGGCCGACAAGCGCGCCGCCGACCTGGGCATCCCGGGCACGGAGGCCAACCTCACCGAGGAACTGGCCGAGAACCTGGTCGGCTGAAACCCGACGGAGCGTCAACTCGCCGGTGTCGTCACCCCTCTTTCGGGTGGCGGGCACCGGCGTTCGCGTGTCCATGAGGCGCTCTTGACTCGATCATCGAGTGCCATGAGCCTGGCAGCCTTGTTCGCCGCTGGTGCGGACCACCTGTAGGGGGGTTCATGAGACACAGAGCGAGATCGATCCTCGCTGTCGGCGCGCTGATGATCGGCGGAGCGAGCCTCGCACCCACAGCCCAGGCACGGAGCGAGGACCCGGCACCCGGGCCGGAAGAGGTCAGGGTCTTCCACGCGGAGGTCACGAAGCAGCAGGTGCCCCTGCTGCTCAAGGCCGGTCAGGACGGCCACGAACTCGGTGAGCGGACGGCCGGCGCGGGCAAGGCCCGGGTCGAGGTCTACCTCACCGGCAAGCAGGCCGCGTGGCTGCGCGAACAGGGCGTCGCCCTCACCGAGCACACCCTTTCGGGCAAGGCGGAGGCCCGCGTCGAGGACGCGGCCGAGGGGGTGTTCCGCCCGTACGGCGGAAGCGGCGGGCTGAAGGAGGAGATCCTCCGCACCGCCGGGGCCAACCCCGGCCTCACCAAGGTCGAGTCCATCGGCAAGACCATCAAGGGCCAGGACATCCTCGCGCTCAAACTGACCAGGAACGCCAGGACGTCCGAGGACGGCTCCAAGCCGGCCGTGCTCTACCTGTCCAACCAGCACGCGCGCGAGTGGATCACGCCGGAGATGACCCGCCGGCTGATGCACTACTACCTGGACCACTACAAGACCGACCGGCGCGTCAAGAAGATCGTCGACTCGACCGAGCTGTGGTTCGTCCTGTCGGCCAACCCGGACGGCTACGACCACACCTTCAAGGGCCCCGGCACCCGCCTGTGGCGCAAGAACCTGCGGGACGTCGACGGCGACGGGACCATCGGCGCCGGCGACGGCGTCGACCTCAACCGCAACTTCCCCTACAAGTGGGGCTACGACAACGAGGGTTCGTCCCCCGACCCCACCAGCCAGACCTACCGCGGCGCGAGCCCCGCCTCCGAGCCGGAGACCAGGGCCCTGGACGCCCTGGAGAAGCGGATCGGCTTCCGCTACGGCATCAACTACCACTCCGCGGCCGAACTCCTGCTCTACGGCGTGGGCTGGCAGGTGGCCACGCCGACACCCGACGACGTCCTCTACCGGGCACTGGCCGGCACGCCGGACAACTCCGCCATCCCCGGCTACCGTCCGCAGGTCTCCTCCGAGCTGTACACCACCAACGGCGAGGCAGACGGCCACGCGTCGAACGTCAACGGGATGGCCATGTTCACCCCCGAGATGTCGACCTGCCAGACGGTGTCGGACAGCGACCCGGACGACGCCTGGAACAGCCGGGACTGCCGGTCGGGCTTCACCTTCCCCGACGACGAGAAGCTGATCCAGCGGGAGTTCGCCAAGAACGTCCCGTTCGCGCTCTCCGTCGCCGAGACCGCGGCGCACCCCGACCGGCCGGCCTCCGCCGTCGGCCTGGACGCCGCCGACTTCACCCCGGCCCCGTTCACCACGTCGTACTCCCGGGGCGCGGACCAGGAGGTGGCGGTCGTCGCCCGCAAGGCGGTCCGGGACAAGGAGCTCAAGTACCGCGTCAACGGCGGCCGCACGCTCGACCAGGCGCTCCGGCCCTGGAAGGGCGGCGAGACCTACGGCGGCGAGGACAACCTCTACTTCGACGAGTACCGCGCCAAGGTGCGCGACGGGGAGCCGGGCGACCGGGTGGAGGTGTGGTTCACCGGCGAGACCAGGAGCGGCAAGAAGGTCTCCAGCCCGCACTTCACCTACACCGTCGCGCGGCGGCCGGCCGCCGACACCCTCGTGGTCGCCGAGGAGGGCACCACCGCCACGCAGGCACGGGCCTACGCGGACGCGGTCCGGGCCGCCGGGCACCGGGCCCTCGTCTGGGACGTGGCGACCCAGGGCGCCCCGGACGCGCTCGGCGTGCTGAAGCACTTCCGGACGGTCGTGCACTACTCCGGCGCGAGCGGCCCCGGCAACGCCACCCAGCTGCGGCTGCGCGCCCATCTCAACGAGGGCGGCAGACTGATCGAGGCCGGGGAGCGGGCCGGCGGCGGCGTCGACCTCGGCGACGGCACCCTGTCGGACGATTTCAGCCAGTACTACCTGGGCGCCTACAACCGTATGCCGGCCAAGGGAGCCACCGGCTTCACCGGCTCCGGCGCGCTCGCCGGCTACTCCGCCGCCCTCGGCGACGCGCCCGGCAACCCGCTCGATGCGGCGGGCACCTACGGCGTCACCTCCGAGGAACTGCCGGTCGCCGCGTTCCCGCAGTTCAAGAGCGCGGGCGCGGGGGCGTTCAGCGGGACCGCCAACCCTTACGGTCCGTACGCGGGTGCCTTCATGGCCGCCGCCGCGCACACCGACAACGCCTACAAGCGGCTCACCCGCACCATCGACCTCACCGGTGTCACCGCCGCCGACAAGCCGGCCCTGGGCGCCCGGCTGCTGTGGGACACCGAACCGGGCTACGACCACGTGGTGGTCGAGGCGCACACGGCGGGCGCCGACGACTGGACCACGCTGCCGGAGGCCTCGGGGGCCACGCGGACGGCCGTGCCCGAGGAGTGCGGCTCCCTGATCGGCGAGCACCCGTGGCTGAGGCACTACCTGAGGCCGGCCGACAACGCCTGCGCCGCGACCGGGACCACCGGTTCCTGGAACAGCATCAACGGCACCTCCGCCGGCTGGCAGCAGGTGCGCTTCGACCTGAGCGCATACGCCGGGAAGTCCGTCGAGGTCTCGATCGGCTACCTCACCGACACCGGCAGCGGCGGGTACGGCGTGCTGGCCGACGAGGCCTCGCTGGTCGTCGGCGGCGCGGCGCGGGAGACGGAGGGCTTCGAGTCGTCCCTGGGCGCCTGGCGGGCGGCCGGGCCGCCCGCGGGCAGCGCCGCGGTCCAGAAGGACTGGACCCGCACCGGGGCCCTGTTCCGGACGTACGCGGCGGTCACCACGGACGACACCGTGCTGCTCGGCTTCGGCCTCGAACAGGTGGTCTCGGCGGCCGACCGGGCGGCCCTGCTGAGGAGGGCGTTCGCCGCGCTCGACAGGTGAGCGGAGACCCCTCTCAACGGTGCGCGGACGGGCAGTTCATCAAGTGAGCCGACCCGCTCACGAACGAGTGAAAATGGCGTCGAGAGTGCCTGGCATTCCGTAATAAATACGGGTGAACCCGCTGTCGATCCGGGGCGGTCCGTACCTCTACTGGCGGGTACGGACCGCCTGCCCGTGTATGGGTCGTCTCGATGTCACCCAGGGGGCCTCGGAGAGGTAGGGTCGGGGGTGGTCGGGGACATCCCAAACAGAGCTCGCCGGCACCGCATAGCCGGCGTACCAACGAGGAGATCGGTTCGTGACGATCCGCGTAGGCATCAACGGCTTCGGCCGCATCGGTCGTAACTACTTCCGCGCCCTGCTGGAGCAGGGGGCGGACATCGAGGTTGTGGCTGTCAACGACCTGGGTGACACCGCGACCACCGCCCACCTGCTCAAGTACGACACGATCCTGGGCCGCCTCAAGCAGGAGGTCACCCACACCGCCGACACGATCACCGTCGACGGCCACACCATCAAGGTGCTCTCCGAGCGCAACCCGGCCGACATCCCGTGGGGCGAGCTGGGTGTCGACATCGTCATCGAGTCCACCGGCATCTTCACCAAGAAGGAAGACGCCGCGAAGCACATCGCCGGCGGCGCCAAGAAGGTCCTCATCTCGGCTCCGGCCAAGGACGAGGACATCACCATCGTCATGGGCGTCAACCAGGACAAGTACGACCCGGCGAACCACCACGTCATCTCCAACGCCTCCTGCACCACCAACTGTGTGGCGCCGATGGCCAAGGTCCTCGACGAGAACTTCGGCATCGTCAAGGGTCTGATGACGACGGTGCACGCGTACACGAACGACCAGCGCATCCTGGACTTCCCGCACAAGGACCTGCGCCGCGCCCGTGCCGCCGCCGAGAACATCATCCCGACCACCACCGGTGCCGCCAAGGCCACCGCCCTGGTCCTGCCCCAGCTCAAGGGCAAGCTGGACGGCATGGCCATGCGCGTCCCGGTCCCCACCGGCTCGGTCACCGACCTGGTCGTGGAGCTGGGCCGCGAGGTCACCAAGGAAGAGGTCAACGCCGCCTTCCAGAAGGCCGCCGAGGGCGAGCTGAAGGGCCTCCTCGACTACACCGAGGACCCGATCGTCTCCTCGGACATCGTCAACGCCCCGGCGTCCTGCACCTTCGACTCCTCCCTGACCATGGTCCAGGAGGGCAAGAACGTGAAGGTCATCGGTTGGTACGACAACGAGTGGGGCTACTCCAACCGCCTCGTGGACCTCACGGTCTTCGTCGGCAACCAGCTCTGATCGCAAACAGCAGGACCACGAAGTGAGAGCAGGGCTCGGGCAGCGCACCGTCGCGCTGACCGGGCCCTGTCCCACGTACTGACCGCGCCCTTTTACGATCAGGTGCACACGAGCCCTCCTCAGGAGTCCACCCCATGAAGACGATCGACGAACTTCTCGCCGACGGCGTGAGCGGCAAGCGGGTCTTCGTCCGCGCCGACCTCAACGTGCCGCTCGCCGACGGCACGATCACCGACGACGGCCGGATCCGCGCCGTCCTGCCCACCGTCAAGGCCCTCGCGGAGGCGGGCGCCAAGGTGGTCGTCGCCTCGCACCTGGGCCGCCCCAAGGGCGCCCCGGACCCCGCCTTCTCGCTGCTGCCCGCGGCCGAGCGCCTCGGTGAACTGCTCGGCGCCCCGGTCGCCTTCGCCGAGGACACCGTCGGCCCCGCCGCCCACGACGCCGTCGACGGCCTCCAGCCGGGCCAGGTCGCGGTCATCGAGAACCTGCGCTTCAACCCCGGCGAGACGTCCAAGGACGACACCGAGCGAGGGGAGTTCGCCGACCGGCTCGCCGCCCTCGCCGATGTCTACGTGGGCGACGGCTTCGGCGCCGTCCACCGCAAGCACGCCTCCGTCTTCGACCTCCCGGCCCGGCTGCCGCACTACGCCGGCCACCTGATCGCCACCGAGGTCGGCGTGCTGAAGCAGCTCACCGAGGACGTCAAGCGGCCGTACGCGGTCGTGCTCGGCGGCGCCAAGGTCTCCGACAAGCTGGGCGTCATCGACCACCTGCTGGAGAAGGCCGACCGCATCCTCGTCGGCGGCGGCATGGCCTACACCTTCCTCAAGGCCCAGGGCCACGAGGTCGGCATCTCCCTGCTCCAGGAGGACCAGATCCCGGCGGTCAAGGAGTACATGAAGCGTGCCGAGGAGCGCGGGGTGGAGTTCGTCCTCCCCGTCGACGTCCTCGTCTCGCCCGACTTCCCGGACCTGAAGACCAAGGCCCCGGCCAACCCCACCACGGTCCCCGCGACCGCCATCCCGGCCGACCAGGAGGGCCTGGACATCGGCCCGGAGACCCGGGCGCTGTACGCTTCGAAGCTCGCCGACGCCGCGACCGTCTTCTGGAACGGTCCCATGGGCGTCTTCGAGCACCCCGACTACGCCGAGGGCACCAAGGCGGTCGCCCAGGCCCTCGTCGACTCCGACGGCTTCTCGGTCGTCGGCGGCGGTGACTCCGCCGCGGCCGTGCGCACGCTCGGCTTCGACGAGAAGGCATTCGGCCACATCTCGACCGGTGGCGGCGCCTCCCTCGAATACCTTGAGGGCAAGACGCTCCCCGGCCTCGCCGCACTGGAGGACTGACCTCGATGAGCACGCGCACGCCCCTGATGGCGGGCAACTGGAAGATGAACCTCAACCACCTTGAGGCCATCGCGCACGTCCAGAAGCTCGCCTTCGCCCTGGCCGACAAGGACTACGAGGCCGTGGAGGTCGCCGTCCTGCCGCCCTTCACCGACCTGCGCTCCGTGCAGACCCTGGTGGACGGCGACAAGCTCAAGATCAAGTACGGCGCCCAGGACATCTCCCAGCACGACTCCGGCGCCTACACCGGCGAGATCTCCGGCCCGATGCTGGCCAAGCTGAAGTGCACCTACGTGGCGATCGGCCACTCCGAGCGCCGCCAGTACCACCACGAGACCGACGAGATCGTCAACGCCAAGGTCAAGGCCGCCTACAAGCACGGCCTCACCCCGATCCTGTGCGTCGGCGAGGAACTGGACGTCCGCGAGGCGGGCAACCACGTCACCCACACCCTCGCCCAGGTCGAGGGCGGTCTGAAGGACCTCCCGGCCGAGCAGGCCGAGACCGTCGTGATCGCCTACGAGCCCGTGTGGGCCATCGGCACCGGCAAGGTCTGCGGCGCCGAGGACGCCCAGGAGGTCTGCGCCGCCATCCGCGCCAAGGTCGCCGAGCTGTACTCGCCGGAGGTGGCCGGCAAGGTCCGCATCCAGTACGGCGGCTCCGTGAAGTCGGGCAACTGCGCCGAGATCATGGCCCAGCCCGACATCGACGGCGCCCTGGTCGGCGGTGCCTCGCTGGACGCCGACGAGTTCGTCAAGATCGTGCGCTTCCGCGATCAGTGACGCCTGGCCGTGAGTAGGCGGTAGCGACGATACGTCGTACTCTTGCGGGGGCACAGCCGAGGCGCTGTGCCCCCGTCGTCCATCCGAATCCGAGGAAGTTGGTCCAGCCGTGGTTTTGGGGTTCTCGATCGCCCTGATCGTCTTCAGCCTGCTGCTGATGCTGCTGGTGCTGATGCACAAGGGGAAGGGCGGCGGCCTGTCCGACATGTTCGGCGGCGGCATGCAGTCGTCCGTCGGCGGTTCCTCGGTCGCCGAGCGCAACCTCGACCGGATCACCGTCGTGGTCGGCCTGCTGTGGTTCGCGTGCATCATCGTCCTCGGCCTCGTGATGAAGTCGAACAGCTGACACACGACCGGCGCGAACCGGCCGTATTTCCGGACCGCGCCGCGGATTTCCCCCGCGAAGCCCCATGTTGGGTACGCGCCTGTGAGCGCGGCCTATCATGGGGCTTGCGTCTTGGTGTGGGGGGCCGGTAACTCCAATCACTGGACGCGCGTTGGGCCTTACGTAGACTGAGGCGCTCGCGGCGAAGCGAAACGCCGACTCGCTTCGCGGCACCATCACGCAGGGAGTTACGACCGTGGCAAGTGGCAACGCGATCCGAGGAAGCCGGGTCGGGGCGGGGCCGATGGGCGAGGCCGAGCGCGGCGAGTCCGCGCCGCGTCTGCGCATCTCCTTCTGGTGCTCCAACGGGCACGAGACGCAGCCCAGCTTCGCCAGCGACGCGCAGGTTCCCGAGACCTGGGACTGCCCCCGCTGCGGCTTTCCGGCCGGCCAGGACCGGGACAACCCGCCGGCCCCGCCGCGCACCGAGCCCTACAAGACGCACCTCGCGTACGTACGCGAGCGGCGCAGCGACGCGGACGGCGAGGCGATCCTCGCCGAGGCGCTCGCCAAACTGCGGGGCGAGATCTAGGACTTCACACCGGCCAGGGGCCCACGGGCGCCTGGCCGGAGTCGTCCGCGCCCACTCCGCGCCGGCCGATTGTCAGTGGTGCCCTCTACGGTGTGTGCAGCGGACATCGTGAAGGGGGAGCGTGGCCGGAGCCGGTACGGAGAGCGGGGGCATCCCCGCCTGGCGCGGGGGATTCGGGCGGTTGTGGACGGCCGCCGTGGTGTCCCGGTACGGTGACGCGCTGCGCAACTCCGCGTTGCCGTTGCTCGCCGTGCGCCTCACCGACGACCCCCTCGTCATCGCCTCCGTCACCGCCTGCGGCTATCTGCCCTGGCTGCTGTTCGGGCTGTTCGGCGGCGCCGTGGCGGACCGGGTCGACCAGCGGCGGGCGATGTGGCTCGTGGACACCGCACGAGGCCTGCTCGTCGCCGGTTTCGCCCTCGCCGTGGCCCTGGGGCACGCCTCCGTTCCGCTGCTGATCGCCCTCACCTTCTCGCTCACCGCGCTCCAGACGCTCTTCGACAACGCCGCCACGGCCCTGCTGCCCTCCCTGGTGGAGCGCGGGGCACTGGGCAGCGCCAACGCCCGGCTGATGACCGGTCAGCAACTCGCGGGCGGGCTGCTGGCCGCCCCGTTCGTGCCGCTGCTGTTGTCGGCCGGCGCCTTCACGCCGTTCGCGACGGACGCCGGCACCTATCTGGTGGCCGCCGCGCTCGTGGCGTCCCTGCGGATACGGCCGCCGGAGCGGGAGCCGCGCGCGGTCGGCAGCACCCTGCGCTCGGAGGTCGGCGCGGGCCTGCGCGCCCTGGTCCGGGACCGTGTGCTGCGCGCGGTGTGCCTGGCGACCCTGCTGTGCAACATCGGCATGGGCGCCCTGATCGCCACGCTGGCGCTGCACGTCACCCGCTGGCTGGACGCGGGTGACACCGGCTATGTCACCGCCATGACGGCGTACTCGGCCGGCAGCCTGGCCGGCGGATTCGTCGCCCAGCGGATCGCCCGCCGTACGGGGCGGGTGCGGGCCCTGCTGTCCGGCTGCGCGATCCAGACGGGCTCGCTGCTGCTCATCGGCTCCGTACGGTACGTGGCCGCGCTGGTCGCCGGGATGGCCCTGCTCGGCGCGATGAACATGGTGTGGAACGTCAACCAGGTCACGCTGATGCAGCAACGCAGCCCCGAGGCGATGGTGGGCCGCATCGCCGCCGCCTTCCGCACCGCCTCCGTCTCCGGTGCCCCGCTCGGCGCGTTCCTCGGCGGTGCCGTGGCCGGGCTCTACGGACTCAACGGACCCGCCCTGCTCGCGGCCGTCCTGTTCGCGTCGGCCGTGGTCGCGTTGGTACCGGCCTGCCGGCCGGACATCTCCGTCGTCGCGCCGGAGGACGGCGGCGCGACCGCTCACCCGGGGCGCTGATCAATTAGGTTGGAGCCGGCAGCGGGACAGGTTGCAGGAAAGAAGGCTGAAGTCGGACATGAACGCAGACGGCCGTACCAGGCTCCACCAGACGCCCGAGTGGACCGCCCTCGCCAAGCACCGCGAGGAGCTGGCGGACACCCGGCTGAGGGAACTGTTCGCCGCCGACCCCGGGCGCGGCACCGGATACACGCTCAAGGTCGGCGACCTCTACATCGACTATTCGAAGCACCTGGTCACCGACGACACCCTGCGGCTGCTGCGCGAGCTGGCCGCGGCGACCGACGTCTTCGGCCTGCGGGACGCCATGTTCCGCGGCGAGAAGATCAACGTGACCGAGAACCGGGCGGTGCTGCACACCGCGCTGCGCGCCCCGCGGGACGCCGTGATCGAGGTCGACGGCGAGAACGTGGTGCCCAAGGTGCACGCGGTGCTGGACAGGATGGCCGGCTTCGCCGACCGGGTCCGCTCCGGCGCGTGGACCGGATACACCGGCAAGCGCATCCGCAATGTGATCAACGTCGGCATCGGCGGCTCCGACCTCGGCCCCGCGATGGCCTACGAGGTGCTGCGCGCCTTCACCGACCGCGACCTCACGGTCCGCTTCGTCTCCAATGTGGACGGCGCCGACCTGCACGAGGCCACCCGGGACCTGGACCCGGCGGAGACGCTGTTCGTCATCGCCTCCAAGACCTTCACCACCATCGAGACCATCACCAACGCCACCTCCGCGCGCCAGTGGCTGCTGGCCGCGCTGGGTGACGAGGCCGCGGTGGCCAAGCACTTCGTGGCGCTGTCCACGAACGCCGGGAAGGTCGCCGAGTTCGGCATCGACACGGACAACATGTTCGAGTTCTGGGACTGGGTCGGCGGCCGATACTCGTACGACTCCGCGATCGGGCTGTCCCTGATGATCGCGATCGGGCCGGACCGGTTCCGGGAGATGCTCGACGGCTTCCATCTGATGGACGAGCACTTCCGCACCGCGCCCGCGGAGGCCAACGCGCCCCTGCTGCTGGGCCTGCTGGGCATCTGGTACGGCAACTTCCACGACGCCCAGTCGCACGCCGTGCTGCCGTACTCGCACTACCTGTCCAGGTTCACCGCCTACCTCCAGCAGCTGGACATGGAGTCCAACGGCAAGTACGTCGCCCGCGACGGCCACCCCGTGGACTGGCAGACCGGGCCGGTGGTCTGGGGTACCCCCGGAACCAATGGGCAGCACGCCTACTACCAGTTGATCCACCAGGGCACCAAGCTGATCCCGGCGGACTTCATCGGCTTCGCCGAGCCGGTCGCCGAGCTGAGCGGTGAACTCAAGGCCCAGCACGACCTGTTGATGGCCAACTTCTTCGCCCAGACCCAGGCGCTCGCCTTCGGCAAGACCGCCGAGGAGGTCCGCGCGGAGGGCGTGCCCGAGGAACTGGTCGCACACAAGACCTTCCAGGGCGACCGGCCCACCACGACGATCCTCGCCCGCGAGCTGACCCCGTCCGTGCTCGGTCAGCTGATCGCCCTCTACGAGCACAAGGTGTTCGTGCAGGGCGCGGTGTGGAACATCGACTCCTTCGACCAGTGGGGCGTGGAGCTGGGCAAGGTCCTCGCCAAGCGCGTCGAACCCGCGCTCACCGAGGGCGCCGACGTCCCCGGCCTGGACCCGTCCACCAAGGCCCTGGTCGCCAAGTACCGGGAGCTGCGCGGCCGGAGCTGAACGGACCCGGAAGCAGAACCGGGGTCCGGAAAAGCGGACGGCGAGGGCCGGAGCCCTCGCCGTCCGTCGTTCCCGTCCGCGCCTCAGGGCGACGCCGGCGGATACAGCGACCGCGGCAGCTGCGAGGCCGCGGCGGAGTCCAGCAGCCACAGGGTGCGCCGGGTGCCGTACGCGCCCGCCGCCGGGGCCTGGATCTCGCCCGCGCCCGACAGGGCGATGGCCGCGGCCTCCGCCTTGTCCTCACCGGCCGCGAGGAGCCAGACCTCGCGGGCCGCGCGGATCGCCGGGAGGGTGAGGGTGATCCGGGTGGGCGGGGGCTTGGGCGCGCCGTGCACGCCGACCACCGTGCGCTCGGTCTCCCGGACGGCCGGCAGCTCCGGGAAGAGCGAGGCCACATGGGTGTCCGGGCCGACGCCCAGCATGAGCACGTCGAAGGCGGGCACCGGGCCGTGGTTCTCCGGTCCGGCCGCCTTGGCCAGCTCCGCCGCGTACGCCTCGGCCGCCGCCTCGACGTCCGTGCCGTACGGGCCGTCGGAGGCGGGCATGGCGTGCACCCGCTCCGGGTCCAGCGGGACGGAGTCCAGCAGCGCCTCGCGGGCCTGCGTCACGTTGCGCTCCGGGTCGCCCTCGGGGAGGAAGCGCTCGTCCCCCCACCACAGGTCCAGCCGGCCCCAGTCGACGGCGTCCCGGGCGGGCGCCGCCGCCAGCGCGGCCAGCAGCCCGTTGCCGTTGCGGCCGCCGGTGAGGACCACGGACGCGGTGCCCCGGGAGGCCTGCGCGTCCACGATCTTCGTGATCAGGCGGGCCGCGGCGGCCTGCGCCATCAGCTCCTTGTCGTGGTGGACGACCAGCTGCGGTGTGTTCACTTCGCCGCCGCCTTCCTCGCCGGTGCCTTCTTGGCGCTCTTGGCCGCCGCCTTCTTCGCGGGGGCCTTGGCCGCCTCCTCCACCGGTTCCGGCACGGCGACCGGCTCGGCGGCCGGTTCCGAAGCGGCCGCTTCGGCCGCCTGCGCGGCGGCGGACGGCTCGGCGGCCGGTTCGGCCGGGGCTTCGGCGGACTGCTTCGGCACCGTGCTCAGCCGCTCCACGCCGTAGCGCAGCGCCGACGCGTAGGTGTCGTCCGGGTCCAGCCGGCGCAGCTCCTCCGCGATCAGCTCGGCGGTGTCCCGCCGCTTCAGCGCCACCGCGCGGGCCGGCTGGCCCTCGATGGCGAGCGTGGCGAGCGAGCCGTCCGCGCGGTCCAGCGTGATCGGGCCCCGGCTGGTGTCCAGACGGACGGCCGTGAGTCCCGGGCCGGCGGACGGGGAGCGCCGGACGGGGACGTCCAGCCGGTCCGCGAGCCACATCGCCAGCAGCTCACAGCTCGGGTTGAACTCCTCGCCCTCCACCTCCACGCCCCGCACCTCGCAGTCGACCTGGTCCAGGGCCGCCGCCAGCATCGAACGCCACGGTGTGATCCGGGTCCAGGACAGGTCGGTGTCGCCGGGGGTGTAGGCCGAGGCGCGGGCGGACAGCTCGCGCACCGGCTGCTCGGCGGCGTAGGTGTCGGTGACCCGGCGCTGGGCGAGCGCGCCCAGCGGGTCGTTCGCCGGGTCCAGCGGCGCGTTCACCGGCCACCACACGACGACCGGGGCGTCCGGCAGCAGCAGCGGCAGGACCACCGAGTCGGCGTGTTCGACGACCTCCCCGTACAGCCGCAGGACCACCGTCTCGCCGGTGCCCGCGTCCGCGCCCACCCGCACCTCGGCGTCCAGCCGTGAGGACGTGCGGTCGCGCGGGCCGCGGGAGACCCGCTTGATGACGACGAGCGTGCGCGAGGGGTGCTCGCGCGAGGCGTCGTTGGCGGCCTTCAGGGCGTCGTAGGCGTTCTCCTCGTCGGTGACGATGACGAGGGTCAGGACCATGCCGACGGCGGGGGTGCCGATGGCGCGGCGGCCCCGTACGAGCGCCTTGTTGATCTCTCCGGCGGTGGTGTCGGTCAGATCTATCTTCATGGCCGGCGCCAGCTCCGTCCGTCTCGTGCGAGCATCTCGTCCGCTTCCACCGGACCCCAGGTGCCCGACTTGTACTGCGCGGGCCTGCCGTGCTTGTCCCAGTACTCCTCGATGGGGTCGAGGATCTTCCAGGACAGCTCGACCTCCTCCGTGCGCGGGAAGAGGTTGGCGTCGCCGAGCAGCACGTCCAGGATGAGCCGCTCGTACGCCTCCGGGCTGGACTCCGTGAACGACTCGCCGTAGGCGAAGTCCATGGACACGTCCCGGATCTCCATCGAGGTGCCCGGCACCTTGGAGCCGAAGCGGACCGTGACGCCCTCGTCCGGCTGGACGCGGATGACGATCGCGTTCTGGCCCAGTTCCTCCGTCGCCGTGGTGTCGAACGGGGAGTGCGGGGCCCGCTGGAAGACCACCGCGATCTCGGTGACCCGGCGGCCCAGCCGCTTGCCGGTGCGCAGATAGAAGGGGACGCCCGCCCAGCGGCGGTTGTCTATCTCCAGCTTGACCGCGGCGTAGGTGTCGGTCTTCGACTTCGGGTCGATGCCCTCCTCTTCGAGGTAGCCGATGACCTTCTCGCCGCCCTGCCAGCCCGCCGCGTACTGCCCGCGCACGGTGTCGGCGCCCAGGTCCTTCGGCAGCCGGACCGCGCCGAGCACCTTCTCCTTCTCCGCGGCCAGCGCGTCCGCGTCGAAGGAGGCAGGCTCCTCCATGGCGGTGAGCGCCATCAGCTGGAGCAGGTGGTTCTGGATGACGTCGCGGGCGGCGCCGATGCCGTCGTAGTAGCCGGCCCGGCCGCCGATGCCGATGTCCTCGGCCATGGTGATCTGCACGTGGTCCACGAAGGACCGGTTCCAGATCGGTTCGAACATCTGGTTGGCGAAGCGCAGCGCCAGGATGTTCTGGACGGTCTCCTTGCCGAGGTAGTGGTCGATCCGGAACACCTGGTCCGGCTCGAACACCTCGTGCACGACCTTGTTGAGTTCCTCGGCCGAGGCCAGGTCGTGGCCGAACGGCTTCTCGATGACCGCGCGCCGCCAGGAACCGCCGGTCTGGTCGGCCAGGCCGTGCTTCTTCAGCTGCTGGATGACCACCGGGAAGGAGCGCGGGGGCACCGACAGGTAGAAGGCGAAGTTGCCGCCCGTGCCCTGTGCCTTGTCCAGCTCCTCGATGGTGGCGCGCAGCCGCTCGAAGGCCTCGTCGTCGTCGAAGGTGCCCTGGACGAAGCGCATCCCCTGGATGAGCTGCTGCCAGACCTCCTCGCGGAACGGGGTGCGCGAGTGCTCCTTGACCGCGTCGTGGACGACCTGGGCGAAGTCCTCGTGTTCCCAGTCGCGGCGGGCGAAGCCCACCAGGGAGAAGCCCGGCGGCAGCAGACCCCGGTTGGCGAGGTCGTACACCGCGGGCATCAGCTTCTTGCGGGACAGATCGCCCGTGACACCGAAGATGACCAGGCCCGACGGCCCCGCGATACGCGGGAGCCGTCGGTCGGCCGGGTCACGAAGCGGGTTCGCTCCGGAACCGGAAACAGATGACAACTCAGCCCTCCGAGGGGGCCAGGCGCTCAAGCTCCGCCTGGGTCGACTTGAGCAGGTCGTTCCAGGACGCCTCGAACTTCTCGACGCCCTCGTCCTCCAGCACCTGCACGACCTCGTCGTACGAGATCCCGAGCCGCTCCAGCGCGTCGAGGTCGGCGCGCGCCTGCTCGTAGGCGCCGGAGATGGTGTCACCGGTGACCTCGCCGTGGTCGTCGGTGGCCTCCAGGGTGGCCTCCGGCATGGTGTTGACCGTGTTCGGCGCGACCAGCTCGGTGACGTACAGCGTGTCCGGGTACGCCGGGTCCTTCACACCGGTCGACGCCCACAGCGGACGCTGCTTGTTGGCGCCCGCGCTCTCCAGCGCCGTCCAGCGGTCGGAGGAGAAGACCTCCTCGTACGCCTGGTAGGCCAGCCGGGCGTTGGCGAGGGCGGCCTTGCCGCGCAGCGCCTTGGCCTCGTCGGTGCCGATGCCGTCCAGCCGCTTGTCGATCTCGGTGTCCACACGGGAGACGAAGAAGGAGGCCACGGAGTGGATCTTCGACAGGTCCAGACCCCGCTCCTTGGCCTTCTCCAGGCCGGTGAGGAACGCGTCCATCACGGCCCGGTAGCGCTCCAGCGAGAAGATCAGCGTGACGTTGACGCTGATGCCGAGGCCGATCACCTCGGCGATCGCCGGCAGCCCCGCCTGGGTGGCCGGGATCTTGATCAGGGTGTTGGGACGGTCGACGAGCCAGGCCAGCTGCTTGGCCTCGGCGACGGTCGCCTTGGTGTGGTGGGCCAGGCGCGGGTCGACCTCGATGGAGACCCGGCCGTCCTGGCCGCCGGTGGCGTCGAAGACCGGGCGCAGGATGTCGGCGGCGTCGCGGACGTCCGCCGTCGTGATCATGCGGATGGCCTCTTCGACGGTGACCTTGCGGGCGGCGAGGTCCGACAGCTGCTGGTCGTAGCCGTCGCCCTGGGAGATCGCCTTCTGGAAGATCGTCGGGTTGGTGGTGACGCCCACGACGTGCTGCTGGTCGATCAGCTCGGCGAGATTGCCGGACGTGATCCGCTTGCGCGAAAGGTCGTCCAGCCAGATCGCGACGCCTTCCTCGGAGAGGCGCTTGAGTGCGTCTGTCATGGAATTACATCTCCTACGTGTCGTATATGGGCGTCAGCGCTGGGCGTCGGCGAGAGATTCCCGCGCCTTGGCGGCCACGTTCTCCGCAGTGAAGCCGAACTCGCGGAAGAGCAGCTTGCCGTCGGCGGAAGCGCCGAAGTGCTCCAGGGAAACGATGCGGCCGGCGTCCCCCACGTACTTGTGCCAGGTCAGGCCGATGCCCGCCTCCACGGCGACGCGGGCCTTCACGGACGGCGGCAGCACGGAGTCCCGGTACCCCTGGTCCTGCTGCTCGAACCACTCCACGGACGGCATCGACACCACGCGGGTGGGCACGCCCTCGGCCTGGAGCCGCTCCCGTGCCTCGACGGCCACGTGCACCTCGGAACCGGTGGCGATCAGGATCACCTGCGGCTCGCCGCCTTCGGCCTCGAACAGGACGTAGCCGCCCTTGGCCGCGTCCTCGTTGGGCTCGTACGTCGGCACGCCCTGGCGGGTGAGCGCGAGGCCGTGCGGCTGGCCCTTGCCGAACTCCTTCGTCCAGCGCCTGAGGATCTCGCGCCAGGCGATCGCGGTCTCGTTGGCGTCGGCCGGGCGGACGATGTTCAGGCCCGGGATGGCGCGCAGCGAGGCCAGGTGCTCGACCGGCTGGTGGGTGGGGCCGTCCTCGCCGAGGCCGATGGAGTCGTGCGTCCACACGTACGTCACCGGCAGGTGCATCAGGGCCGACAGGCGCACGGCGTTGCGCATGTAGTCGGAGAAGACGAGGAAGGTGCCGCCGTAGATCCGGGTGTTGCCGTGCAGGGCGATGCCGTTCATCTCGGCGCCCATGGAGTGCTCGCGGATGCCGAAGTGGATCGTGCGGCCGTACGGGTTGGCCTCCGGCAGCGGGTTGCCCGCGGGCAGGAACGAGCTGTCCTTGTCGATGGTGGTGTTGTTCGAGCCGGCGAGGTCGGCGGAGCCGCCCCACAGCTCGGGGATCACCGCGCCGAGCGCCTGGAGCACCTTGCCGGACGCGGCACGCGTCGCGACGGCCTTGCCGGGCTCGAAGACCGGGAGCTTCTCCTCCCAGCCGGTGGGCAGCTCGCCCGCCGCGATCCGGTCGAACTCGGCGGCCCGCTCCGGGTTGGCCTCGCGCCACACCTGGAGGGACTTCTCCCACTCGGCCTTCGCCTGGGCGCCGCGCTCCAGCGCCTTGCGGGTGTGGCCGATGACCTCGTCGGCGACCTCGAACGACTGCTCCGGGTCGAAGCCGAGGACGCGCTTGGTGGCGGCGACCTCCTCGTCACCCAGCGCCGAGCCGTGTGCGGCCTCGGTGTTCTGCGCGTTCGGGGCCGGCCAGGCGATGATCGAGCGCATCGCGATGAAGGACGGCCGGTCGGTGACCCGCTTGGCCTCCTGGATCGCGGCGTAGATCGCCGCCGGGTCCAGGTCGCCGTTCTCCTGGGCCTCGACCCGCTGCACGTGCCAGCCGTAGGCCTCGTACCGCTTGACGGTGTCCTCGGAGACGGCCGTCTCGGTGTCGCCCTCGATCGAGATGTGGTTGTCGTCCCACAGCAGGACCAGGTTGCCCAGCTTCTGGTGGCCGGCCAGCGAGGACGCCTCGGCGGCGATGCCCTCCTGGAGGCAGCCGTCACCGGCGATGCAGTAGACGAAGTGGTCGAAGGGGGATTCGCCGGCCGGCGCGTCCGGGTCGAACAGACCGCGTTCGTAGCGGGCGGCCATCGCCATGCCCACCGCGTTGGCCACACCCTGGCCCAGCGGGCCGGTGGTGGTCTCCACGCCCTTGGTGTGCCCGTACTCGGGGTGGCCCGGGGTCTTGGAGCCCCATGTCCTGAAGGCCTTCAGGTCGTCCAGCTCCAGGCCGAAACCGGCCAGGTAGAGCTGGGTGTAGAGCGTCAGGGACGAGTGGCCGGCGGACAGCACGAAGCGGTCGCGCCCGACCCACTCCGGGTCGGCCGGGTCGTGCCGCATCACCTTCTGGAAGAGGGTGTAGGCGGCGGGGGCCAGGCTCATCGCCGTACCGGGATGGCCGTTGCCGACCTTCTGTACGGCGTCTGCGGCCAGGACACGGGCGGTGTCCACGGCCCGCTGGTCCAGCTCGGTCCACTCAAGGTCTGTGGTGGTCGGCTTGGTGCTCACCCTGGGTCAGGGCTCCTCTCCACATGTCGGTCGCCGGTCGTCGGGCATACGCCAGAACCGGCCGCCGAGGGGCTTGTCGCCCGCCGGTCGCTGTCGAGCCTACCCCCGTGAGGACGTGCGTTTTTTCGAGTGTTTCAAGACTGCCGGGAGTCGCCGGGATCCGCCTGTCGACTGGGCGGAACGGCATTCGGCACATGAATAAGGACCCGCTCATCTGACCGCTCAGGAGAGCTTTCCCGTGCACGGAGGATCACGCGTTGGATCACCCCTTTTCCAGCGCATCCGAGCGAGCCCGCGCACGTGTGTACGGAGGGCCCCGCCAACACGACCCCACCCCCGCGAAGGCCGGGGTATGGGCAACGTCTAAAGTGGCGTGGTACGCGCGAGCCTCGACCCGGAGTGTCCGGCGGGAGGCTTGCTGGGATGTCTCTGTCAGGGGTGTGCGTGACGGCCGTCGAATCCCGTCCTGGGGGTCCCTCCCAGGCCCTCAAGGCCCTGGGGGAGGGTGCGCTCGGTGGCGCGAGCCAGGGCCCGGTTCACCGGCCGTTCGGGGCCCGTGTCAAAGCGTTCGTGGCGCTGACCAAGCCACGGATCATCGAGCTGCTGCTCATCACCACCGTTCCGGTGATGTTCCTGGCGCAGCAGGGTGTGCCCGACCTGAAACTGGTCCTGCTCACCTGTCTCGGCGGCTATCTGTCGGCGGGCGGCGCCAACGCGCTCAACATGTACATCGACCGGGACATCGACGCCCTGATGGACCGGACCTCCCAGCGCCCGCTGGTGACCGGCATGGTCAGCCCGCGCGAGTGCATGGCGTTCGGCATCACCCTCGCGGTCGTCTCGACGCTGCTGTTCGGCCTCACCGTCAACTGGCTGAGCGCCTGGCTGTCACTCGGGGCGCTCCTCTTCTACGTCGTCGTCTACACGATGATCCTCAAGCGGCGCACGTCGCAGAACATCGTGTGGGGCGGCATCGCGGGCTGCATGCCGGTGCTCATCGGCTGGTCGTCCGTGACGAACTCGCTGTCGTGGGCGCCGGTCATCCTCTTCCTCGTCATGTTCTTCTGGACCCCGCCGCACTACTGGCCGCTGTCCATGAAGGTCAAGGAGGACTACGCGCGCGTGGGCGTGCCGATGCTGCCGGTGATCGCCTCCAACAAGGTGGTCGCCAAGCAGATCGTCATCTACAGCTGGGTGATGGTCGTCGTCTCCCTGCTGCTGACCCCCCTCGGCTACACCGGCTGGTTCTACACGGCCGTCGCCCTCGCGGCGGGCGGCTGGTGGCTGTGGGAGGCGCACGCGCTGCAGAACCGGGCCAAGGCCGAGGCCACGGGCACGAAGCTGAAGGAGATGCGGCTCTTCCACTGGTCGATCACCTATGTGTCGCTGCTGTTCGTGGCCGTCGCGGTGGACCCGTTCCTGCGCTGACCGGCACCGGGCGTACGTCACAGCGCCCCGCTCTCGCCACTTGATCTACCGGTGAGTAGCATCCTGGGCATGGCAGACACGCAGCAGGTTGACGCGAGGGCCGAGCGCACGGTGTCCCGGCTCGCCCACCGGATCGGCGCCTTCGCCAAGGCGCACGGCGGCGCGGAGGGCCAGGTGGCCCACATCGGCGAACGCGGCGCCCGCATCGTCCTCGTCGGCGAGGACGGCGGCTGGGGCGACCTGGTGGCCCCGACGTACGCCATCGCCGAGCAGGCGGTGGCCAAGTCCGGCATCACGGTCCACGAGTCCTTCGACGGCGAGTTCGCGGCCAAGGTGACCACGGGGCCCTACGAGTGGAAGCGGATGGCCGGCATCCAGGTGGGCGGCTGACCGCAGCCCCCGCCGCCCCGCGCCGCCCCGCGGGGGGTAAGCCGTCCCGGCCGATCCCGGAGCACCGGGCGACGAGCGGCGACGTACCGGCGGCGCGTGTGCAGCGTCGTATCGGCGGCGCGTGAGCAGCGTCGTACGGGCAGGGCGCGTGGCCCCGGGGGCGCGGCGCGTGCCACGCGCCGGGCCGCGAGCGCCGACCGCGGTGGCCCGGTGCCGCTCACCGGCCTGGTCCGGGACACCGCCCGCCTCGGCGCCGGTCCGATCCCGCCGCACGGTTCCCCACAGTTCCCCGCACCAGCGCCGCGGTCCCGCGCCGCGTGGGTTCCCGGACGATGCCCGGCGGGCGGACCGGCTGGTCGTGGCGGAGCGGCGCGCGCCGGGTGTACAGCCTCCGGTCGGACGCCGAGACTGGGCGGATGACGACCGCTTCCCTGCTCGACGGGTTCCTGGACGCCCTGCTGCCGCTGCGGCCCCGTGCCGTCTGGGCGCACGGCTCCCTGGCCGGTGGCGACTACCAGGAGGGGCGCAGCGACCTCGACCTCATCGCCGTACTGCCCGGTCCGCTCGGCCCGCGACACGTCTGGCGGGTCGCCACCCTGCACGCCGGGCTGCACCGGCGGCCCCTCGCGGCGAAGCTCCACTGCTCCTATCTCACCCCGGCCGCCCTGGACGACCCGGACCGCCCGCACCTCACCTGGGCGCACGGCGGGCTGCTGCGCCGCCCGGTCACCCCCGTCACCCGGCGCGAACTGCACGACTTCGGCCGGGTGCTGTACGGGGAGCCGCCGGGCGGGCTGCTGCCGCCGGTATCCCGGGAGCAGCTGCGCGGCTTCGTCGTGCGTGATCAGCGCGACTTCTGGCGGCCGGCGGTGGACAAGGCCGGGCTGTGGCGGCAGGACGTCTGGGTGGACCTGGGGCTGCTGACCTTCGCCCGGGCCACCGTGACCCTGCGCGACGGCCGGCTGATCTCCAAACGGGAGGCCCTGGCCGAACTGCCGGCCCTCGGCGCGCCCGCGGACGTCGTCGCGGACATCGCCCGCCGACGGTACGAGAGCCCCGCCCCCGCGCCGGCCGACCCGGACTGGGTCACCCGGCGGGCCGGGGCGGCCCGGGCGTTCCTGGGGCCGGCGATCGACGCCCTGGTCCGGGGCGCGGGCGCCGGATGACTCAGGCCCGCGAGCCGACCGTCACCTCGGCCGGGGACACCGGCAGGTCCAGCGGGGCCTCGGGGCGTTCCCGCAGCGCCAGCAGCACCCGCACCACCCAGATCCACATCACCGTGGAGCCGAACATGTGGGCGGCCACCAGGGCCTCCGGCAGATGGGTGAAGTACTGGACGTAGCCGATGGCTCCCTGGGCCAGCAGGACGACGAACAGCTCCCGGGTGCGCGCCAGCGGCCCCTTCGGCGCGTCGACCGCCTTCAGCACGAACCACAGCGCGAACGTCAGCGTGACCACGATCCAGGCGAGCACCGCGTGCAGCTTGGAGACGGTCTCCCAGTCGAGGGGGATGCGCTCGACCTCGCTGGAGTCGCCGGCGTGCGGCCCGGCCCCGGTCACCACCGTGCCCACCGCGATGAGCAGCGCGGACGCGGCCACCAGGAACCACACCAGCTGCGCCACCGCCTTGCCGACCAGCGGACGCGGGGCCTCGTCGCCCTCCCGGGCGCGCTGCCACATCACCGTCGCGATGGCGATCAGGGCCGTGGAGAGCAGGAAGTGCGCGGCGACCGTGTACGGGTTGAGGCCGACCAGGACCACGATGCCGCCGAGCACGGCATTGCCCATGACGACCCAGAACTGGGCCCAGCCCAGCCGGGTCAGGCTGCGCCGCCACGGCTTCTCGGAGCGCGCGGCGATGATCGCCCAGCCGACGGCGGCGCACAGCACGTACGTCAGCATGCGGTTGCCGAACTCGATGATCCCGTGGAAGCCCATGGCCCGGGTGGTGGTCAGCGAGTCGTCGGTGCAGGTCGGCCAGGTCGGACAGCCGAGGCCCGAGCCGGTCAGGCGGACGGCGCCGCCGGTGACCACGATGACCACCGACATGACGAGCGCGGCCAGGGCCGCCCGCCGGACGGTCCGGGGATCCGGGGTCCAGTGGTCGGCGATGAAGGCGAGCGGATTGCGCAGGGCGGCTTCGGCGTCGGCGCGATTCAGCTTAGGCACGCCCACCATCGTAGGCCGCCGCTTGTGCACGCGTTCACGAGGGTCACTCCCAGCGGAAGAACCGGCCGGCCGCGGCCAGGCCGACGACCGCCCAGGCGGCGAGGACGCCCAGGTCGCCCCAGGGCATGCCGGCGCCGTGCTGGAGCACGTCCCGCAGGCCGTCGGAGAGGGCGGAGATGGGCAGCAGGCCGAGGATCCGCTCGCCCGCCGGGCCGAACTTCTCCAGCGGCACGATCACCCCGCCGCCCACCAGCAGCAGCAGGAAGACCAGGTTGGCGGCGGCGAGCGTCGCCTCTGCCTTCAGGGTGCCCGCCATCAGCAGGCCGAGCCCGGAGAAGGCGGCGGTGCCGACGACGAGCAGAGCCACGACGGCGGCCGGGTTGCCGTGCGGGGACCAGCCCAGCGCGAAGGCGATCACGGTCAGCAGGACCACCTGGAGGACCTCCGTGACCAGCACGGACGCCGTCTTGGCGGTCATCAGGCCCCAGCGCGGCAGCGGCGAGGAGGCGAGCCGCTTGAGCACGCCGTAGCGGCGTTCGAAGCCCGTGGCGATGGCCTGCCCGGTGAACGCCGTCGACATCACGGCCAGCGCCAGCACGCCGGGGGCGAGGAAGTCGACCGCCTCGCCCTTGCCGGTGTCCACGATGTCGACCGAGCTGAACAGCACCAGCAGCAGGGTCGGGATCACGACCGTCAGCAGCAGCTGCTCGCCGTTGCGCAGCAGCATCCTCGTCTCCAGCGCCGCCTGCGCCGCGATCATGCGGGGGAGCGGGGCGGCTCCGGGCTTCGGCGTGTACGTACCCGCGGTCACGAGCGCAGCTCCTTGCCGGTCAGTTCCAGGAAGACGTCCTCCAGCGTGTGCCGCTCCACCGAGATCCGGTCGGGCATCACCCCGTGCTGGGCGCACCAGGAGGTCACCGTGGCCAGCAGCTGGGGGTCGACCTTGCCGGTCACCCGGTAGCTGCCCGGGGTCAGCTCGGCGGCCGCGCAGTCGGCCGGGAGCGCCTTGAGCAGCGAGCCGACGTCGAGGCCGGGGCGGCCGGTGAAGCGCAGGGTGTTCTCGGCGCCGCCCTTGCACAGCTCCTCCGGGGAGCCCTGGGCGATGACCCGGCCGCCGTCGATGATCGCCACGTCGTCGGCGAGCTGTTCGGCCTCGTCCATGTGGTGCGTGGTGAGGATCACCGACACGCCGTCGGCGCGCAGGTCCCGCACCAGGTCCCAGGTGGCCCGGCGGGCCTGCGGGTCCAGGCCGGCGGTGGGCTCGTCCAGGAACACCAGTTCCGGGCGGCCGACGACGGCCATGGCGAGCGCGAGCCGCTGCTGCTGGCCGCCGGAGAGCCGGCGGTAGCCGGTCCGGCCGCAGGAGCCGAGGCCGAGGCGCTCGACGAGGGCGCCGACGTCGAGCGGGTGCGCGTGCAGCTTCGCCACGTGCCGGAGCATCTCCTCGGCGCGGGCGCCGGAGTACACACCGCCGGACTGGAGCATCACGCCGATGCGGGGCCGCAGCTCGGCGGCCTGCCGGACCGGGTCGAGGCCCAGGACGCGCACCGTGCCGGAATCCGGCTTCCGGTACCCCTCGCAGGTCTCGACCGTGGTCGTCTTCCCGGCCCCGTTGGGGCCGAGTACGGCGGTCACGCCCGGCCGGGCCACCAGGTCGAGGCCGTCCACCGCGGTCTTCGTGCCGTACCGCTTCACCAGGGCCGCTACCTCGACCACGGGCTCACTTCGCATGGGGCCGAGTGTAGGGAGAGCGCGCGCGGTTCAGGCGGGCGGGTGCGGGAAGTCCTCCTCCCGCGGCCGGTGCAGCCGCAGCCACCGTTCGGCGTAGGCCACGGCGTCCGCCACCGGGAACAGCCGGGCGTCCGCGCCGCCGACTCCGCCGCGGACGACGGGCCGGTCCCGTTCGAAGTCGTGCCCGAGTGCGTCGAACCGGTCCGAGGTGATCGACACCTCGACCACCGTCTCCCAGCCGCCGCCGGGAGCGGGCCGGCCGACCTCCACGCGTGGGGCGGGTATCCGGTATTCGGCCAGGTGGAAGGCGGTGCAGGAGTCGTAGCCCGCGCCGAGCAGCAGCACCCGGGCGCCGAGCTTCTCCAGCCGGGCCAGCGGGCTGCGCTCGCCGAGCCGGCAGTCCGGGGCGTGGCCCTCGGTGATCTCCCGCGCGCGGGGGCCGAGCGCGGCGAAGGAGGTCTGCGGGTGGGCGCTGCGCAGGGCGCCGGGCCAGGTCCGCACGGTCTCGGGGATCACGCCGACCCCGAGGGAGGGGGTGACCAGCGGGTCGTACGGGGGCATGGTGGCGCGGATCCGGTCCCACCATTGCTCGGGCACCGGCGGGTTCTCCCACCCGGCCGGGTCGGACTGGTCGCCGGTCTGGGTGGGGACGACGAGCGTGCCGGCGGGGCCGAGCGCGTCGAGGAGTCCCCGGACGACCGCGACGGCGCCGCCGTTCACCCAGCCGAGCGAGGAGAGCGAGGAGTGCACGAGGAGGGTCTCGCCGGTCTCGACGCCGAGCCGGCGCAGGTCCGCGGCGAGGGTGTCCCGAGTGACAAGTGGGCCGGTCGGAGGGGGTGTGGGCATGGTTGGCGAGTCTTCCGGACGACGCCTCGGGACGCCACCGCTTCGGCGGCGGAAACAATTTGAAATGATCAGCAGAAGATCGTTTCCGCAGGTCAGATTAGGTATGCCTAAGTGACGCAGGGCACCGTCTGATGATCCGGATGCGCTTGTCAGGCTCCGCGGAATTACGCAACAATGGCGTTGTGAAAAACGTCGGCGAGGCTCGGGAGACCCCCACGGGGGCCCCTCAGGAGGAGCTAGCGACCGGTGAGCGCTCCACGCGCAACCGGGTCGCGCGGTCCATCCTGGACCACGGGCCGTCGACCGTCGCCGAACTCGCCGGCCGGCTGGGGCTGACCCAGGCGGCCGTCCGGCGCCATCTGGACGCACTGGTCGCCGACGATGTCGTGGAGGCCCGCGAACAGCGGGTGTACGGCACGCGCACGCGTGGCCGCCCCGCCAAGGTCTTCGCGCTCACCGACTGCGGCCGGGACGCCTTCGACCAGTCCTACGACAAGCTCGCCGCGGACGCGCTGCGCTGGATCGCCGAGCGGGAGGGCGGCCCCGAGGCGGTCGCCGCCTTCGCCCGCGCCCGGGTCGCCGCCCAGGCGAGCGCGTACCGCCGGGCGATCGAGGCCGCGAGCCCGGACAAACGCGCCGAAGCGCTGGCCAAGGCCCTGAGCGCGGACGGGTACGCTGCTACGGCGCGCAGCGCACCGGTCGGCGAGCAGCTTTGCCAGCACCACTGCCCGGTCGCCCATGTCGCGGAACAGTTCCCGCAGCTGTGCGAGGCGGAGACGGAGATCTTCGCGGAGCTGCTGGGCACCCACGTCCAGCGACTGGCGACCATCGCGCACGGCGACGGCGTCTGCACGACGTTCATCCCCAAGATTTCCACTGACGCACCTGCAAGCACGGCCGGGAGGAACCCCGCATGACTCTCCCCACGGAGACTGCCCACCCTGAGCTGGAGGGCCTGGGCAAGTACGAATACGGCTGGGCCGACTCGGACGTGGCCGGTGCCTCCGCCAGGCGTGGCCTGAGCGAGGAGGTCGTCCGCGACATCTCCGACAAGAAGTCGGAGCCGGAGTGGATGACCAAGCTGCGCCTGAAGGGCCTGAAGCTCTTCGAGAAGAAGCCGATGCCGAACTGGGGCTCCGACCTCTCGGGCATCGACTTCGACAACATCAAGTACTTCGTGCGCTCCACGGAGAAGCAGGCGGAGTCCTGGGAGGACCTGCCCGAGGACATCAAGAACACCTACGACAAGCTGGGCATCCCGGAGGCCGAGAAGCAGCGCCTGGTCGCCGGTGTCGCCGCCCAGTACGAGTCCGAGGTCGTCTACCACCAGATCCGCGAGGACCTGGAGGAGCAGGGCGTCATCTTCCTCGACACCGACACCGCGCTGAAGGAGCACCCGGAGCTCTTCAAGGAGTACTTCGGCACGGTCATCCCGGCCGGCGACAACAAGTTCGCCGCGCTGAACACCGCCGTGTGGTCCGGCGGCTCCTTCATCTACGTGCCGAAGGGCGTGCACGTCGAGATCCCGCTCCAGGCCTACTTCCGCATCAACACGGAGAACATGGGCCAGTTCGAGCGGACCCTGATCATCGTCGACGAGGGTGCCTACGTGCACTACGTCGAGGGCTGCACGGCGCCGATCTACAAGTCCGACTCGCTGCACTCCGCGGTCGTCGAGATCATCGTCAAGAAGAACGCCCGCTGCCGTTACACGACCATCCAGAACTGGTCGAACAACGTCTACAACCTGGTCACCAAGCGCGCCGTCGCCTACGAGGGCGCGACCATGGAGTGGGTCGACGGCAACATCGGCTCCAAGGTGACGATGAAGTACCCGGCCGTCTACCTGATGGGCGAGCACGCCAAGGGCGAGACCCTGTCCATCGCCTTCGCGGGCGAGGGCCAGCACCAGGACGCGGGCGCCAAGATGGTCCACATGGCGCCGAACACGTCGTCCAACATCGTCTCCAAGTCGGTGGCGCGCGGTGGCGGCCGTACCTCCTACCGCGGTCTGATCGAGATCGGCGAGGGCGCCGCCGGCTCCAAGTCCAACGTGCTGTGCGACGCGCTGCTGGTCGACACCATCTCCCGGTCGGACACGTACCCCTACGTCGACGTCCGCGAGGACGACGTGTCCATGGGCCACGAGGCCACCGTCTCCAAGGTCTCCGAGGACCAGCTCTTCTACCTGATGAGCCGTGGTCTGTCCGAGGACGAGGCGATGGCGATGATCGTGCGCGGCTTCGTCGAGCCGATCGCCAAGGAACTGCCCATGGAGTACGCGCTGGAGCTCAACCGGCTGATCGAGCTGCAGATGGAGGGCGCGGTCGGCTGACCGCCGCCATCGCCAGCAGACGTCTTACTCAGGAAAGAGAGCACTACGACAGCCATGGCTGAGGCCCAGAACATCCCGGTGGGTTCCACCACCGCCGGCTCGATCGCGGTCGCCGCGGAGTCGACCGTCGTCTCGCGCATGAGCGCGCCCCCCTCCTTCGACGTGGCGGACTTCCCGGTCCCGCACGGCCGTGAGGAGGAGTGGCGGTTCACGCCGCTGGAGCGGCTGCGCGGGCTGCACGACGGCACCGCCGTCGCGAACGGCGGCGGTGTGAAGGTCGACGTACAGGCCCCCGAGGGCGTCACCGTCGAGGCCGTCGGCCGCGACGACGCGCGGCTCGGCAAGGCGACCCCCGTCGACCGCGTCGCCGCGCAGGCGTACTCCGCCTTCGAGCAGGCCTCGGTCGTGACCGTGCCCAAGGAGACGGTGCTCGGCGAGCCGATCCGCATCACGGTGCACGGCCAGGGCGGCACCGCCTTCGGCCACCAGGTCGTCGAGCTGGGCGCCTTCGCCGAGGCCGTCGTGGTCATCGACCACACCGGTGACGCGGTGCTCGCCGCCAACGTCGACTTCGTCCTGGGCGACGGCGCCAAGCTGACCGTCGTCTCCGTCCAGGACTGGGACGACAAGGCCGTGCACGTCGGCCAGCACAACGCGCTGATCGGCCGGGACGCCTCCTTCAAGTCCGTCGTCGTCACCTTCGGCGGCGACCTGGTGCGCCTGCACCCGCGCGTGGAGTACGCCGGCCCCGGCGGCGAGGCGGAGCTGTTCGGCCTGTACTTCACCGACGCCGGCCAGCACCACGAGCACCGTCTGCTGGTCACGCACAACACTCCGCACTGCAAGTCGAACGTCGTCTACAAGGGCGCGCTCCAGGGCGACCACGCGCACGCGGTCTGGATCGGTGACGTGCTCATCGAGGCCAAGGCCGAGGGCACGGACACCTACGAGATGAACCGCAACCTGGTCCTCACGGACGGCGCGCGCGTCGACTCGGTGCCGAACCTGGAGATCGAGACCGGCGAGATCGTCGGCGCGGGCCACGCCTCCGCCACCGGCCGCTTCGACGACGAGCAGCTCTTCTACCTGATGGCCCGCGGCATCCCGGAGCACGAGGCCCGCCGGCTGGTGGTCCGCGGCTTCTTCGCCGAGCTGGTCCAGCAGATCGGCGTCGCCGACATCGAGGAGCGGCTGCTCGCCAAGATCGAGACGGAGCTGGAGGCCTCGGTCGCATGACGACCTTCGTACGCGTCTGCGGGCTGAGCGAGCTGGCGGAGGACACCCCGAAGCGGGTGGAGATCGACGGCACGCCGGTCTCGGTCGTGCGGACCGAGGGCGAGGTGTTCGCGATCCACGACATCTGCTCGCACGCGAACGTCTCGCTGTCGGAGGGCGAGGTCGACGACTGCCACATCGAGTGCTGGCTGCACGGCTCGCGCTTCGACCTGCGGTCCGGCAAGCCCGACAGTCTTCCGGCGACGCGCCCCGTCCCCGTATACCCCGTAAAGATCGAAGGGGACGACGTTCTCGTCTCCCTCACCCAGGAGTCCTGAGGCACCCATGGCAACGCTTGAAATCCGAGACCTGCACGTCACCGTCGAGGCCGACAACGCCACGAAGGAGATCCTCAAGGGCGTCGACCTCACCGTGAAGCAGGGCGAGACGCACGCCATCATGGGCCCCAACGGCTCCGGCAAGTCGACCCTCGCCTACTCTCTCGCGGGTCACCCGAAGTACACGATCACCGGCGGCACCGTCACCCTGGACGGCGAGGACGTCCTGGAGATGTCCGTCGACGAGCGCGCCCGCGCCGGCCTGTTCCTGGCGATGCAGTACCCGGTCGAGGTCCCCGGCGTCTCGGTCTCCAACTTCCTGCGCACCTCCGCCACCGCCATCCGCGGCGAGGCCCCCAAGCTGCGCACCTGGGTGAAGGAGGTCAAGGAGGCCATGGAGCGCCTCAACATGGACCCGTCCTTCGCCGAGCGCAACGTCAACGAGGGTTTCTCCGGCGGTGAGAAGAAGCGCCACGAGATCCTCCAGCTGGAGCTGCTCAAGCCGAAGGTCGCGATCCTGGACGAGACGGACTCCGGCCTGGACGTCGACGCGCTGCGCATCGTCTCCGAGGGCGTCAACCGCGTCCGCGAGACCGGTGAGGTCGGCACCCTGCTGATCACGCACTACACGCGCATCCTGCGCTACATCAAGCCCGACCACGTCCACGTGTTCGCCGGCGGCCGCATCGTCGAGTCCGGCGGCCCCGAGCTCGCGGACAAGCTGGAGAACGAGGGCTACGAGGCATACGTGAAGGGTGGCGCATCCGCGTGACACAGCTGCCGGGCCTCCTCGACACCGAGGCGATCCGCAAGGACTTCCCCGTTCTGGACCGAGTCGTCCACGACGGCAGGAAGCTCGTGTACCTGGACAACGCGGCGACCAGCCAGAAGCCGCGCCAGGTGCTGGACGCCCTGAGCGAGTACTACGAGCGCTACAACGCCAACGTCCACCGCGGTGTGCATGTGCTCGCCGAGGAGGCCACGGCGCTGTACGAGGGCGCGCGCGACAAGGTCGCCGAGTTCATCAACGCGCCCAGCCGCGACGAGGTGATCTTCACCAAGAACGCGTCCGAGTCGCTGAACCTCGTGGCGAACATGCTCGGCTGGGCCGACGAGCCCTACCGGGTGGACGCCGACACCGAGATCGTCATCACGGAGATGGAGCACCACTCCAACATCGTGCCGTGGCAGCTGCTGGCGCAGCGCACGGGCGCGAAGCTGAAGTGGTTCGGCCTCACCGACGACGGCCGGCTGGACCTGTCGAACATCGACGAGATCATCACGGAGAAGACGAAGATCGTCTCCTTCGTGCTGGTGTCGAACATCCTGGGCACGGTCAACCCGGTCGAGACGATCATCCGGCGCGCCCAGGAGGTCGGCGCGCTGGTCTGCATCGACGCCTCCCAGGCCGCCCCGCACATGCCGCTGGACGTGCAGGCGCTCCAGGCCGACTTCGTGGCGTTCACCGGCCACAAGATGTGCGGCCCGACCGGCATCGGCGTGCTGTGGGGCCGCCAGGAGCTGCTGGAGGACCTGCCCCCGTTCCTGGGCGGCGGCGAGATGATCGAGACCGTCTCGATGCACTCCTCCACCTACGCCCCGGCACCGCACAAGTTCGAGGCGGGCACGCCCCCGATCGCCCAGGCGGTCGGGCTCGGCGCGGCGATCGACTACCTGAACTCGATCGGCATGGACAAGATCCTCGCCCATGAGCACGCGCTGACCGAGTACGCGGTGCGCCGCCTGGCGGAGGTCCCGGACCTGAGGATCATCGGTCCGACGACGGCCGAGGACCGGGGCGCGGCGATCTCCTTCACGCTCGGCGACATCCACCCGCACGACGTGGGCCAGGTGCTGGACGAGCAGGGCATCGCCGTCCGCGTCGGTCACCACTGCGCGCGTCCGGTCTGCCTCCGCTACGGAATTCCCGCGACCACGCGAGCGTCGTTCTATCTGTACTCCTCGCCGGCCGAGATCGACGCCCTGGTCGACGGCCTGGAGCACGTACGGAACTTCTTCGGCTGAGAGGCGTGCTGACAAGGTGAAGCTGGACTCGATGTACCAGGACGTCATCCTGGACCACTACAAGAACCCGCACGGGCGTGGTCTGAGGGATGGCGACGCCGAGGTGCACCATGTGAACCCGACGTGCGGCGACGAGATCACCCTGCGCGTGAAGTACGACGGCACGAAGATCGAGGACGTGTCGTACGAGGGCCAGGGCTGCTCGATCAGCCAGGCCAGCGCGTCGGTCCTCAACGACCTGCTGGTCGGCAAGGACCTGGCCGAGGCGCAGAGGATCCAGGAGACCTTCCTGGAGCTGATGCAGTCCAAGGGCAGGATCGAGCCCGACGACGCGATGGAGGAGGTCCTGGAGGACGCGGTCGCGTTCGCCGGGGTCTCCAAGTACCCCGCGCGGGTCAAGTGCGCCCTCCTGAGCTGGATGGCGTGGAAGGACGCGACGGCCCAGGCACTGGGTGGCGCCGACGCCGAAAGGAAGACGGCATGACCGACACCGCTGAGATGAAGCCGGCATCGGAGGAGGAACTCCGCGAGGCCCTGATGGACGTGGTCGACCCCGAGCTGGGCATCGACGTCGTCAACCTGGGGCTGATCTACGGCATCCACGTCGACGACTCCAACATCGCGACCGTCGACATGACCCTCACCTCCGCGGCCTGCCCGCTGACGGACGTGATCGAGGACCAGGCGAAGTCCGCGACCGACGGCCTGGTCAACGAGTTGCGCATCAACTGGGTCTGGATGCCGCCGTGGGGTCCCGACAAGATCACCGACGACGGCCGCGAACAGCTCCGCGCGCTGGGCTTCAACGTCTGACCGCACCGCGTGTGCGAGGCGGCGGCACCCCTTGGGTGCCGCCGCTTTCGCGTACCCGCCGCAGGCCTGTTGTGTACGCTCGTACATATGGGATATCTGCTGCTCGCGGGCGCCATCGCCGCCGAGGTCACCGCTACGACGGCGATGAAGTACAGCGAGGGATTCAGTCGGCTGTGGCCCTCGGTGGTGACCGCGCTGGGGTACGTCATCTCGTTCGCGCTGCTCGCCCAGACGCTGAAGACCGTGCAGATCGGCACCGCCTACGCCATCTGGTCCGGGGTCGGCACCGCGGCCATCGCCCTGCTCGGACTGCTGCTGTTCGGCGAGGGGCTGACGGCGGCCAAGGTCGGCGGGATCCTGCTGATCATCGGGGGCGTGGTGGTGCTCAACCTGGGCGGGGCGACGCACTGATGGCGCGCCGCCACGACCCCGGGCGCCGGCAGCGGATCATCGACGCGGCGATCCGTGTGGCCGGGCGGGACGGCATCGCCGGGCTGAGCCACCGCAGTGTCGCCGCCGAGGCGGACGTACCGCTCGGCTCGACGACGTACCACTTCGCCACCCTGGAAGAGCTGCTGGTGGCCGCGTTGCGGCAGGCCGGCGAGGGGTTCTCCGGGGTGCTGGCCGAGCTGGTCCCGGCCGACGGCGGCCCGGACGGCCTCGCCGAGCAACTGGCCCGGGCCCTGGGCAGGTGGCTGAGCGGCGAGCGCACCGGCGTGGAGCTGGAGTACGAGCTGTACCTGGCCGCGCTGCGCCGCCCCGCGCTGCGCCCCGTCGCCGCCGAGTGGACCGAGCGGGCGGCGGCACCGCTGGCCCGGCGCACCGACCCGGTCACGGCCCGGGCCCTGCTCGCGCTGATGGACGGGCTGTGCCTCCAGGTGCTGCTGACGGGCGGTTCCTACGACGAGGAGGAGGCGCGCACCCTGCTGGCCCGGCTGATCCCCTGAAACCCCCGCCCGGCACGTGAGACGCGGTTCGCCCTCACCGCCCCGCCCACGTTAGGTTTTCCTCCATGACCGAGTCTGCAACCCGTACCACCGGCGCCGTCGCCGCCGGCCTCGCCACCCTCGCCTCCGACGGCACCGTTCTCGACACCTGGTTCCCGGCCCCCGAGCTGGTCGAGGAGCCGGGCCCGGCCGGCACCGAGCGGCTGACCGCCGAACAGGCGGCCCAGCTGCTGGGCGGCGGCGCCACCGCGGCGACCGGCCCGGACGCCCGCCGGGGCGTCGAGGTGGTCGCGGTCCGCACGGTCATCGCCTCTCTGGACGACAAGCCGGTGGACGCGCACGACGTCTACCTGCGGCTGCACCTGCTCAGCCACCGGCTCGTGAAGCCGCACGGCCTGAGCCTGGAGGGCCAGTTCGGCTTCCTCGCCAACGTGGCCTGGACCTCGCTCGGCCCGGTCGCCGTGGACGACATCGAGAAGGTGCGGCTGAACGCCCGCGCCGAGGGTCTGCACCTCCAGGTGACCTCGATCGACAAGTTCCCGCGCATGACGGACTACGTCGTCCCCAAGGGCGTGCGCATCGCCGACGCCGACCGGGTCCGCCTCGGCGCCCACCTCGCCGCGGGCACCACGGTCATGCACGAGGGCTTCGTCAACTTCAACGCCGGCACGCTCGGCACCTCCATGGTCGAGGGCCGGATCTCCGCGGGCGTCGTGGTCGGCGACGGCTCGGACATCGGCGGCGGCGCCTCCACCATGGGCACCCTGTCCGGCGGCGGCAACGTGATCATCTCCATCGGCGAGCGCTGCCTGATCGGTGCCGAGGCGGGCATCGGCATCGCCCTCGGCGACGAGTGCGTGGTCGAGGCCGGCCTCTACATCACCGCCGGCACCCGCGTCACCATGCCCGACGGCCAGATCGTCAAGGCCCGCGAGCTGAACGGCGCCTCCAACATCCTCTTCCGCCGCAACTCGGTCACCGGCGCGGTCGAGGCCCGCCCGAACAACGCGGTCTGGGGCGGCCTGAACGACATTCTGCACAGCCACAACTGACATCCCGCCGCACCCGGCGCAGCGCCCTCCACCGTGTGGTGGCGGGCGCTGTGTCCTGTGGCGGGCGGGGTGATCAGAGCGTTCGCAGCGCCTCGTAGTGGGTCAGCAGGCCGTCGGTCGTCTCGCGGTCGGCGGGCAGCAGGGGGGCGCGGACCGGGCCCGCGGGAAGGCCCAGGCGGGTCAGCAGGGCCTTCGCGGTGACCGTGCCGGGCAGGCCCGCGCCCAGCATCGCCTCGATCAACGGCGTGGCCGCCAGTTGGAGTCGCCGCGCCCGCCCGGTGTCGCCGGCGTCGAACGCGGCCGGGATCGCGGCGATGTGCGCCGGTACGGCGTTCGCGACCGTGCTGACACAGCCCGCCGCGCCGAGCGCGTACAGCGCCAGCACATGCTCGTCACAGCCCGCGTAGTAGGCCAACCCGGTGTGCGCCAGCACCTTCTGGGTGCCGAGGAAATCGTAGGAGCAGTCCTTGACGGCCACGATCCGCGGGTGCTCCGCGAGCCGGATCAGCGTCTCCGGCTCGATGCGGGTGCCGGTGCGGCCCGGGATGTCGTACAGCATCACCGGCAGCCCGCTCGCGTCGGCGACCCGGCGGAAGTGGGCGGCCACGGCCTCCTGCGGGGGCCGGCTGTAGTACGGCGTCACCACCAGGACGCCGTCCGCGCCCGCCTTCCGGGCGGCGAGGGCCAGCTCCACCGTGTGCCGGGTGTCCGCCGAGCCCACGCCGGCGACCAGCGACGCCCGGTCGCCGACCGCCTCCCGTACGGCCTCGACCAGCCGGGTCTTCTCCTCGTCGGTGGTGGTGGGCGACTCGCCCGTGGTGCCGTTCAGGACGAGGCCGTCGCAGCCGTTTGCCACCAGGTGCGCGGCCAGCCGCCGGGCGCCGTCCAGATCGAGCGCGCCCGCCTCGGTGAACGGCGTGATCATCGCGCAGAGGGTGCGGCCGAAGGGCGGGGGTGTGCGGTTGCTCGTCATGGGGGTAGTCTCGGCGGCACATTCGTGAAGCTCTACTTAATTCTCCTACGATGTATAGGTAAGCAACGCTGAGAGGTTGAGAGCGGTGGCCGCGGGCGGCGCCGGACATCCCGGCTCCGCGGGGTTGGCCGCCGGCGTCGGGCCGGGTGTTCCCAACTCCGTGCCGGTACCGGCCTGTTGCGCAAGTGCCGCGACCGGTGCCCGTTCCAACTCGCCCGGCTCGGCGGGTTCGGGGCGGGTGACGGGGCACAGGGGTGAGGGCCCCCGCTCCGGGTACCCGACGCGTCCGCACGGAGCTGGGCGCGGCGGATCCGGGCGGACGCCGCCGCGGTCGGGGACGCGATCAGGGAAAGGGCACACCGATGAGGCACAGGAACCCGCGAGGCTCGGGCGCCAAGGGCCCCGACGAGCTGCGGCGGCAGATCGAACAGACCCGGGGCCGGCTCGGTGGCACCGTCGGCCGGCTGACGGGCCGCGCCGATGTCACGGGCCGCGCCCGGACGCGGGCCGCGGACCTGCGGGACAAGGCCGGCGCCATGACCGTACAGCTGCGCTCCGGCGCCGCCCACGCCGGACACGGCGCCCAGGGCCGCGCGTCCCGCGCGGGACAGCTGGCGCAGGACCGGGCGGCCAAGGCCGGACATCTGCTCCAGGACCGGGCCGTGCGGGCCGGGCACGGCGCGCAGGAGCGGATGACCAGGGCCGGCCATCTGTTGCAGGAGCGGGCCGGTCACAGCCGGCACGTGCTGCGGGACCGGGCGGTACACGCCGGACACACCGCGCAGCACGATCTGCGGCTGCCCAGGCCGGTGCGCAGGGCCGTGCGCACCGCGCTGCGCCACCCCCGGCCGGCGATGCTCGCGGGCGCGGCGGGCGCCGCCCTCGTCGGCGTGGCCGTGGTCTGGCGCCGCGTCGACCGCGGCGGCTGCTGAGCCGACCCGGGACGGGCGGGACCGGCCGGCCGCACCGCCCGGCCGGTCCCCCCGTCGTGTCCCGGGTTACGGGCGGAACCGCAGCACCTGCGGGTCGTGGTCGCTGATCTGGTCGTGGAACTCCGCGTTGATGTGCACGCTGTCGTACTCGAAGCCGTCGCCGCGGCGGATCGACGGGCTGATCAGGATCTGGTCGAGGACCTGCTGGTTGCCCTGGTAGTCATAGGTGTAACGCTCGCTCCTCGGCAGGGACTTGATTGCCGACCACAGCGCGCCGTCCCCCTCCAGGATCGTCGTGGTCCGGGAGAACTCGAAGTCGTTCATGTCGCCGAGCGCGATCACGTCCGCGTTCTTCTGCACCGCCAGGATGTCCTTGACGAACGCGTTCACCGCCGTCGCCTGGGCGTGCCGCTGGATCTCCGAACCGCGCACCGGGGGCTGGTACTGCGAGGTCAGGCCCTGGTCGCCGCCCTTGGAGTTGAGGTGGTTGGCGATCACGAAGACGGTCTTGCCGCGGAAGACGAACTCACCCGCGAGCGGCTTGCGGCTGTTGCTCCAGGCCGCGTTCGCCGGGTCGATCCGGCCCGGCGAGACCGTCAGCCGGGCCTTGCCGCGCACCTTGGTGACACCGGCCGCGGTGGTCGAGTCACCCCCCGGGCGGTCCGTGAAGGAGACCCGCTCGGGGTTGAACAGGAACACCTGGCGGATGTTGCCGCCCGGCTCGCCGCCGTCCTGGCCGTCGACCGGGTTGACCGAGCGCCAGTCGTACACCGGGCCGCCCGCCGCGGCGATGGCGTCGATCAGCTTGGCGACGGTCTGGTCCGCGTCCACCGTGCCGTCGTTCCTGGCGCCGTTGTTGTCCTGGATCTCCTCCAGCGACACGATGTCCGGCGACTTCAGGTGGTGCACGATCGCGGTGGCGTGCTGCGCGAAGGTGGCGTCCGACGGGTCGAGGTTCTCGACGTTGTACGTCGCCACCGCCAGCTCGCGGCCCGACTGCTTCCGTGTGGTCTCGCGCTCCAGGCCGCCGCTCACCAGCGTGCCGAGGCGGCTCGCGACCAGCGTGTAGCCGCCGTACTGGTTGAAGTCCAGCGGGCCGGTCGTCGTGCCGGAGAGGTGGTCGCCGACGTCCGCCTTGGGGAAGCCGGCGATGGGGCCGAGCGACTGGATCTGGAGCCGGCCGGTGTTCTGGGAGTCGTAGGAGCCGTAGACCGTGCCGCCGCGGCGGCTGCGGTGCTCCCACGGTTTGACCGTGACCCACAGCTCGCTGTGCGGGTCGGTCGCGGTGACCACGCGGGCGTCGGCGACCTGGACGTTCATGCCCTCCAGGGACTCGTAGTAGTCCAGGGCGTACGCCGACGGGGCCAGGGTGAGGCCGTTGATCGAGCCCGCGGCCGCCGTGTCGCCCTCGGGCGCGTAGGCGTCCGGCACCGCGTCCTCGTCGATCACGGCCGGCGCCGGGACCGCGTTGCCGGTGGAGACGGTGGTGACCTGCGGCTTGGTGATCTCCGTCAGCGACTGGTTGCCGGAGGAGGCGCCGCCCGGGACGTACTCGGTGACCGTGCCGGTCACCGTCACCGCGTCGCCGACCGCGACCTTCGGCGTGGAGCCGGTGAAGACGAAGACGCCCTCACTGGTGGCCGGGTCGTCGTCGGGGGCCGCGTCCTGGAGCCAGAAGCCCCGCGAGGAGCCGTAGGTGCGGGTGGCCGTGACGATGCCGGGGACGTCCGTCACCTGCTGCCCGGCGTACGGGGATATCCGGGTCGTGCCCTGGATGTCGTGGACGCGCACCGAGTCGGCGTGCGCGGGGGAGGTGAGGACGACGGCGGACGCCGCGCCGCAGACGGCGGCGACGGTGAGCGCGGCGAGGCGCGCGGAAGACCTGCTCGGCAAGGGATTCCCTCCGGGACGTACGTGAGCGCCGGGACGAGGACGGAAACGGAAGACCGTGGGGGACGCGTGTGCCCCCTGTGACACGCGTAGCGCCGAGTGAACAGTTGTCCCCCGTACTTCTACGCGCGTCAATGTCCTGCCTGGCCGGGGGAGTTGTCAAGGTTTCGGCCATGGCCGACCGCTTACGGGGAGATGAACCGGGCGGCATGGGTGGAAATCCGTCTAGGCTGAGCGGCTGAGCCCGTTTCACGGTCCGAGGAGAACCAGCCGATGTCAGACAGCTCCCCCCTGCCGCCCGCGCGGCTGCACCCCGAAGCGGAGCTGGCGCGCGCCGCGCTGTCCACGCCGTTGCTCTCCCGGGCCGCCCGCCTCGCCCGCTGGGCCGGGCCGGACACCCGGGTGGACGCGGGCGGCACCCTGGTCGAGGAGCAGCTGCCGGCCGCCGCCGGCCTGCTCGGCCTGAGCGGCAACGACGCCGCCGCCCACGCAAGCGAGGCCTGGCGGGTCGCCGTGGACGCGGGCCTGGTCGAGATCGTGGACGAGGAGGCCGGCACCGTCCGGGCGGGGGAGAACCTGGCCCTGCTCACCGGCTCCCCGCGCGAGGTGCTCGCCGTGTGGCTCACCGCGCTGGAGACCGTCATCGCCGACGCGGCCGTACCCGACCTGGACGACCTGGCCGACGCGATCGACGACAGCGGCAGGGTCGATTTCTCGTCACTCGACTGGGACCCGGGGGCCGACGCGGACTTCCTCGACGGCGTCCTCGGCAACCTCTACCTGCTCACCGTCGGTGAGGACGGCGCCGGCCAGAGCGCCGTCCCGCTGCCCGCCCTCGCCGCGTCGATGCTGGTGCCCGACGACATGGGCGAGCCCACCAACGACGTCCTGGAGCAGGTCTCCGACGCGATGATGCGGCTGGACGACCAGTTCCGCGCGCTGGAGCCGGCCGGGCTCGTGGCGTACCAGCCGGTGGACGAGGCGCTGATGGCCGACGCCGACGAGGAGCCCGCCGCGCCCGTGGACGACACCGACGTCTCCCGCTACGGCATGGTCCGGCTCACCCCGCTCGGGGTGTACGGGCTGCGGGCGCGGCTGCTGGAGGCCGGGTTCGAGGCTCCGGCCGTCGGCGAGCTGGCCGACAAGGGCGCGGACGCGCTGCTCGACGGCACCGCCCGGTTCGGGCAGTCGGCCGCCCGCGCCGAGACCGAGCAGTGGCTCGCCCGCCGTGAACCGCTCGCCGCGGCCCGGGAGTTGCTGGCGGCGGCGCGCGGTGCGGACGCCGGGGGGCCGCTGCGCCGGCTGCGCTGCCAGCAGGCGCTGTCCCTGGTGGGCGCCGAGGCCGAACCCGCGCTGCGGGAGGTGCTGGACGACCCCGAGCTGGGCGGGCTGGCCCGGGTGTGGCTGAGCGAGCGGGGTGCCGCGGGGGTGCCGGCGCCCTCCCAGGACCTGGTGTTCTGGCTGACCGTCGACACGCTGGCCGCGCAGCTGGCGGCCGAGGGCAACTCCGAGGAGCTGCGGGCCCTGGTGGAGGGGCTGGCCGCCCAGCACAGCGGGTTCTTCGCGGCGGCCTGGCGGGTGGACCACCCCGCCACCGCCGAGGTGCTGGACGCGATGGGCCGGCTGCACCCGGACAAGAAGGTGGCCAAGGAGGCCCGGAAGGCGGCGTTCAAGGCGCGGTCCCAGCAGGGGGGTTGAGCGGACGGCTCTGCCCCGGCAGGGGCTTGGGCGGGGGTGGGGCGCGGTGCCGGCAAGGGGTTGAGCGCCAAGGGGCGCGGTCCCGGCGGGGGGAGCGCCAAGGGGCGTGCTCGCGGCAGGGTGGCCGAGCGCTGACGGGCAGGGTGAGCGGTCCGGGCGGTCATGGGCCGTCGGTGCCGGTGTCCGGTGCCTGGGGTGTCGTATACGGAATCGTGGTCTGCCGCATACGGATTCATGGAACAGGCGACGCAGTGGTGGTCCGGTGTTCAACTTCCGTTCACGGGTGGGCGGGAGCGTGTGCGCCGAACCGAGGCCCCCCACCCTCACGGCACTGCCACCGTCGTCACAGGAGACACCATGTCGCTCACCCGCAGGGACTTCGCCAGGACATCCGCGATCACCGGTGCCGGGGTCGCCCTGGCCGGCAGCGTCGGCGCCCTCGCCACCGCGCCGAACGCCCTTGCCGCCACGGAGACCGAGAGCGCCGGGGCCGCCTCGGCGCACGGGGGCCACCACCACGGCGTCGGCTACGGCCCGCTGATCCCCGACCCGGACGGCATCCTCGCCCTGCCCGCCGGCTTCCGTTACGAGATCATCACCTACAGCGGCCGGACCCGGCTGGAGTCCGGCGAGTACACCCCGTCCCACCACGACGGCACCGCCACCTTCGAGGGCCGGCGCGGCACCACCCTGCTCGTCAACAACCACGAGCTGGCCGGCGCCCGCGCCCAGTGGCCGCACCCCGTGCCGCTCGCCGAGGGCCTGGTCTACGACCCGGCGGCGGCCGGCGGCTGCACGGTGGTCGAGGTCCGCCGGGGCGGCGAGGTCGCCGAGTGGGTGGGCATCGCCGGCACCGCCACCAACTGCGCGGGCGGCAGCACCCCGTGGGGCACCTGGCTGACCTGCGAGGAGACCGAGGACAAGGCCGGGAAGAACGGCTTCACCAAGGACCACGGCTATGTCTTCGAGGTCGACCCGGAGGACCGCCGGGCCAACCGCGACCCCAAGCCGGTCAAGGCGTTCGGCCGCTACGCCCACGAGGCGGTCGTGATCGACCCCAAGCGTGGCCACGCCTACCTCACCGAGGACGCCTCCGGCCCCAACGGCCTGTTCTACCGCTGGGTCCCGCCGACCGGCTTCCGGCACGGCCGGGGCCGGCTGCGCACCCTCGCCGACGACGCGGGCGTGCTCCAGGCCTTCAAGTGCTTCGACTCCGGCGGCCGGTTCGTGGACGACCTGTCCCGTGCCACGAAGACCGGCACCGTGTACGGCGTGGACTGGGTGGACGTCCCCGACCGGGACGCCCGGACCGTCTCGGTGCGCAAGCAGTTCACCGACGGCCAGGTCACCCGCGCCCGCAAGCTGGAGGGCATGTGGTGGGCCGACGGCGGTGTCTACGTCGTCTCCTCCTACGCCCGCCAGGAGAGCCCGGCCCAGCACGACGGCCAGGTCTGGTTCTACGACCCCAAGCGCCGCACCCTGACCCTGAAGGTGCTGCTCGGGGTGAACCCCGACCCGGCCGTGGACGGCGCCTTCGACGGCCCCGACAACATCACCGTCTCCCCCTACGGGGGCCTGGTCATCGCCGAGGACGGCGAGGGCGTCCAGCACCTGTTCGGCGCCACCGAGAGCGGCCGGACCTACCCGATCGCCCGCAACGAGCTGAACATCGGCACCGAAGAGGAGCCGGAGTACAGCGAGTTCACCGGTGTCACCTTCTCGCCCGACGGCCGGACCCTGTTCGCCAACATCCAGACGCCGGGCATCATGCTCGCCATCACCGGCCCCTGGAAGCGCCAGCGGCGCTGATCCTCCCCCGGTCCGCGGTGCCGTCGAGCGCGCCCCGCACTCCGGCGAACTCCTCGGCCTCGCCGCCACGACAGTAAGCGGGGGTTGTCTCCGGTTGTGCTCGATACGATACGGAGAGAGCCCCCGGTCGGCAAGGAGTGAGTGGATGACGCAGGGCAGGCCCATGCGCGCGGACGCTCGGCGCAACTACGAGCGGTTGCTGAAGGCGGCGGCGGAGGCCTTCGCCGAGCATGGGGAGAACGCGTCACTCGACGACATCGCCAAGCGGGCGGGGGTCGGTTCCGGCACGCTGTACCGTCACTTCCCGACGCGGCAGGCGTTGTTGGAGGCGGCGTACGTGGACCGCATCGAGGCGTTGGGGGCGCGGGCCGACAAGCTGGCGAAGGAGCTGGCGCCCGGGGAGGCGCTGGCGGAGTGGCTGTACGAGCTGGCGGTCGGCACGATCCAGGTGCGCGGGATGAAGGCGCTGCTCGGATCCGCCGTGACGGATGGCGGTGCGGCGGAGCTGACCGCGTGCGGGACCGTGGTGAAGGGGGCCGTGGCCCGGTTGGTGGTGGCGGCGCAGGAGGCCGGGGCGCTGCGGAAGGACATCGAGCCGATCGATGTGCTGCGGCTGGCCCACGGGGTGGCCACGGCGGCGGAGCTGGCGGGGGCGGGGGAGAAGGAGATCCGCCGCTACCTGGGTCTGCTGGGGGAGGGGCTGGGGGCGGCGGAGGGCTGACCGGCCGAGGGCGCGGGCCGGCCGACGGTGCTCTCCGGCGCCGGTGGGTGCCGGCCCGGGGGCGGCGGGGGTGCCGCCCCGGGGCGGGCCGGGGTTACAAGGCCTTCGCGGCCGGGTCCACCATGTTGCGTACCGTGCGGGCCTTGACGAAGTCGCCCATCGCCGTCATGTCCCATTCGCCGGAGAACTGGCGGATGAGCTTGGCCATCATGACGCCCGTGCGGGGCTCCGCGGCGGTGAGGTCGAAGCGGACCAGTTCCTCGCCCGTCGCCGCGTCGACCAGGCGGCAGTACGCCTTGGCGACCTCCGTGAACTTCTGGCCGGAGAAGGAGTTCACCGTGAAGACCAGGCCGGTGACCTCCTGGGGCAGCCGGCCGAGGTCGACGGTGATGACCTCGTCGTCTCCCCCGCCCTCGCCGGTCAGATTGTCACCGGAGTGCCGGATCGCGCCGTTGAGGATCGCCAGGTTGCCGAAGTAGCAGCTGTCGATGTGGTTGCGCTGCGGGCCGTAGGCGATGACCGAGGCGTCCAGGTCGATGTCCCGGCCCCGGAAGGCCGGTTCCCAGCCGAGGCCCATCCGCACCTGGGACAGCACCGGCCGGCCGCCCTTGACCAGGGACACGGTCTGGTTCTTCTGGAGGCTGACCCGGCCCTTGTCCAGGTTGATCTTCCCGGCGCCCGGCACCGGGGCGGGCGGCGGGGCGGCCGGCTGCGGCGGGGCGGCCGGGACCGGCGGGGCGGCCGCCGGCTGTGGCGGGGCCGCGGGGGCCGCCACAGCCGGCGTGGCCGCGGCCGGCTCCTCCACCGTCACACCGAAGTCGGTCGCGATGCCCGCGAGCCCGTTGGCGTACCCCTGGCCGACGGCCCGCGCCTTCCACTGGCCGCCCCGGCGGTAGATCTCCACGATCACCAGCGCGGTCTCGGTGCCGAGCCGCGGCGGGGTGAACGTCGCCAGCACACCGCCGCCGTCCGCGTCCCGGATGGTGGCCGTCGGCTCGATGCCCTGGAAGGTCTGGCCGGCCGCGTCCGGGCTGGCCGTGACGACGATCTTCTCGATCTCCGGCGGGACGGCGGCGGTGTCGACCGTGACCGCGTCCGGGGCCGTACCGCCGCCCGCGCGGTAGGTCACGCCGGGGCCGCTCGGCTGGTTGTAGAAGATGAAGTCGTCGTCGGAACGCACCTTGCCGTCGGCGGTGAGCAGCAGGCCCGACACGTCGAGCCGCACCGGGGCGGAGACGTCCACCGTCACGCGCGCGGTCGGCAGAGGGATGTTCGAGCCTGGGGTCATAGCTGTCATGCCGGGTAGAACGAACGACACCGCTTTACCGTTCCCTTACCGGCCGGAACCCGCCGAACGGCCTACGGCACCACCACGATCTTCCGCCCCACGCCCGCCGCGAACTGCTCCAGCGCCCGCGGGTAGCGCTCCAGCGGGATGCGGTCGCTGATGAAGACCTCGGGGTCCAGCACCCCGTTCGCGAACAGTTCCGCCGCCCGCTCGAAGCTGTGCAGCACGGCCATGGAACCGGTGATCGTGATCTCCTGGTTGTAGATCCGGTACGGGTCGATGGTCACGCGGGTCGCGTAGTCCGCCACGCCGAACTGGAGGAAGGTGCCCGCCTTCGCCACCCGGCCCAGGCCGTCCTGGATGGCCGCCGCGTTGCCGGTCGCGTCCACGACCACGTCCCAGCCCTGCGGCCGGTCCAGCTCGTCCGCGCCGCCCGCCGCGCCGGACACGCCGAGCCGGCGGGCGGTCTCCAGGCGGGCCGGGTTCACGTCGACCACGTCCACGCTCGCCGCGCCGGTCCGCTTGGCCAGCTCCAGCATCATCAGGCCCATCGTCCCGGAGCCGTAGATCAGCACGTGCGCGCCGAGGCGGGAGCGCAGGACGTCGTAGCCGCGTACCGCGCAGGACAGGGGTTCCACCAGGGCCGCGTCCTCGGTGCGGACGTGCTCCGGCAGCTTCACGCAGTTGGCCACGGGGGCGACGGCGTACCGGGCCGCGCCGCCCGCCGTCGTCACGCCGATCGCCGCCCAGCGTTCGCAGAGGTTGTTGTGGCCGGTACGGCAGTAGCGGCACTCGTGGCAGTACAGGGAGGGGTCGACCGCGACCCGGTCGCCGGGCGACAGTTCCGTCACCCGGGTGCCGACCCCGACCACCTCGCCGGCGAACTCGTGCCCCGGCACGATCGGCAGCTTCGGCGCGAACTCGCCCTGGAGGATGTGCAGGTCCGTGCCGCACAGGCCGCAGGCGGCGACCTCGACGACGACCTCACGGGGCCCTGGCGTCGGGTCGGGGACCTCGGTGACGACGGCACGGCCCACGGACTCGATGACGGCGGCCTTCATTTCACGGCTCCCAACGACAGGCCCTGGACCAGCTTGTCCTGGGCGGCGAACCCCGCGGCGAGCACCGGCAGGGAGATGACGAGCGACGCGGCGCACACCTTCGCCAGGAACAGGCCCTGACTGGTGATGAAGCCGGTCAGGAAGACGGGGGCGGTCTCGGCGACCACGCCCGTCAGGACCCGGGCGAAGAGCAGTTCGTTCCAGCTGAAGATGAAGCAGATCAGGGCCGTCGCGGCGATGCCGGGCAGGGCGATCGGGGCCACCACGCGGGTGAGGACGACCGGCAGGCGGGCACCGTCCACCCGGGCCGCCTCGATGACCGCGACCGGCACCTCGGCGAGGAAGGACTGCATCATCCACACCGCGATCGGCAGGTTCATGGAGGTGTACAGGACGACCAGCAGCCAGACGTTGTCGAGCAGCCCGGCGTTCTTCGCGAAGAGGTAGACGGGCAGCAGGCCCGCCACGGCCGGCAGCATCTTCGTCGACAGGAAGAAGAACAGCACGTCCGTCCACTTCCGCACCGGCCGGATCGACAGCGCGTACGCGGCCGGGAGGGCCAGCAGCAGCACCAGGAGGGTCGAGGCGACCGAGGCCACCGCGGAGTTGGCCAGCGCGGGCCAGGGGCTCGCGCCGCCGCCGCTGCCGAAGAAGGCGCGGTAGCCGTCGAGGGTCAGGGCGGCGGTGAAGGACGGCGGGTTCGTCGCCGCGTCCGCCTCGGAGTGCAGGGACGTCAGCGCCATCCAGGCGATGGGCAGGAAGAACACGGTCCCGGCGAACCAGGCCAGCAGGCCCGGCCCGTGCCGGCGTACGGCCCTCATGCGCGGGACACCCCCTCGCGGAACAGCGACGACACCACGCGCAGCGCGAAGGTCGCGATGATGATCGAGCCGATGACCACCAGCACCCCGGCGGCCGAGGCCAGACCGTTCTCGTGGGCCTGGTAGAAGCTCTGGTACACGGTGTAGGGCAGGTTGGCGGTGCCCAGGCCGCCGGAGGTGAGCGTGAACACCGCGTCGAAGTTCTGCACGATGTGGATCGAGCCCAGCAGGGCGCCCAGTTCCAGGTAGCGGCGCAGATGCGGCAGCGTGAGGTGGACGAAGATCTGCCGACCGCCCGCGCCGTCCACCCGGGCCGCCTCGATCTGCTGCGGGTCCCGGCTCTGCAGCCCGGCCAGCAGGATCAGCATCATGAACGGCGTCCACTGCCACACCAGGGAGGCCTCGACGGCGAGCAGCGGGGTGCGGGAGATCCAGTCGGGCTGGGGGCCGCCCACAGCGTGCGACAACCCGTTGAAGAGGCCGTACTCAGGGTTGTAGAGCACATGCTTCCACAGCAGGGCCGCCGCCACCGGCACCACCAGGAAGGGCGCGATGAGCAGGGTGCGCACGATGCCCCGGCCGCGGAACCGGCGGTCCAGCAGCAGCGCCAGCGCGAGCCCGAGGACCAGGCTGGCCACCACCACCGCCGCGGTGAGCAGCACGGTGGTCCACACCGAGTGGCGCAGGTCCGCGTCGGTCAGGACCTGGCGGTAGTTGTCCAGACCGGTGAAGCGGCGGGCCTTGGGATAGAGGGCGTTCCAGTCGAAGAAGGAGATCACCAGCGTGGCCACGAACGGCAGCTGGGTCACGGCGATCAGGAAGACGAGGGCGGGCAGCAGCGGGGCCCGGGTGGCCCAGGCGCGCAGCCGGTCCGGGGGCCGTCGCGCGGCGCGCGCCGGGGTGCGGGTCAGGGGTGCGGTCGTCGCGGTCATCGTCCCTCGTACTCCTCGGAGATCCGTTCGGCGAGCCGCTGGGACCTGCGCAGCGCCGAGGCGACGGACTGGCGTCCGGCGATGGCCGCGCTGATCTCCTGGGAGACCTTGGTGCCCAGATCGGTGAATTCGGGGATGCCGACGAACTGGATGCCGGGCGCGGGGCGCGGCTGGACGCCGGGGTCGTCCGGGCGGCTGCTCTCGATGGCCTTCCTGGTCATCTCCTGGAAGGCACCGGCGGACGCCCGGTACTCGGGGTCGGCGTACGTCGACGCCCGTTTGCCCGCGGGAACGTTCGCCCAGCCGGCGGTCTCGCCGACCAGCCGTTCGTAACCCTTGCCGGACGCCCAGGAGACGAACTTCCAGGCCTTGTCCGGGTTGCGGGAGGACTGCTGGATGCCCCAGGCCCAGGTGTAGAGCCAGCCGGAGGACGCGGTGCGCTCCACGGGGGCGGGGGCGTAGCCGAGCCTGCCGCGCACCGGGGAGCCCTTCGCCTCCAGCAGACCGGCCGCGGAGGTGGCGTCGTACCACATGGCGGTCTTGCCCTGGGTCATGTTGTTCAGGCACTCGGCGAACCCGGACTGGGCGGCGCCGGACTCGCCGTGCCGGCGCACCAGGTCGACGTAGAACCCGGTCGCCTTCGCGAAGGCGGGGGAGTCCAGCCGGGCCGTCCAGTCCTTGTCGAACCAGGTGCCTCCGAAGGTGTTCACGACGGTGGTCAGCGGCGCCGTCAGCTCGCCCCAGCCGGGCAGTCCGCGCAGGCAGATGCCCCGCATGCCGGGCCGGGCGCCGTCCGCCTTCGCGGCCAGTTCGGCGACCTGCCGCCAGGTGGGGCGGGCGGGCATCGTCAGACCCTTCGCGGCGAACACGTCCTTGCGGTACATCAGGAAGGACGACTCGCCGTAGAAGGGCTGCCCGTAGAGCTTGCCGTCGGTGCCGGTGAGGGCCTCGCGCAGGGGCCGCAGGATGTCCGCTTCGTCGTAGGCGGGGTCCTTCGCCACGTACGAGTCCATCTCGCGCAGCCAGCCGTTGCGGGCGTAGATCGGTATCTCGTAGTTGGACAGGGTGGCCACGTCGTACTGGCCGGCCTGGTTGGCGAAGTCCTGGCTGATCTTGTCGCGGACGTCGTTCTCCGGCAGCACCGTGAAGTTGACCTCGATGCCGGTGTCCCTCGTGAAGTGGGTGGCGGTCAGCTTCCGCAACTCGGTCATCTGCGGGTTGTTGACCATCAGCACGTTGATGGCGTCGCCGCCGGAACCGGACCCGCCCGCACCGGCCCAGCAGCCGGACAGCAGCGGGGCGAGCAGCGTCCCGACGGCCACGGCGAGCGCCGCTCGCGGCCTCGGTCGGCTCGGGATGCGCATGGATCGCTCCTGGAAGTAGACGGATATAGGGGCATATAAGGGGTGCATGAAGGGGTGCCGCGGCCATGGAGGGAGGGCGGGAGGGCGGGTGAGCCCGGGCGGTCAGACCCGGATGACCTGGGGGCCCAGCAGGGAGTAGCGGTGGGCCTCGGCGGACGGCAGGAGGGTGCTGGTGACGATCGCCTCCAGCGCGCCGACCTCCGCGAACCGGCAGAAGCTGACCGCGCCGAACTTGCTGTGCACGCCCACGAACACGGTGCGGCGGGCGGCCCGCACGGCCTGTGCCTTCACCTCGCTGACCGCCGGGTCGGGGGTGGTCAGCCCGTACTCGCGGGATATGCCGTTGGCCCCGATGTAGGCGAGGTCGATCACGAAGCCGGCCAGCATCTTCGTCGTCCAGTGGTCGACGGTGGCCAGCGTGCCCGGGCGGACCCGGCCGCCGAGCAGCAGCACGGACACCCGGTCGGCCTCCGCGAGGGCGCCCGCGACCGGCAGGGAGGCGGTCACGACGGTCAGCGGCCGGTCCCGGGGCAGCGCCTCGGCGATGAGCCGAGGGGTGAAGCCCTCGTCGACGAAGACCGTCTCGGCCTCCCCGAGCAGCCCGGCCGCCGCGGCGGCGATCCGGCGCTTCTCGGGCACCCGGCTGGTGGCGCGGAAGGCGAGCGTCGTCTCGAAGCCCGCGCTCTCCACCGGGTAGGCGCCGCCGTGGGTGCGGCGCACGAGGCCGTGGTCCTCCAGCGCGCGCAGATCGCGCCGGATGGTCTCCTTGGCCACGCCGAGTTCGGCGGCGAGGGCGGTGACGTCCACCGAGCCGGTGGCGCGTGCGGCCCGCACGATCTCGCGCCGGCGTTCCTCCGCGGTCCACGCGCCCATGCCGTCACCCGCCTCCCTGTGGAGTTGCCCGTTCGGGCCCATGGGGGAAGTTCTACCGCCGGTGCGCGGCGCTGACCAGGCCTGTCGCGGGCCCGATGCTGCCCGTTCGCGCCCGCTTGACCCGGGGCGAGCCTGCGGCGGACCTGCGCGACCGTCCGGCGCGGGGTGGCTTCGGGCACCGCGGATGCCCGGATACGGCGGCGGGCGGGCCCGTTCGGTGCCCGCCCGCGCACGTGGACGTTCGTTTCCGGCCGCCGGACGGCCACCCGGCGGCCGGCCGGGGTTTCAGTACGGCCAGACCGGCGGGTCGGTCACGAAGTGCCCGCCCAGGTGGCGGTGGGCCGGGTTCTCCGGGTCCGGTTCGCCCTGCTCGGCGATGAGCTTCGCCGCGTACGGCTCGGAGTCGTCCCGGGGGTCGTAGCCGAGCGCCCGCGCGCTGCTCAGGTCCCACCACAGGCGGGTGTTGGCGGAGGAGCCGTAGACCACCGTGTGGCCGACCCCCTCGGCGGTCAGGGCCGCGTGGAAGAGGCGGGCGCCGTCGGCGGGGCTCATCCACAGTGAGAGCATGCGCACGCTGGTGGGCTCCGGGAAGCAGGAGCCGATGCGCACGGAGACGGTCTCCAGGCCGTGCTTGTCCCAGTAGAACTGGGCCAGGTCCTCGCCGAAGGACTTCGACAGGCCGTAGAAGGTGTCCGGGCGGCGCGGGGTGTCGACCGGGATCGGCGGCTCGCCCGGGCGCGGGGCCGGGGTGAAGCCGACGGCGTGGTTGGAGGAGGCGAAGACGATCCGCCGTACGCCTTCCTCGCGCGCGGCCTCGTACAGGTTGTAGGTGCCCTCGATGTTCGACCGGAGGATCTTCTCGAAGGGTGCCTCCAGGGAGATGCCCGCGAGGTGCAGGACCGCGTCCACGCCCCGCACCGCCTCGCGCAGCGCGTCCTTGTCGGTGAGGTCGGCGGTGACGGCGTCCGGCTCGCCCTCGATGGGGCGCACGTCGAACAGGCGCAGCGCGTAGCCGTACTCCGGCAGCAGGGACCGCATCAGGGTGCCGAGCCCGCCGGCGGCGCCGGTGAGCAGGACGGTGCGGGGAGCGGGCATCCTTCAGATCTCCTTGGTGTCCGGGAGCCGGTGTCCTCAACGGCCGTGTACATGGACGGGGTTCACATGCGTGGACACGCTAGGGAGGGGTGCCGTGTCGCGTCAAGTGTGCCCCGCCAGGGGTGAATCCGCTGCTCCGTCGCCGGTACTCCGGCTTGACCCGCCGCAATTGCGGCCCTTAGCGTGAGGCTGTTCAGAAATATAGACAGTGATCAGAGACATGCACCGACAGGGAGCGCCTGTGACGCCAGCCCCTCTCGCCGCCCGGCTCCGCGATCCGCGCGGGCCGCTCTTCTTCCCCGTCACGGCCTACGGCCCCGACGGCTCACTCGACCTGGACGCCTATCGCACCCATGTGCGCCGGGGCGTCGAAGCGGGTGCCGCCGCCGTCTTCGCCGCCTGCGGCACCGGGGAGTTCCATGCGCTGCTGCCGGAGGAGTTCGAGGCCTGCGTCCGCGCGGCCGTCGAGGCCGCCGGCGGACGCGTCCCGGTCGTCGCGGGCGCCGGGTACGGCACCGCCCTCGCCGTCCGCTACGCCCGCCTCGCCGAGGCCGCGGGCGCCGACGGCCTCCTCGCCATGCCGCCGTACCTGGTGCCGGCCGGCCAGGACGGCCTGCTGCGGCACTACCGCGAGGTCGCCGCGGCCACCGCCCTGCCGGTGATCGTCTACCAGCGCGACAACGCCGTCTTCACCCCGCAGACCGTCGTCGCCCTCGCCCGCACCGAGGGCGTCATCGGCCTCAAGGACGGCCTGGGCGACCTCGATCTGATGCAGCGCGTGGTCAGCGCCGTCCGCGCCGAGGTCCCCGGCGACTTCCTGTACTTCAACGGCCTGCCCACCGCCGAGCAGACCCAGCTCGCCTACCGCGCGCTCGGCATCACCCTGTACTCCTCCGCGGTGTTCTGCTTCGCCCCCGAGATCGCCCTCGCCTTTCACCGCGCCCTGCACACCGGCGACCTGCCCGTCGCACACCGCCTCCTGGACGGCTTCTACGGCCCGTTCGCCGACCTGCGCGCCCAGGGCCGCGGCTATGCCGTCTCCCTGGTCAAGGCGGGCGTACGGCTGCGCGGCCTGGACGTCGGCGAGGTCCGGCCCCCGCTGCACGAACCGGCCGAGGACCACGTCAAACAGCTCGCCCGGCTGATCGAGCGCGGCCAGGCGCTGCTGGAGGGGGACGCGTGAGGGCCTCGGCGTTCGTCTACCCCTGGGACGTCAACGGCGACCCGGAGGCAGCCGCGCGCATCGCCGGGCTCGGCGTCGGGCAGGTCACCCTCGCCGCCGCCTACCACTCCACCCGCGCGCTGACCCCCCGCCACCCACGGCACCGCGTCGTCACCGCCGAGTACGCGGCCGTCCTCTACCCGCCCGGCGACCGCTGGGCGGGCCGCGGCCTGCGCCCCTACCCGGCCGGCCGCTGGGCCCCCGGCGACGCCTACGCGGAGGCCGCCGGCGCCCTCGCCGCGGCCGGCCTGGAGGTGCACACCTGGGTCGTCCTCGCCCACAACTCCCGCATGGGCGCCGAACACCCCGACACCTCCGTCGTCAACGCCTACGGCGACCGCTACCCGTGGGCGCCCTGCATCGCCCAGCCCGGGACCCGCGCGTACCTGACCGACCTGGCCGCCGAGGCCGCCGTACGCCCCGGCGCGCACGGCACCGAACTGGAGTCCCTGGGCTGGTACGGGCTCCAGCACCTGCACGCCCACGACAAGACCGCCGGCGTGAGCCTCGGGGAGGCCGGGCAGTACCTGATGTCCCTGTGCTTCTGCCCGTCCTGCCGGGCCGGCTACGGCGGGCAGGGCCTGGACGCCGACGCGCTGGCCGCGGCCGTACGCCGGGCACTGGAACCGCTGTGGCGGGGCACGGCCGACGACACCGGCTGGCCGACGGTGGAGAAGCTGCTCGGCGAGGAGACGGCGACGGCCACGCGCGCGTGGCGGGACACATCCGCCCGCACCCTCCAGGAGGAGGCCGTCGCCGCCGTACGCGCCGCCGCGCCCCAGGGCTTCCGGGTCCTGCTGCACGCCGACCCGGTCTCCTACCACTGCGGCGCCAACGCGGGCGTCGACCCCGCCCACATCCTGTCCGTGGCCGACGGCGTCGTGGTGCCCTGCACCGGCGGCACGGCCCCGCTGGCGCCGTTCGCCGCCGAGGCCCGGGAAGGGTCGGTGCTGGCCGCCAACCTCACCGTCGTCACCGGCATGGGCGGCAGCCCCGGCACGCTCGCGGCGGACGCGGCCCGCGCGCGTGCCGCGGGCGCGACCGAACTGCGGCTGTACCACGCCGGGCTGGCGTCGGACGACGACCTGGCCGCGGTGCGCGCGGGCCTGTCGGCCCGCTGAGGGAGGTCAGGCGGCGCCGGTTCCGGAGCGGGACCCCGCCGGGCCGGCCGCCCGCCGCCGCAGCGGGACGGCCGTCGCCAGCAGGGCCAGGCCGCACAGCGGCAGCAGCCCGGGACCGGCCGGTTCCACCAGGCCGGCCCCGGCGGCCAGCCCGAGTGCCGTGGGCGTGAACAACAGCGTGTTGGCGGTCGCCGTGGCCCGGCCCAGCAGCGGCCCCGGCGTCTCCCGCTGGACGGCGGTGAGCGCGGCGATCAGCACACAGGGCAGCCCCAGCCCGCCGGCCACGCTCGCCGCCAGCGCCACCGGGTCCCACGCCACCGCCCGCGCCGCCGTCGCGACCGCGGTCAGCGCGATCCCGGCCGCCGCGAACCGCCGCGCGCCCAGCCGGCGCAGCGCCGGCCCGGCGAGCAGCCCGGCCGCCGCCGAGCCGGCGCCCTGGGCCGCGTACAGCACGCCCAGGTAGGCGGGGGAGTGGCCGAGGCGGCCGACGACGGCGTACACCGCCGTACTCGCGAGCGAGGTGAACAGCATCGTCAGGCCGCCCGCCAGGACCAGCGGGCGCAGCTCCGGGTGCCCCCACAGGTGGCGGGTGCCTTCGGCGGTCTCCCGCCACCAGCCCGTGCCCGACCGCACGGGCCGCTCCTCGCGGACCCGCAAGCGGGCGCACATCCCGGCCGCGAGCACGAGGCAGGCCGCGTCCAGACAGGCCACGGCGGGGCCGCCCCAGAGCGCGTACAGGCCCGCGCCGGTCAGCGGGGCGACGAGTTTCACGCCCTCGGTGAGCGTCATCCGCAGCCCGTTGAAGTCACCGAGCAGCCCGGTGCCGACCACGGCGGTCACCAGCGCCGACTCGGCGGCGTCATGGACGGTGCCGGCCGCGCCGTACACCAGCAGCACGGCGTACAGCAGCCACAGATCACCTGGGGAGCCGACGGCGAAGAGCACCGGGAGCAGCGCGGCGAGGCCCAGGTTCAGGCAGATCAGCAGGGGCCTGCGGGGCACCCGGTCGGCGAGCGCCCCGAGCGCCGGACCGGCGAGCGACGGCGCCCACATGGCGAGCATGCACAGCGCGGCGAGGGCGTCGGAGCCGGTCATGTCCTTCACCCACACCCCCGAGGCCAGCCACAGGGAGGAGGTGCCGAACCCGGACACGGCCACGGCCGTCAGATACAGCGCGGCGTCACGGTCGCGCAGCACCCGCGACACGGTCGGAGAAGTCGTCATGCCCGCCCATCGTGGGCCTAAGGCAGGGGCGCGGGGATCGGGAGGATGCCCGGGGCCGGGGGCGGAGGACGGTCCCGGCGTCGCCGCGGACCTGAGTACCCCGGGCCGGGGCGCCCCCGTCCGTCTGAGTAGCCGAGCCGTCCGGCATGAGTATCCCGGCCGGTCCGCCGCTTGCCGCCGCACCGGTTCACCGACCGCATGACCACCTCGTATGCCCAGGACAGCAGCGATCCCCGCGGTTCGGCGGTGCCCGCCGTCGCGGCGGCGCTGCTGTTCCTGCTCGGCCCGCTCGCCCTCGCCCTCGGCGGACTGTCCGCCATGGCCACCGACGCCTGCGGCCCGGACGACTGCCCGGCCGCGCCGGCGCCGCCCCTGTCCGTGCTGTTCCTGGTCCTCACGCTCCCCGCCGGGTGAACCGGAACCCGCGCCCCTGCAACTTCCTTTGTCAGAAGCATTGACGAAACATTCGGGCCCTCCTACCTTCAACGCGTCGTACTTCGTACGTCATATATGAGACGCGATATGTGAGATCCGAGAGGGCCGCATGACCTCTGTGCCCACCCCGATCCCGTCCCGCACGCAGTACGTGCTGGACGCGATCAAACACCGCATCCTCACCGGGCGGTTGACGCCCGGTCAGGCACTGGTCGAGACGGAACTGGCCGCGCAGTTCGGGGTGTCCAAGACCCCGGTGCGCGAGGCGCTGAAGACCCTCGCCGGCACCGGCCTGGTCGTGATGAACCAGTACAAGGGCGTCACGGTGCGCATGGTGGACGCGGACATGGCGCGCGAGGTCTACGACGTACGGCTGCTGCTGGAGCCGGAGGCCCTGCGCCGGGCCGTGGCCAAGGGCGCCTCCCTCGACGCCGCCCGAGACGCGCTGACCCGCGCCGACGACGCCACCGACACCGCCGAACGCTCCCTGGCCAACCGCGAGTTCCACCGCGCCCTGTACCTCCCGTGCGGCAACCCGCTGCTCGCCCGGATGCTGGACCAGGTCCGCGACCAGGCCGCCCTCGTCTCCGCCGTCGCCTGGGCCACCGACCCCTCCTGGGAGCGGGAGGCCGCCGAGCACCGGGAGATCCTGCGGCTCGCCCTGGACGGCGACGCGGACGGGGCCGCGGGCGCCCTGCACGCCCACATCGCGTCCTTCGTCCACCGGGCGTTCCCCGAGCCCCTCCCCACGGAAGGTGAGCAATGAGCAGCGTGTCCTTCGAGGCCCAACGGGCGGCCCTGGCCGACGTGGTGGCCATCCCGGTGACCCCCTTCGCCGCGGACGGCTCCGTCGACACCGCCGCCCACCGTGCGCTGCTGCGCCGCCTGCTCGACGGCGGCATCACCACCCTCACCCCGAACGGCAACACCGGCGAGTTCTACGCCCTCACCCCCGAGGAGCGCCGGCTGGTCGCCGAGACCACCGCGGACGAGGCCGGCGACCGCGCCGTGATCCTGGCCGGCGTGGGCCACGACCTGCCCACCGCGATCGGCTCCGCCCGGCACGCCCGCGACCTGGGCGCCCGGATGGTCATGGTCCACCAGCCGGTGCACCCCTACGTGTCCGCGGCCGGCTGGGTCGACTACCACCGGGCCATCGCCGAGGCCGTTCCCGAGCTGGGCGTCGTGCCGTACATCCGCAACGCGCAGCTGCCCGGCGCCCGGCTCACCGAACTCGCCGACCACTGCCCGAACGTCGTCGGCGTGAAGTACGCCGTCCCCGACGCAGCCCGGTTCGCGGCCTTCGCCCGGGACGCCGGCCTGGACCGCTTCGTGTGGGTGGCCGGACTCGCCGAGCCGTACGCCCCCTCCTACTTCTCCGCGGGCGCCACCGGCTTCACCTCCGGGCTCGTCAACGTCGCCCCGGCCGTCTCCCGGAACATGCTGGACGCGCTGCGCGCCGGCGACTACCCGGCCGCCATGAAGGTCTGGGAGCAGATCCGCCGCTTCGAGGAGCTGCGCGCCGCGCAGGGCAGCGCCAACAACGTCACCGTCGTCAAGGAGGCCCTCGCCGCGCTCGGCCTGTGCCGCCGGGACGTCCGCCCGCCCAGCAGGCCGCTGCCCGAGGACGAGCGCGCCGAGGTCGCCGCGATCGCCGCCGGATGGTCCATATGAGCGCGACCCCCAAGCGGCCCGAGGAACTGCGCAGCCACCAGTGGTACGGCACCGAGGGGCTGCGCTCCTTCAGCCACCGCGCCCGCACCCGCCAGCTGGGCTATCTGCCCGAGGAGCACCTGGGCAAGCCGGTCATCGCCATCCTCAACACCTGGTCCGACATCAACCCCTGCCACGTCCACCTGCGCGACCGCGCCCAGGCCGTCAAGCGCGGGGTGTGGCAGGCGGGCGGCTTCCCGCTGGAGTTCCCGGTCTCCACGCTCAGCGAGACCTTCCAGAAGCCGACCCCCATGCTCTACCGCAACCTGCTCGCCATGGAGACCGAGGAACTGCTGCGCTCCTACCCGGTCGACGGGGCGGTGCTCATGGGCGGCTGCGACAAGTCCACGCCCGCGCTGCTGATGGGCGCGGCCTCCGTCGACCTGCCCGCCGTGTTCGTGCCGGCCGGCCCGATGCTCCCGGGACACTGGCGCGGCGAGGTCCTCGGCTCCGGCACCGACATGTGGAAGTACTGGGACGACAAGCGGGCCGGCCTCATCGGCGACTGCGAGATGGCCGAGCTGGAGAGCGGACTGGCCCGCTCGCCCGGCCACTGCATGACGATGGGCACGGCGTCCACGCTCACCGCCGCCGCCGAGGCGCTGGGAGTGACCGTGCCGGGCGCGTCCAGCATCCCGGCGGTGGACTCCGGGCACGACCGGATGGCGGCGAAGGCGGGCATGACCGCCGTGGACCTCGTCCACCGGGACCGCAGGCTGTCCGGCATCCTCACCCGGGAGGCCTTCGAGGACGCCGTCGCCACCGTGCTCGGTCTCGGCGGCTCCACCAACGCGGTGATCCACCTCATCGCCATGGCCGGCCGGGCGGGGGTCCGGCTCACCCTGGACGACTTCGACCGCATCGCCCGCACCGTCCCGGTCCTCGCCAACGTCCGCCCCGGCGGGCGGACGTACCTGATGGAGGACTTCCACTTCGCCGGCGGCCTGCCCGGCTTCCTGTCCCGGATCACCGACCTGCTGCACCTGGAGCGGCCCACGGTCGCCCACGACACCCTGCGCGAGCAGCTCGCCGGCGCCCGGGTCCACGACGACGACGTCATCCGCACCCGGGACAACCCGGTCGCGAGCGAGGGCGGGGTCGCCGTGCTGCGCGGCAACCTCTGCCCGGACGGCGCCGTCATCAAGCACATCGCCGCCGAGCCGCGCCTGCTCAGGCACACCGGCCCGGCCGTCGTCTTCGACGACTACAAGACCATGCAGCGCACCATCAACGACCCCGCGCTCGGCATCACCGCCGACAGCGTCCTGGTGCTGCGCAACGCCGGCCCCAAGGGCGGCCCGGGCATGCCCGAGTACGGCATGCTGCCGATCCCGGACCACCTGCTGAAGCAGGGCGTGCGGGACATGGTCCGGATCTCCGACGCCCGGATGAGCGGCACCAGTTACGGCGCGTGCGTGCTGCACGTGGCCCCCGAGTCCTACGTCGGCGGCCCGCTCGCCCTGGTGCGCACCGGCGACCTCATCACGCTCGACGTCGCGGCGCGCACGCTCCGGCTCGACGTGGACGACGAGGAGCTGGCGCGTCGCAGGGCCCGGTGGACTCCGCCGCCCGTGCGCTACGAACGCGGCTACGGCGCGCTCTACAGCGAGCAGATCACCCAGGCGGACACCGGCTGCGACTTCGAGTTCCTCGCCCGGCCGGGCACCGTGCAGGACCCGTACGCGGGCTGAACCGCCCTCGGCCCCGACCCCCTCCCCCTTTGGCCGAGATCTCGAACACTGATCGGAAAGCGCTTCACCGAGAACGGAGAACAGTCATGGCCCAAGCCGCAGCCGTGGCGAAGCCGCCCGCGCCACCCCGGCGGCGCCGTGCCTCCGCCACCCCGCGCAGGCTGCCGTACCTGCTGATCGCCCCGGCGGCCCTGCTGATGCTGGGTTTCATCGCCTACCCGGTGCTCAGCGTCTTCTACTACAGCCTGCAGAACCACAACCCCACCAAGCCCTGGCGGAACGGATTCGCGGGCCTGGACAACTTCACCCGGGCCTTCGCCCACGACCCGCAGTTCTGGGACACCCTGACCTTCAGCGCCAAGTGGGTCGTGGTGGAAGTCGCCTTGCAGCTGCTGTTCGGCCTCGCCCTGGCGCTCATCGTCAACCAGACCTTCGCGGGCCGGGCGCTCGGCCGCGCGCTCGTCTTCTCGCCCTGGGCCGTCTCCGGCGTGCTGACCTCCGCGATCTGGGTGCTGCTCTACAACTCCCAGACCGGCATCAGCCGTTACCTCGCCGACGCGGGACTGGGCTCGTACGGCACCAGCTGGCTGTCGGACACCTCCACGGTGTTCCCGGCGACGGTGGTCGCCGACCTGTGGCGCGGGGTGCCGTTCTTCGCGATCCTCATCCTCGCCGACCTCCAGTCCGTCTCCAAGGACCTGTACGAGGCCGCCGAGGTCGACGGGGCGAGCCGGCTCAAGCAGTTCTGGCACATCACCCTGCCCCATCTGAAGGACGCCATCGTCCTGTCCACGCTGCTGCGCGCGGTGTGGGAGTTCAACAACGTCGACCTGCTCTACACCCTGACCGGCGGCGGCCCGGCCGGCGAGACCACCACCCTGCCGCTGTACATCGCCAACACATCCGTCGACGCCCACAACTTCGGCTACGCCTCCGCCCTCACCACGGTGGCGTTCGTGATCCTGCTCTTCTGCTCGATCGTCTATCTGCGGCTGAGCAAGTTCGGAGGTGAGTCCCGGTGATCACCGAGATCGCTCCCGCTCCCCGGCGCACGGCGGCCGAGCCCGCCCGCCCCGGCGGGAAGCGCCGCGCCTGGGACGAGGTCCCGCGCTGGCAGATCTACGTCCCGCTGACCGTCTACCTGCTGTTCACCCTGATCCCCTTCTACTGGATCCTGCTCTTCGCGCTCCGCCCGGCCGGCTCCACCTCCCTGGTGCCCTGGCCGATGACCTTCGAGCACTTCGAGAAGGTGTGGACCGAACGCAGCTTCGGCACCTACTTCACCAACAGCGTCTACGTCGGCCTGGCCACCCTGGTGCTGACCACCGTCGTCGCACTGGCCGGCGGCTACGCGCTCGCCCGCTTCGACTTCCGGCTCAAGCGCGGCTTCATGCTGGCGCTGCTGTGCTCCCAGTTCGTGCCGGGCGCGCTGCTGCTGGTCCCGCTGTTCCAGATCTTCGCCAACCTGCGGATGATCAACTCCCTGGGCAGCGTGGTCATCGCCGAGACCGTCTTCCAGCTGCCGCTGTCGATGATCCTGATCAGCGGGTTCATCCGGAACGTGCCCTACTCCCTGGAGGAGGCCGCCTGGGTGGACGGCTGCAACCGTATGACCGGCTTCCGGATCGTGGTGCTGCCGCTGCTGCGGCCCGGATTGATCGCCGTCGGCTCCTTCGCCTTCGTGCACGCCTGGAACCACTTCCTGTTCGCCCTGATGTTCCTCTCCGACCAGGGCAAGCAGACCATCCCGGTCGGCCTCAACACCCTGATGAGCGCCGACAGCGTCGACCTGGGCGCCCTGGCGGCGGGCGGCATCATCGCGGCCGTGCCCGTGGTGATCGTGTTCGCCTTCATCCAGAAGTGGCTGATCACCGGCTTCAGCGCGGGGGCGGTGAAGGGATGAGACCACGCCACCTGCTTCCGGCGGCGGCCCCCGTCGGCCCGCCCTGCCTGCCCGCGCACGCCGGCCCGGCCCACGGCATCAGCCGTGACGTCCTCGCCGCCGCCGACGGCCGGGCCGCCTACGCCCCCCGCGCCCGGGGCTCCGCCAAGCCCGGCGGCCCGCAGGAGGAGGCCCGGCAGGCCGAGCGGGGGTCCCCCCGGACGGAGTCCGGGGGAGGCTGTCCGGCCGACTCGCTCGCCCCCCACAACGCCTACGGCTACGGCGGCGAGCGCGACCTGACGGCGGACGCCGGCTGGACACCCGTCCCGCACGGGAAGGCCGGCAGCGCGGCGGTGGTCGGCCGGGCCGTGGCGCGCGGCGCGGGCGCGGGGAGGATCCCGTGAGCGTACCCGTCGTCCTCGCGGGCGCCCGCGGTCACGGCCGCTGGCACCTGGACAACATCCGCCGGCTCCAGGACCGGGGCGTGGTGCGGCTCGCCGGGATCTGCGAGCTGACCCCGCTCACCGGGGCGGAGATCCCGGACGGCCTGGGCACACCGGAGCAGTCCGCCGACCTCGGGGCGCTCCTGGACGCCACCGGCGCGCGGATCGCCGTGATCTGCACGCCCATCCCGACCCACACCGAACTCGCCCTCACCGCCGCCGCGCGGGGCGTGCACCTGCTGCTGGAGAAGCCGCCCGCGCCCTCCTACGCCGAGTTCCGCCGCATGGCCGACGGGGTCGCCGAGGCGGAAGTGGCCTGCCAGATCGGCTTCCAGTCGCTCGGCTCGCACGCGGTGCCCGCGATCCGGCGCCTGATCGCCGAGGGCGCCATCGGCCGGGTCCGGGGGGTCGGCGCCGCCGGGGTCTGGGCCAGGGACGAGGCCTACTACCGGCGGGCGCCCTGGGCGGGCCGGCGGCGGCTGAACGGCGCCGACGTGGTCGACGGGGTGCTCACCAACCCGCTCGCGCACGCCGTCGCCACCGGCCTCGCCCTGCTCGGCACCACCCGCGCCGAGGACGTCACCGGCATCGAGACCGAGCTGCTGCGCGCCAACGCCATCGAGTCCGACGACACCTCCTGCGTCCGCGTGCGCACCCCGCGCGGCCCGGTCACGGTCGCCGCGACCCTGTGCGCCGAGCACCCCGGGGAGCCGTATGTGCTGGTGCACGGCGACGCCGGCCGGATCACCTTCTGGTACAAGCAGGACCGGGTGCTGCTCCAGCGCTGCGGGCACGGCCCCGAGGAGACCGAGTACGGCCGCACGGACCTGCTGGAGAACCTGGCCGGCCACCTGGAGCACGGCACCGGTCTGCTGGTCCCGCCGGACGACACCGGCGCCTTCATGCGGGTCGTCGAGGCGATCCGCACCGCCCCCGACCCGGCCCCCCTGCCGGAGTCCGCCTGGCGGCTGCTGCCGGAGGAACGGCGCCGGGTCGTGCCCGGCGTGGACGGTCTGGTCGCGGCGGCGGCCGACACCCTCGCCCTCTATTCCGAACTGGGCGCCTGGTGGGCCCCGCCGAACGAGGTGAGCACCTGATGACATCCCACGACAGCCTTCTCCTGCGGGCCGCGGGCCGTCCCGTCGGCCGCTATGTCACCCGGCCCGCACTGCCCGCCCGGCTCTCCCCGCGCCCCTATCTGCATCCCGTCACCACCCTGGCCGGCACGCCGGTCACCGAGGTGAGCCCCGCCGACCACGCACACCACCTCGGCGTCGGTGTCGCCGTTCCCGACGTCGAGGGGCACAACTTCTGGGGCGGCCGGACCTTCGTGCGCGACCGGGGGCCGACCGAACTGGACAACCACGGCACCCAGCGGCACACCGGCTTCCAGCTGTGCGACCCCGACGGCTTCGTGGAGGAGCTGCGCTGGTCCGCGGCCGGCGCCGAGCTGCTGCGCGAGCGCCGCACGGTCGCGGCCACCGGGCTCACCGCGGCCGCCTGGGCGCTGGACTTCACCTTCTCCCTCACCAACGTGACCCCCGGCCCGCTGTCCCTCGGCAGTCCCGCCACCAACGGGCGGCCCGGCGCGGCCTACGGCGGCTTCTTCTGGCGGGCCCGCAAGGAATCCCGGGCCCCGGAGGTCTTCACCGCCGACCGGGAGGGCGAGGCGGAGGTGCACGGCACCCGCGCCGACTGGCTCGCCCTGGCCGGCGCCGGCTGGACGCTGGCGTTCGCCGGGGCCACCGAGGACACCCGCCGCGACCCCTGGTTCGTCCGGGCCGCCGAGTACCCCGGCGTGGGCTCCTCCCTGGCGCACACCGAGCGGCTGACGATCGCGCCCGGCGAGACCGCCGTCCGCCGGATCGTCACCGTCGTCGCCGACGGCCGCCCGTCCCGCGACGAGGTGGCCGCCCTGGTCCGCAAGGCGGTGGCCCAGTGACGGCGACCTACCGCAACCCGGTGCTGAACGCCGACTGGTCCGACCCGGACGTGGTCCGCGTCGGCGACGACTTCTACCTCACCGCCTCCAGCTTCGGCCGCGCCCCCGGACTGCCCCTGCTGCACTCCCGGGACCTGGTCCACTGGACCCTCGTCGGGCACGCCCTCGAACGCCTGGAACCGGAGGAGGAGTTCGCCCTGCCCCGGCACGACTGCGGGGTCTGGGCGCCGTCCATCCGGTACCACGACGACCGCTTCTGGATCTTCTGGGGCGATCCCGACCAGGGCGTGTTCCAGGTCAACGCGCCCGGCATCAGGGGCCCGTGGACCCGGCCGCACCTGGTCAAGGCGGGCAAGGGCCTGATCGATCCGTGCCCGCTGTGGGACGACGAGACCGGTGAGGCCTACCTCGTGCACGCCTGGGCCAAGTCCCGCTCCGGCGTCAAGAACCGCCTCACCGGCCACCGGATGCACCCCGACGCCACCTCGCTGCTCGACGAGGGCAAGGTGATCGTCGACGGCGACCGCATCCCCGGCTGGTTCACCCTCGAAGGGCCCAAGCTGTACCGGCACGACGGCTGGTTCTGGATCCTCGCCCCCGCCGGGGGAGTGGAGACCGGCTGGCAGGGTGCGTTCCGCTCGCGCGGGTTCTTCGGCCCGTACGAGGAGCGGATCGTGCTGGAGCAGAAGGACACCGACGTCAACGGCCCCCACCAGGGCGGCTGGGTGCGCACCGCGGCCGGCGAGGACTGGTTCCTGCACTTCCAGCAGCGCGGCCCCTACGGCAGGGTGGTCCACCTCCAGCCGATGCGCTGGGCAGAGGACGGCTGGCCGGTCCTCGGCGACGAGGGCGCCCCCGTCGCCGTACACCGCAGGCCCGCGCTGCCGCCGCAGCCGCCCGCCGCGCCCGCCACCGACGACGACTTCCCCGGCGGCCGGTACGGCAGGCAGTGGCAGTGGACCGCCAACCCCGGCGACGGCTGGGCCACCCAGCACACCGGGGACGGGCTGCGCCTGACCTGCGTCCGCTCGGCCGACGCCCACGACCCGCGGAAACTGCCGAACGTCCTCACCCAGCGGCTGCCCGGACTGCCCAGCGCGGTCGAGGTCGAACTGCGGCTGGACGCCGGCGAGCCGGGCGCCCGCGCGGGACTCGTGGTGCTCGGGGACGCCTTCTGCTGGATCGGGCTGGAGCGCGGGGCCGACGGCTCGGTCCGGCTCGTGCACCGGTTCGCGGAGGCGGTCGCCGAGCGCGAGCGCGACGCGGCGGCGCCGTGTGCCGCGCCCGGGGGCCGGGCGCGGCTGCGGATCGAGGCCGGGCCCGGGGCGCGCTGCCGGTTCTCCTACGACGTCGGGGACGGTTTCCGCTCCTCCGGCCCGGTCTTCGCCGCTACGCCCTGGCGCTGGGTCGGCGCCCTGCTCGGCCTGTTCGCCGTCGCAGCCGAGGGACCCGGACCCGCGGGCCCGGCGACCTTCACCCGGTTCCGGATCACGCCCCTGTAGCCGCCCGAGAAGCACTGTTGGGAGCCGCGATGACGCACATCCCTGGCAAGCGCTTGCCCCGTCCGGGCGCCGTCCTGGCCGCCGTGACCGCCCTCGTCGCCACGCTGGGCCTCGGCCTGGCGGGCGAGGCGAAGGCCGCCGCCGGGCGGGCCGCGACCCCCGCGAAGACCGTCGGGCCCTTCGATGACGACCGGCCGCACGGCTTCGCCTCGCTGGCCGGCGGCACCACCGGCGGCGCCGGCGGCCGGGTCGTCACCGTCACCGACCAGGCGTCCCTCGCCCGCCGCTGACCCGCCGACGACTTCACACCGCCCCCACCCCCCCTGTCCCCGCACGATCCAGCAGAAGAGAGCCGACCAATGAAGAGCAGCATCCGCAGAAGCAGGCGCGCCGCCCTGGCCGTGGCCCTGGGCTCCGCCCTCGCGCTGACCGTCACCGCCTGCGGCGACGACGGCAGCGGCAGCGCGGGGGAGAAGGGGAACGAGGGCTCCGGCAAGGGCACGATCACCTTCTGGGACAACAACGGCGGTGTCCGCACCGACATCTGGAAGCAGATCATCGCCGACTTCGAGCACAAGTACCCCGACATCAAGGTCGAGTACGTCGGTGTGCCCGCCGCGAGCGCGCAGTCCAAGTACGACACCGCCATCCAGGGCGGCGGCCTGCCCGACGTCGGCGGCGTCGGCACGGCGATGCTGGCCGAGGTCGCCGTGCAGGGCGCGCTGGAGCCGCTGGACCAGCGGCTTGCCGCCAGCCCGCTCAACGGCAAGCTCAACACCAAGTTCCTGGAGAGCGTGAAGGCGGCCGGCGGGGACGGCAAGACGTACACCGTGCCGACGTCCGCGAACAACGGCACGCTGTGGTACCGCACCGACCTGTTCCGCGCGGCCGGGCTGGAGCCGCCGACCACCTGGACGAAGTTCTACAAGGCCGCCGACAAGCTCACCGACAAGGGCAAGAACGCCTTCGGGTACACCATTCGCGGCGGTGAGGGCTCCATCGCCCAGGCCCTGGACGCGATGTACGGGCAGAGCGGGATCACCTCCTTCTGGAACGGCGACAAGACCACCGTCAACGACCCGAAGAACGTGGCCGCGCTGGAGAAGTACACCGGCCTGTACAAGAAGAACACCCCGTCCGCCGACGTCAACAACGACTTCACCAAGATGGTCGCCCAGTGGGACTCCGGCACCATCGGGATGCTCAGCCACAACCTGGGCTCCTACGCCGACCACGAGAAGGCGCTGAAGGGCAGGTTCCGGGGCATTCCGAGCCCGACCCTGGACGACGGGACACGGGTGCAGGTGTCCAACCCGGTCGACGGGCTCGCCCTGTTCAAGTCCGGCAAGAACAAGGCCGCCGCGTGGAAGTTCATCGAGTTCGCCGCCTCCCACGAGGCCAACAGCAAGTGGAACGAGTCGGCCGGGTCGGTGCCGGCCAACACCGAGGCGGCGCAGGACGCCTGGGTGCGGGCCAACGAGCCGGCGAAGCTGGCGGCCGAGGCGCTGGACGGGGCCGGCACGAAGATCGTCCAGCTGCCGTACTACCTGCCCGACTGGAACACCATTTCCAAGGCCGACAACGAGCCGAACTTCCAGAAGGTGCTGCTCGGCAAGATGAGCGCCAAGGAGTTCCTGGACCTGCTGGCCGACCAGCTCAACGAGGCCCAGGAGGACTGGAAGCAGAACCACTGAGCGTTCGGGTGGCCGCGGCGGCGGGGAGCCGCCGCCCGGCGACGGGCCGGCCCGCGCGGTTCCCCGCGCCCCTTGACGGAAACGTATGTGAAAGGCGCAGGTTGTGTCCCTTACGCGCAGACAGGTCACGTCCGCCGCTGTCGCCGCCGTCCCCCTCGCCGGGCGGCCCCGGGAGGAAACCCGGAAAGAAACGCGGACCCTCCATATCGCCGGTGATTCGACGGCCGCCCGGAAATACGCCGACGCGGCTCCCGAGACCGGGTGGGGAACGGCGCTGCCCTTCTTCCTCCACAAGGAGCTGGAGGTCGCCAACCACGCCGTGAACGGCCGGAGTTCGAAGAGCTTCGTCGACGAAGGGCGGCTGGACGCCGTTCTCGCCGGCATCCGGCCCGGTGACTTCCTGGTCGTCCAGTTCGGGCACAACGACGAGAAGGCCACCGACCCCACCCGCTACACCGAGCCGTGGACGTCGTACCAGCGGTATCTGCGGCTGTACATCGACGGCGCCCGGTCCCGGGGCGCCCGGCCCGTCCTCGCCACCTCCGTGGAGCGCCGCCGGTTCGACGCCGACGGCACCGCCCGGCCCACCCACGGCGAGTACCCGGCGGCCATGCGGGCGCTGGCCGAGCAGGAGAGGGTCGCGCTGCTCGACATCCAGGCGCTGTCGCTGGCGCTGTGGCAGCGGCTCGGGGCGGAGGAGACGAAGACCTACTTCAACTGGACCGCCACCGAGCAGGACAACACGCACTTCAACCCGCCGGGTGCCATCGCCGTGGCGCGGCTCGTGGCGCGCGAGCTGCTGCGCACCCGGGTGCTGGCCCGGTCCGGTGTCCGCCGGCTGGAGGAGGACGTCCCGGCGTCCTGGATCACCTGGCCGCCCGCCCCCGCGATCTGACCCGCGCCACCACGCCACCGAATCACCACGCCACCGAATCACCGCGCCACCGAAGCACCGCGTCACCGCGCCACCGCGCCATCGAATCACCGAGTCATCGAGGAGAGCCGCACAGTGCGTACACAGAGATGTCATGGCCGGGTCATGCGTGCCCTGGTGGGCGGCACCGTCCTCGCCCTCGCCCTCACCGGCACCGCGTCCGCGCACCCCGCCCACCACACCGGCCCCGACCGGCAGGTGCTGCCCGCGCGGGACGGCTGGGCCGCGTACGGCACCGGGACGACCGGCGGGGCCGCCGCCGACCCCGCGCACGTGTACACCGTCACCACCTGGGAGCAGTTCAAGGCCGCCCTCGCCGACGGCGGCAGCGCGCCGAGAATCGTCCGGGTCAAGGGCACCCTCGACGCCGACGGGCCGGGCTGCGACGCGTTCGCCGTGCCCGGCTACGACTTCGCCGAGTATCTGAGAACCTACGACCCGGCGGTGTGGGGCCGCACCAGGACCCTCGACGCCGAGCCCGACGACAGCCCCGAGGGCCTGCGCCGCGCCTCCGCCGCCCGGCAGGACGCCTTCATCAAGGCGGCCGTCCCCGCCGACACCACCATCGTCGGCATCGGCCGCGACGCCGGATTCAAGGGCGCCAGCCTCCAGATCAAGGGCGTCGACAACGTCATCGTGCGCAACCTGACCTTCGAGAGCCCCCTCGACTGCTTCCCGCAGTGGGACCCGACCGACACCGCCGACGGCAACTGGAACTCCGAGTACGACAGCGCCGTGGTACACGGCTCGACCCATGTGTGGATCGACCACGACACCTTCACCGACGGCGACCACCCCGACAGCACCCTGCCGTCGTACTACGGCCGGATCCACCAGCGGCACGACGGCGAACTGGACGTCGTCAAGGGCGCCGACTACGTCACCGCCTCCTGGAACGTCTTCGAGGACCACGACAAGACGATCCTCATCGGCAACAGCGACAGCGCGGCCACCGCCGCCGTCGACCGCGGACACCTGAAGGTCACCTTCCACCACAACCTGTTCCGGAACCTGGTCGAGCGGGCCCCGCGCGTCCGCTTCGGACAGGTGGACTCCTACAACAACCACTTCGTCGCCGGCGACGGCTACTCCTACACCTACGGCATCGGCCTGGAGTCCCGACTCGTCGCCGAGCACAACGCGTTCACCCTGCCGGACGGCGTCCGGGCCGGTTCGGTGCTGAAGAAGTGGAAGGACGCCCCGGTCACCGCCGCGGGCAACCACGTCAACGGCCGGCCGGTGGACCTCGTCGCCGTCCACAACGCGCAGGTACCCGGCGAGACCCTGCGGTCCGGGGCCGGCTGGACGCCCGAGCTGCGCACCCGGGTGGACCGGCCCCAGGCCATCCCCGGCATTGTCGGCCGCCACGCGGGCGCCGGGCACCTGCGCTGACCCCACCGGCCGGGGCGCCCCCGCCCCGGCCGCTCGAGAGGGAGGACTCCCCATGCCCCTGTCCCGACGCGGTCTCCTCACCGCGAGCACCGCGGCCGCCGCCGCGCTCGCCCTGCCGTCCGCCCCCGCACACGCCCGCGCCCGCCCGTTCGGCCGCCACGGCTCCCCGGACCGCCGCCTCACCCCGGGCACCCTGTACGTCGACCCGCACGGCCGGGGCGACTTCACCTCCGTCCAGGCCGCGGTGACCGCCGCCACCGGCAGCGGCCGGACCCTGGTCATCGCTCCCGGCACCTACCGCGAGACGGTCACCGTCGACGCCGGCCGCACGGAGATGACCTGGATCGGCGCCGGCGAGGACCCACGGGAGGTGGTGATCGTCTACGACAACGCGGCCGGCACCCCCAAGCCCGGCGGCGGCACCCACGGCACCAGCGGTTCGGCCACGACCACCGTCCGGGCCGACGGGTTCACCGCCCACCGGATCACCTTCGCCAACGACTGGCTGCGCGCCGGCCACCCCGGCACCACCGGCACCCAGGCCGTCGCCCTCAAGACACAGGGCGACCGGAACGCCTTCTGGCACTGCCGCTTCCTCGGCCACCAGGACACCCTGTACGCCGACTCCACGGCCCCCTCCGCCGTCGCCCGGCAGTACTACGCGCACTGCTATGCCGAAGGCGACGTCGACTTCGTCTTCGGCCGGGCCACCGCCGTGTACGCGCACTGCCACTTCCGCACCCTGGACCGTACCGACCTGTCCGCCGCGCCCTACGGTTTCGTCTTCGCGCCCTCCACCGCCCGCGCCACCGCGCACGGCATGCTGGCCGTGCGCTGCCGGTTCACCTCCGGCGCGCAGGACCGGGCGTACAAGCTGGCCCGGCCGTGGGTGCCGTCGAACGAGACCACGGCCCGGCCCGCGCTGGTCGTCCGGAACAGCGTCATCGGGCCCGGCATCGACCCGGTGGCCCCCTACGCGAACATGCGGGACGTCTACCCCTGGCAGTCCATGCGCTTCGCGGAGTACCGCAACTTGGGGCCGGGCGCGGTGGTCACGGTCCCGGCCAACCGGCCGCAGCTCACCGCCGACGGGGCCGCACGGCACACCCCGGCCGCCTACCTCGGCGACTGGCGTCCTCGGCGAGGGGCGCGTGTATCGATCGGATAACAGGCCTCGCGCTCGCGATGTGATGCGCGTAGACAGTCTCCGACCTGGTACATCACTCTCATCCACCGGATCGGAGAACCATGCGGAAGTCCCTCAGGGCCCTCGCGGCCGGCGCCGCCTGTGCCGTCGCCGGCGCGGCGCTGTACGGCGCGGGCGCGGCCACCGCCGGGCAGTCGACGGCCAACTCCACCCACGAGCCGTACAACATCGGCCAGTTGGTGAAGGACATCGACACCTACTACGGCACCACCGTCGACGCCGACGGTGTCTGGCGGGCCTCCCCGGACAGCCCGTACGCCCAGGACCTGGCGCGTATCGACGCCGACGCCAGGAAGTACATCGACAAGGCCGCCCGCAAGGCGCACCACCGGGGCGAGAAGCCGGCCGTCGTCTTCGACATCGACGACACGCTGCTGCTCAGCCTGGACTACGAGAAGCGCACCAACTACACCTACGACGACGCCGCCTGGAACGCGTACGTGGACCGGGCCGACCGCCCGGCCGTCTTCGGCAGCCCGGAGCTGGTGCGCTACGCCGAGTCCAAGGGCGTCGAGGTCTTCTACAACACCGGTCTGGGCGAGGCCCGCCGCGCCGCCGCGGTGGAGAACCTGAAGAAGGTCGGCGCGGATGTCAACCTCGACACCGCCCACATGTTCCTCAAGGACAAGGCCAACCCGCCGTCCTACCTGAAGCACTGCGCCACCCCGGGCACCTGGAAGTGCACCACGGTCCAGTTCAAGTCCGCCACGCGCAAGCACATCGAGCAGGACCTCGGCTACGAGATCATCGCCAACTTCGGCGACCAGTACTCGGACTTCGGGGGCGGCTACGCCGACCGCACGTACAAGCTGCCGAACCCGACGTACTTCGTCTCCTGACGCCCGGGGCCGGGGCGGGCGCTAGGAGCGGCCGTGCGGGGCGAAGTCGCCGGTCACCGCGTAGCCGTGCCCGTCGGCGGTCCCCGTCATGACATAGCCGTCGTCCTTGGCGTCCCGTCCGCCGCGGGCGTGGTCGTACTGCCCGGCGAACACCCACTCGCCCGCCGGCACCGTACGCCCCGGCTTCAGCGTCCAGGTGTAGCGGACGAACCCGTCCCGCTCCACCACGCTCTGGGTGAAGTCCCCCTCGGGCAGCGAGCGCCAGGCGCCCGTGGACGTCACCCCGCCGGTCTGCGCGATCCGCAACTCCACGGTGAGCGAGGTGAGTGGCGCGGACGTCTTCAGGGTCAGATTGCTCTGCGCCCAGAAGTCGTTGCTGTGCGGGTCCACCGAGCCGTCCGACCACAGGGGGCCGCTGCGTTCGGCGCGGACCGGCGGCGGCGCGGCCGGCGCGGTGGCTCCCGGGGCGGCCGAGGACGCGCTGGAGGAGGGGGAGGGGGAGGAGGAGGGCGGCGTGCGGGACGGCTCACCGGCGGTGTCGCCGGGCGTCGGGCGGGCCGTGGGGGCGGGGGGTGCCGGGGCCGTGGTGCGCTCCGGCGAGGCGTCGGGCGTCGGCGACACCGCCACCGACTGCCGGGCCGGCGGCTCCTCGCGCACCGCGGACGCCACCGCGTACCCCCCGGCCGCGAGCACACCGGCCACCGCGGCCGTCGCGGAGACCACCCGGAACCAGCCCGGCACCGGCCGGCGCACGGCCCGGTCACCGGGGCGGGACGGCGCGGCCATGCCGCGCTCCACCCGGGCCAGGATGCGCGCGCGGTCCGGTTCATGGGCCTCGGCCGCCTCGTGCAGCCGGGCGCGCAGCTCGTCGTGCACGTCCTGCCGCCTCATCGGTTCCTTCCTCCGCTCTCGCCGCCCCGGGCCGCCATCGCCGCGTGCACCCGACGCGGGTCGCCCTGCGGGCCGAGCAGTCGCTGGAGTTCGGCCATGCCCTTGGACGTCTGGCTCTTAACCGTACCCACCGAGATCCCCAGCGTGAGCGCGGTGTCCTTCTCCGACAGGTCGAACGCGTGCCGGAGCACCACGCACGCCCGTTTCCGGAACGGCAGCCTGCGCAGCGCCTCCTGGACGTCCACCACACCGGCGACGTCCGGGTTCTCGGTCCGTTCCTCGCCGCGCGGCCAGAACAGCGCGATCCGCCGCCGCTCGCGCACCGCGCCACGGATCCGGGTGCGGGCCAGGTTGGCGACCACGCCCCGCGCGTACGCCACCGGCCGGTCGGCCGCGCGCACCCGGTCCCAGCGGTGCCACAGCGCCAGCAGCGCGTCCGCCGCCAGGTCGTCCGCGGCGTCCGCCTCGCCGGTCAACAGGTGGGCGAGGCGGGCGAGTTCGGCGTAGTGCCGTTCGAAGAAGGCATGGAACTCCACGGAGGCGGCGTCGTCGACGACTGTGCCCACGGGTGACCTCTTCTCGGTGCGCGCTCTGGAGGTGAGTGTCATGTGAATGACATGCGAGGGTCCAGGGAGGGCCCGGACGGAGATCCGGAAGCGTAGCAGTGATCGTTTACGCCGGACGGGACCGGGGGAGCGCGCGGCGCCCCGGTGGGGGCGGGGCGCCACGGGCGGTGCTACTTCAGTGCCGCCTGCATCATGGCCCGCGCCACCGGGGCCGCCAGGCCGTTGCCGCTCACCTCGGAGCGGGCCGCGTCGGACTGCTCCACCATGACCGCGACGGCCACCTCCTTGCCGTTGCCGTCCGACTTGCCGTAGGAGGTGAACCAGGCGTACGGCGTCTTGCTGTTGTTCTCGCCGTGCTGCGCGGTGCCGGTCTTGCCGCCGACGGTCGCCCCGTCGATCAGCGCGTTCGTGCCCGTACCGTCCTTCACCACCGTCTCCATCGCAGACTGGAGCTGCTCGGCGGTGCCGGCGCTGATGATCTCCGAGGTGTCGGTGGCGTCGTCGTAGTCCTTCAGCACATCACCGCCGCTGTCGGTGATCTGCGAGACCATGTGCGGCGAGACCAGCTTGCCGCCGTTGGCTATGGCCGCGGACACCATGGCCATCTGGAGCGGGGTGGCCGTGACGTCGAACTGGCCGATGCCCGACAGGGCCGTCTGCGCCTTGTCCATGCCGGAGGGGTAGACGCTCGGGTAGGCGCGCACCGGCACGTCCTGCTCGTCGTCGTTGAAGCCGAACTTCTCGGCCATGTCCTTGACCTTGTCCTGCCCCAGCTCGACGGCCATGTGGCCGAAGACGTTGTTGCAGGAGTAGCGCAGCGCGACCCGGATGGAGGCGTTCCTGCACGGCGCCGACTTGTTCTCGTTCTCCAGCGGCCGCACCGTGCCCGGCATGATGTACGGGTCGGGGCTGTCGGTGGGCTGGTCCACGTTCTCGTACAGCCCGTCCTCCAGCGCGGCCGCGGCGACGACCAGCTTGAACGTCGAGCCCGGCGGCAGCGGCTGGCGCAGCGCGCGGTTGGTGAGCGGCTTGTCCTTGTCCGCGTTCAGCGCCTTCCACGCCGTGCCCGCGGTGCTCGCGTCGGTGAGCGCGGAGGGGTCGTACGACGGCGTGGAGACCACCGCGAGGATCCTGCCGGTCTTCGGGTCGATCGCGACGGCCCCGCCCTTCTTGCCGCCCAGCGCGCGATAGCCCGCCTTCTGCACGGCCGGGTCGATCGTCGTGAGCACGTTGCCCGGGTCGGCGCGCTCCCCGGTGACGGTGTCCATCACCGTCTTGAGCTGGTTGTCCGTGCCGTTGAGCAGGTCCGTGTAGATACCCTCCAGTTGGGTGGGGGCGTAGGCCTGCGAGGCGTACCCCGTGACCGGCGCGTACAGCTCGCCGTCCGTGTACGTCCGCTTGTACGCGAGATCGCTCCCCTTCGTCCGCGCGGAACCGGTGATCGCCTCCCCGGCCACGATGATGTTCCCCAGGGGACGCGAGTACGTCGCGATCACGTTCCGCCGGTTGTCGTTGTCGTCCGCGAGGGCCTGACCGTCGTAGAACTGCAGCCATGTCGCCCTGACCAGCAGGGCGAGCACGAGCAGCAGCGCGAAGACGGACGCCCGCCTGATCGTCTTGTTCATCCCGCCCGGAAGACGAGCGGAACGGGGCCGATCGTTCCCCCGCGCCCCGCTTTTTCATCCGGCTCTCAGGAACCGGCGCCCTTCAGCCGGGCACCCCCGCCGGCCGCCCCGCCCCCAGCACCAGGACGACCTCCTCGATCTCCCGGCCCCGGGCGTTCGCGAAACCCCGGGCCCGCGCCGTCTCGCGGAAACCGCACTTGGCCAGGACGCGCAGCGAACCCGTGTTGTCCGCCGCGGCCCGCGCGTACAGCGGGCGCTCGACAACCTCGGCGAGCAGGGCCCGCAGCGCGGCCGTCGCCACGCCCCGGCCCCAGTACGCGCGGTCGATCCAGTACGACACCTCGCGCTCGCCGGCCTCCCCGTACACCACCGCGTTGCCCGCCACGGCCCCGTCGGCCAGGACCGTGCGCAGCACGGCGCAGCCGGCGCGCAGGCGGGTCCAGTAGGCCGCGAAGGCCTCCGGCCCGGAGGCGTCCTCCGGGCCGAACGCGGCCATCCGGACGGCCTCCGGATCGGTCATCTGGCGGTGGAACACCGGCACGTCACTGTCCCGGACGGCGCGCAGCGCGATCTCCATGCGACCGAGCCTACGGCCGCCCGGCTCACAGGCGGCGGGTCGCCAGCGTCAGACGGTCCCGCGCGTCGAACAGCGCGTCCTTGATCATCTGCTCGTGGGCCGGGGTCAGCCGGGCCACCGGGACCGAGCAGCTGATGGCGTCCCGGGCGGGCGTGCGGTAGGGGATGGCCACGCCGAAGCAGCGCAGGCCCAGCGTGTTCTCCTCGCGGTCGACCGCGAAGCCCTGCTCCCGGACCTGGCGCAGCTCCTCGATGAGCAGTTCCCGGTCGGTGATGGTGTGCTCGGTGAGCGCGGGCAGCGTCCGGGGCAGCAGCTTGCGCACCTGCTCGTCGGTGTAGGTGGCGAGGATCGCCTTGCCGAGGGAGGTGGAGTGGGCGGGCAGCCGGCGGCCGACCCGGGTGAAGGGGCGCAGATAGTGCTGGGACTGGCGGGTGGCCAGATAGACCACGTTGGTGCCGTCCAGCCGGGCCAGGTGGATGGTCTCCGTGGTGTCGTCGGAGAGCCGGTCCAGGGTCGGGCGGGCGGCGGCCACCACTTCGTCGCCGTCGATGTAGGAGGTGCCCACGAGCAGCGCCCGCACCCCGATGCCGTACCGCGTGCCCGTGGCGTCCGTCTCCACCCAGCCCAGCTCCACCAGCGTGCGCAGCAGCATGTACAGGCTGGACTTGGGATAGCCCACGGCCTCCTGGACGGCCGCGAGGGAGTGCATACCGGGCCGGCCGGCGAAGTACTCCAGCAGTTCCACGGTCCGTACCGCGGACTTGACCTGCGCCCCGCCCCCTGTGTCGCCTGCCGTCATCGCCCTTGACCCCTTCGTTCCACGAGGACCTGAGATATATAGTCTCCGAGCAGCGTTCATCATCAGAGACAGTGTTCAGTATATCGAACGCGGCTGATGGGTGACGCACAGGTTCAGTTAGTGCGGCCTTTTGGAGGGACCCGCGGTGGCAGCAGCACCAGTCTGGAGTGTCGACCCGCGCACCGGGAAGCAGCGCGAACAGGTCGCGGTCGAGGCCACGGCCCAGGAGGTGGACGCGGCCGTCCGGGCGGCGGAGGGCGCGCGCGAGGCCCTCGCCGACCGCGCGGTCCGCGCCGCCTTCCTGCGCTCGGCCGCGGCGGGCCTGGAGGCGGCCCGCGACGCCCTGGTCGAGACCGCCGACGCCGAGACCGCCCTCGGCCAGGTCCGGCTGTCCGGCGAACTCGCCCGCACGGTCTACCAGTTGCGGGCCTTCGCGGACATCGTCGACGAGGGCGCCTTCCTGGACGTCGTCATCGACCACCCCGACGCCACCGCGACCCCGCCCGTGCCGGACCTGCGGCGCTACAAGGTGCCGCTCGGCGTCGTCGCCGTCTACTCCGCCTCCAACTTCCCGTTCGCCTTCTCCGTCGCCGGCGGCGACACCGCGAGCGCGCTCGCCGCGGGCTGCCCGGTCGTGGTCAAGTCCCACCCCGACCACCCGGCACTGTCCGAGCGGGTCGCCGAGGTGCTGCGCCGGGCCGCCGCCGGGCACGGCATCCCCGAGGGCGTCGTCGGCCTGGTCCACGGCTTCCAGGCGGGCATCGAACTGGTCAAGCACCCGCTGGTCGCCGCCGCCGGCTTCACCGGCTCCATCCGCGGCGGCCGGGCGCTGTTCGACGCCGCCGCCGCGCGCCCGGTGCCGATCCCGTTCCACGGCGAACTCGGCTCGCTGAACCCGGTCCTGGTGACCGAGGCCGCCGCGGCCGAGCGGGCCGAGGAGATCGGCGGCGGACTCGCCGGGTCGATGACCCTCGGCGTCGGCCAGTTCTGCGTCAAGCCCGGCCTGGTGCTCGTGCCCTTGGGCGCGGGCGGCGACCAGCTGGTGAAGTCGCTGGCCGACGCCGTCGCCGGCACCGACGCCGGGGTGCTGCTCGACCACCGCATGCGGGACAACTTCATCGCCGGTGTGGCCGAACGCGTCCAGCTGCCCGACGTGGACGCGCCCGTCACCCCGGGCGAGGGCGGCGAACACACGGTCAGCGCCGGCTTCCTCACCGTGCCGGCGGCGAAGCTGGCCGAGGAGGGCGAGCACGACCTGCTCCTGGAGGAGTGCTTCGGGCCGGTCACCGTGGTGGCCCGCTACGCCGAAGAGCAGGAGGCCAAGGCCGTCCTGTCCCGGCTCCCGGGCAACCTCACGGCGACGGTCCAGCTCTCCTCGCAGGAGGCCGCGGGCCAGGGCCGGGGACCGGAGCTGCTCGCCGAACTGACCCCGCTGGCCGGGCGGGTCCTGGTCAACGGCTGGCCGACCGGGGTGGCCGTGGCACCGGCCCAGCACCACGGCGGGCCCTACCCGGCGACCACCTCCACCTCGACCTCCGTGGGCGGCACCGCGATCGAGCGGTGGCTGCGGCCGGTCGTCTACCAGAACGCGCCGGAGGCCCTGTTGCCGGCCGAGCTGAAGGACGACAACCCGCTCGGCCTGCCCCGGCGGTTCAACGGGCGGCTGGAGCGGTAACCGGCCGGTCCCGGCGGTTCAGCCGGCGGCTGGAGCGGTAACCCGCCGGCAGCCCAGCAGGAACGTCACGGCGAGCAGGGCCGCCGCCACGGCCAGGCTCGCCCGCAGTCCGACGGCGAAACCGCCGCCCACCAGGGAGCCGAACACCGCGATCCCGAGCCCGCCGGACACCTGCCGGGCCGCGTTGAGCACCCCGGCGGCCACCCCCGCCCGCTCGGCCGGCACGGCGTCCAGCAGTACCGTGGTCAGCGCCGGGATGGCCAGCGCCACACCGACGGCCATCGGCACCAGCAGCACGGCCACCACGGCGGCCGGTGTGCCGGTGTCCACGGTGAACAGGGCCAGCAGGCCCGCCACCGCGAGCGCCTGGCCGGCCAGCAGCGGCACCCGGGCCCCGTAGCGCCCCGCGAGCCGGCCGGCCAGCACGTTCGTCACCGCGATCAGCCCGGTCATCGGCAGGAACAGCAGCCCGGCGGCGAGCGCCGAACGGCCCTGCACCCGCTGGAAGAACAGCGAGAACACGAAGACCATCCCGTAGAACGCCACGCTGCTCGCCGCCCCCGTGGCCACGGCCAGCCGCACCGCCCGGTCGCGGAACAGGCCGAGCGGCACCACCGGGTGCGGCCGCCGCGTCTCGATCCGCACGAACGCGACGGCGGCGGCCACGGCCACGGCACCGGCGACCAGACCCGCCGTACCGCCCTCGATCACCGCGAACGTCAGCGCGGTCAGGGCGAGCACGGCCGTCGCCTGGCCCGGCAGGTCCAGCGGCGCGGGCCGGCGCGCCGAGCGGGGGGCGCGCACCAGCAGGACCAGGGCGGCCACGCCCAGCGGCAGATTGACGAAGAAGATCGCCCGCCAGTCCCACCAGGTGGTCAGCACCCCGCCCGCCACCGGTCCGAGGGCCAGCGCCGTCGAGCTGCCCGCCGCCCAGGTGGCCACCGCCCGGCCGCGCCGGGCCGGGTCGGGGTAGGCCTGGCGCACCAGGGCCAGCGAGGCGGGCAGCACCACGGCCGCCGCCGCCCCCTGCACCGTCCGGGCGCCGATCAGCGCCGCCAGTCCCGGCGCCAGCCCGCAGGCCGCCGAGGCCAGCGTGAAGACCGTGATGCCCAGGGCGTACGCGCGGCTCGCCCCGGCCCGGTCCGCGAAGGCGCCCGTGGACAGCATGAGCGCGGCCAGGGCGAGGGTGTAGGAGTCCACCACCCACTGGAGGCCGGACATCCCGCCGCCGAGGGACGAGCCGATCGCCGGCAGGGCGACGGTCACGATGGTCGAGTCCAGGGTGATCAGTGCGGTCCCGAGGATGGCCGCCACGAGGGTGAGTCCCGCGGCTGGGCCCGTTTCCTTGTTTCCGCTGGTCAGTTGAGGGGTGGTCAGAGTTCTTCCGTTCGGCATGCGGCCATGGTGCTGATCTTTTCCGGCGTACAGTAGTGGCCTGAATGCCATGCATCCGGAGGTTCTGGCCATGCTGCGTGTCGGCGTCGTCGCGTCCCCGCCCGTGTCGATGTTCAACCTCGCGATCCCCGAGCTGCTCTTCGACAAGGTGCGGGTCGACGGCGAGCCGGGCTACGAGGTCGTGATCTGCGCGCCCGAGCCCGGCCCCATGCCCACCACCGGCACGCTGGGCCTGCACGTGCCGCACGGGCTGGAGGCGCTGCGGGAGGCGCACACCGTGATCGTCGCGGGCACCGGCCGCCCCCTGTCCCCGGACCCGCGGGTGGTCGCGGCCCTGCGCGAGGCCGCCGCGGCGGGCAAGCGCATCGCCTCCATCTGCTCCGGCGCCTTCTCGCTCGCCGAGGCGGGCCTGCTCACGGGCCGCAAGGCCACCACCTACTGGGCGCAGGCCGGGGAGCTGCGCCGCCGCCACCCCGACATCGACCTCCAGGGCGACGTCCTGTTCGTCCAGGACGGTCCGTTCCTGACCGCCTCCGGCTACGCCGCCGGCATCGACCTGTGCCTGCACATCGTCCGCACCGACTACGGCGCCGCCATCGCCAACGAGGTCGCCCGGCTCGCCCTGGTCGCCCCGGTGCGGCCCGGCGGGCAGACCCAGTTCACCCAGACCCCGCTGCCGCCCGAACGCGGCACCGCCTGCGCCGACACCCGTGGCTGGGCGATGCGCAACCTGGACAAGCCGCTCACCCTGACCGACCTGGCCCGGCACGCCGGTGTCTCGGTGCGCACCCTCACCCGGCGGTTCCAGGCCGAGAGCGGGGTCAGTCCGTTGCAGTGGCTGCTGCACCAGCGCATCGAACGGGCCAAGGAACTGCTGGAGACCACCCGGCTGCCCATGGACCAGGTGGCCGCCGCCTGCGGCCTCGGCACCGCGGACTCCCTGCGAGCCCACCTGGTCCGCCGCACCGGCCTCACCCCGAGCGCCTACCGCGCCCAGTTCAGCAGACACGGCCACCCGACCACCTCCGGCACGTCCGCCGTGGCCTGAAGGCCGCCACCCGGACCCTCCCGGCCGAGCCGGGCCGCAGCCCGTCCACCATCAGCCGGGAGCTCCGCCGCAACCGGCATCCCGTGAACGGTGATCGGTCCCGGCACAGCCGCGAACCCCTCGACTCCGTCACCGCCGAACTCAACGGCCGCCCACGCAGAACGCTCGGCTGGGAAACCCCGGCCGAGCGCCTCGCGAAGCCGCTGACATCAGCCGCATAACCAGCGGTGTTGTCATAACCCCTTGAATCGGCCCGACGGGGGGCTTTCCCCGCGCACTCGTCAGCTGACGACGATTCCGCGATGATCCGTCCATGCCTGGCGGGCGGAGATCATAGCCTTCAGCCACTCTGGCCCGGCCGCACGGCGACGACTCCTCCTCGCAGCGGGATACCGAGGGACAGTGCCTTTGCGATGTTCTCGCGCGTCCGCTTGTGGGAGCCGCGCAGCTTGGTGACGGCGTCGTGATCCTCCGCGCTGTCGGAGTAGTACGAGGTGGCGAGCCTGACACCGCATTCGCCGAACACGTCCCACAGTTCCGCCCGGATGTGGGACATGTTCGAGAAGACCTCGATGCTCAGCCCGGACGCGTGCGCGTACCTGATGAGCGCGGGGAGGTAGGGGTAAAGGGCCGGTTCTCCGCCGATGAACTGAACGTCCCGTGTTCCCATGTCGGAGAGTTGCGAAATGACGCGTACCCAGTCCCGGACGGTCATGGTGCCGTGATCTCCCCTTGGGGACGAGTCCGCGTAGCAGTGATCACAGTTCTCGTTGCACAGTCCGGTGACCTCCAACCACGCGAACCGCAGGGAGTTTTCCGCAAGGGACACCTCGTTCACCTCTCGCCAGCCCTTGACGACGTCATGGAGGACTCCTCCCCGCCGGCCATCCGTGCCCGTGCGGCCGATCCACTTGCCGACTCCGACCAGGTCCGCGCCGGTAAGGCACCCTTACGGGCGCTCGCGCGCCGGCCCTGGGCCGTCATGCCGGGCACTTGACGCATGTGTACAGCCGACCGTTGGGTTCCTCGCCGGACGGCTGCACCCGCCGGACCGGTTCCAGACCGCCGAATGGCTTATGGCACCTGCGGCACTTCTCCCCCCGGGGTGCGTAAGTCGTGTACTCGCCCCGGAGCGCACTGGTATCAGCCTCTGCCTGCCGGCGACTTACCGGGTACCTGCCTGCGGCTTTGGTCACTGGTCAACCTCCACGGTGTCGATGGACACGCCCCGGTCGTTCGTCCGTCGCGGGGGTGTTTGCTGTCTGAGTAGCCTCCACCGCGCCCGACCCCGTACGGAACGGCCAACGGGGAACCCCACCTGCCCCTTTGGGGACCCCCGTTCCAACTTGTTCGGGGTTCCCCGTCGGAGTCCTGGGGCTAGGCTGGAGGGAGATCACTTCGGCGCTTGGCAGGTGGCTCCATGGATGACCGCACGGCTCGGCGGAGCGGATATGCGTTGACGATTCCTGACGCGCTCCTCAACAGCGAAGCCATGCGACAAGCCTGTGCCGCCCGGAACTACCAAGAAATATTTCGGCTTGTCAATCGCCGTACGGGATCAAGTCCTGCCGTAATGGCGGCGGCTGTCGGGAAGATGACCAGTTCCCGGGTCAGCGACATTATTCGTGGTGTCCGGGGCATCCGAGGGCGGGAAGTCGTCGAACGTGTAGCAGACGGGTTCGGCATCCCAGGGGAGATGCTCGGGCTGCCGGCGCGTCCATGGGAAAGCAGTAGCGGCTCCGCTCATTCGGATGTTGCCTTGCCGGTTTCTGTCCCACAGGTCAACCGGGGAAAGCGTGTAATTCAGGCCATCGAAGTAATGAGCAATGACAGTGCCGACACGCTGCCTGTCGTTCTCGGTGAGCTCATCGGTCACTACGCTCTGGCGATCTGCTCTATGCCGCCGGCAGATGTCTATGAGGAACTGGTGCAGCGACGCCGAACGGCGAAGTCAAGAAGTCGGACACCCGGAATTGTCAGGGTGGGCTGTTCTTGCGAAGTCGCTGATTGCTTTTTATCAGGGGTTACCTCATCAGTCAGTGGCACTGGCTGGCCAGGGGCAGAGCATCACCACATCAGGGACTCTGGTTCATGCGAAGCTAGCCGCCCAGGAAATGCGGGCAGCGCGGTGAGCACCCATCCAGTTATGCCCGGGCCTTGCTGATTCTGGGGCTTGCGCACGCAGGAGCCGGAAACCTCGATGAAGCCGTGTCCGCTGGCCATGACGCGCTCGTGGGAAGGCGTCCGGCCTGGCCGACTGTGACTCTTGCGGGAAAGCTCGGCCGTGTGCTTGAACGTCGCTTCCCCAACGCTGATCCGGTAGAGGAGTACCGATCTCGATACCTGGAAGTGGCCAGCCGACTAGTCGGAAACGCCATCTAGTCATTCACTCAATTGGAGGAGTGCAGCGAGCGGTGCTGATCTCACCACGGAGCAGATTCGTGAAATCGTGAATTTCGTAGACATCGAGGCGCCACCGCCGCAGGATGAGCCGACCGCTCACTTCCTGTTCGGAACCAACCAAACGCAGCCGGCCGAAATCGCGGCACAGCAATATCACAAAGGGCTTGCGCCGCTGATCATCGCAAGCGGAGGGGTCAACCGGCACACGGGAATCGTGGAAGCTCACATGTTCCGCGAGCTTCTCATCGAACGTGGAGTCCCTGACAGTGTCATCCGGTGCGAAGATCAGGCAGCCAATACCTGGCAGAACGTAGAGTTTTCGTTCCCCTACTTGCAGGAGGCGCTGGAATCGGGATTGAGGGTCACCGCAGTCAGTAAATGGTTCCACCGTCGAACTCTTCATTGCCTGGCGACAGCAGTCCCCGACATCGGACCCTTTTATGCGATGTCCTGGGATCCGATTTACGCGGGAAGGGTGGTCGGTCGCACTGATTGGCTCGATGTTCCTGATGGAAAGCGGCGGGTGCTCCGTGAATGGGAAGAAGTTCCCCGGCGGGTCTCCGAGGGAAGTTTCAGGGACGTGACCCTTGTCGGTGGTGCCTGGCAGAGCTGACCTGACGTGGGCCTCGATCCGGTCGGCCGGGAATACCCCGGCCTGTTTGAATGTTCACGTACTCGGTCCGGGGAGATCCCCCACCGCCGTACGACCTGGAGAGAGCCGAAAGACATGCGCGTCGAGATCTGGAGCGACATCGCCTGCCCCTGGTGCTACGTGGGCAAGGCCCGCTTCGAGAAGGCGCTGGCTGCCTTCCCGCACCGCGACGAGGTCGAGGTGGTGCACCGCTCCTTCGAGCTGGACCCGGGCCGCGCCAAGGGCGACGTGCAGCCGGTGATCACCATGCTGACCCGGAAGTACGGCATGAGCGAGGCCCAGGCCCAGGCCGGCGAGGACAACCTCGGCGCCCAGGCCGCCGCCGAGGGCCTGGACTACCGCACCCGGGACCGCGACCACGGCAACACCTTCGACATGCACCGCCTGCTGCACTTCGCCAAGGAGCACGGCCGGCAGGACGCGCTGCTCCAGCTCCTCTACCGGGCCAACTTCGCCGAGGAGCGGTCCGTCTTCGCCGAGGGCGACGAGCGCCTGGTGGAACTGGCCGCCGAGGCCGGACTGGACGCCGGGGCCGCCCGCGCGGTGCTCGCCGTCCCGGACGCCTACGCCGACGAGGTCCGCGCCGACGAGCGCGAGGCCGCCCGGCTCGGCGCGACCGGCGTGCCGTTCTTCGTCCTCGACCGGAAGTACGGCGTCTCCGGCGCCCAGCCCGCCGAGGTCTTCACCCAGGCGCTGACCCAGGCCTGGGGCGAGCGCTCCCCGCTGCGGCTGGTCGGCGGGGACGACACCGACGCCTGCGGCCCGGACGGCTGCGCGGTCCCGCGGCACGGCTGAGAAACCGCAGGTGGGAGGCGTCGTATAAGCCCCGCTGAGAGCCGTCATGTAAAAGTTCGCGATGGACGGGGGGTGCCGGGGGACGCAGAGTGGTCCCATGCAGACCACGGAGATCTTCGACCGCCTCGTCCGCGCCGAGTTCCGGCCCCGGAGCACCTACCTCAACACCGCGAGCAACGGCCTGCTGCCGGCCCGTACCGTCGCCGCCCTGAACGAGGCGGCGCTGCTGCGGGCCGAGGGCCGGCCGCTGACCCCGCTGTACGAGGACGTGGAGGCGAGCCGGGCCGCGTACGCCCGGCTCGTCGGCGTCCCGGCCACCCGGGTCGCGGCCGGCGCCTCGGTCGCCGCGCACACCGGGGTGATCGCCGCCGCACTGCCCGCGGGCTCGGAAGTCCTCACCGCGGAGGACGACTTCACCTCCGTGCTCAACCCGTTCCACGTCCGCGGCGACCTCAAGGTCCGCGCCGTCCCGCTGGAGCGGATCGCCGAGTCCGTCCGGCCGGGCACCGCGCTCGTCGCGGTCAGCGCCGCGCAGTCCGCCGACGGCCGGCTCGCCGACCTGCCCGCCCTGCGCGAGGCCGCCCGCGCCCACGGCGCCCGCACCTACGTCGACTTCTCCCAGGCCGCCGGCTGGCTGCCCGTCGACGCGGACGCCTACGACTTCACCGCGAGCGTCGCCTTCAAGTGGCTGCTGGGCCCGCACGGCGCCGCCTTCCTCACCGTGCCCGAGGACTTCGGCGGGCTCACCCCGCTACTCGCCGGCTGGGTCGCGGCCGAGCACCCGTGGGACAGCTGCTACGGCCCGGTGGCCGAACTCGCCCATTCGGCCCGGCGGTTCGACCTGACCCACGCCCTGTTCACCTTCGCCGGACTGCGCCGGTCCCTCGAACTCGTCGAGGAACTGGGCGTGCCGGCGATCCACGCCCACGACACCGCGCTCGCCGACCGGTTCCGCGCGGGGCTCGCCGAGCTCGGCCACGAGCCGGTGCCGGCCCCCGGCTCGGCGATCGTCTCGGTGCCAGGACTGGGCGCCCGGCAGCGCGAGTTGAGCGAGGCCGGCATCGAGGTCTCCGACCGCGCGGGCAATCTGCGCGCGGCCTTCCACCTCTACAACACGCCCGAGGACGTGGACCGTCTGCTGGCCGCGCTGTCCGCCTGACCGCCCCGGTCCTCCCGCGCGGCCGACGCGCACAGATTGGCTTCGACCCGGCCGAGCAGCCCCAGCAGCTGCTCGCGCTCGGCGGGCGTCAGCCCGGCGAAGCTCTCCTCCTCCAGCGTGCTCCACAGTCGCGCCACCTCGTCCAGCAGCCGTGCCCCGGACTCGGTGGCCTCCACGAGCACCGCGCGCCGGTCCGCCGGGTCCGGCAGCCGCCGTACATGCCCGGCCTGCTCCAGTCGCTGGAGCATCTTCGTCACCGTGGACGGGTCCAGCCCGAGCAGCCGGATCAGCTCCGACTGCCGGGCCGGGCCGCGCTCCCACAGGTGCATCATCACCAGTTCCTGGCCCGGGTAGAGGCCGAGTCCGCGCAGCAGTCCGGCGGCGGCCGTGCGGTGCAGCCGGGCCACCCGGCTCAGCGCGTGCCCGACCGGTCCGCCCCGGGCGGCGGCGGGCAGCTCGGCGCGGGAGTGCCCGGCGGCCCCCGCCGTCGCCGGTTCGTTGCTGGCGTCCATGGGTGGCTCCCGCGCTGCTCGTAGATCTCGTCCGTACGGTCCCGAAGCGTACTCACCGACATTTGATTGGTCGGCCAATGAATGGGCTAAGGTGGTCGACGTCGCTACTTGGCCGACCAACTAATAATCTCGGGAGACCCCATGCCCACCGCGTTCGACCCCCTGGACCTCTCCGGCCTGCGGCTGCCCAACCGCATCGTCATGGCGCCGATGACCCGCAGCCGGGCCGCCGCCGGCGGGCTGCCCACCGCCCTGACCGCCGAGTACTACGCCCAGCGCGCCTCGGCCGGCCTGATCGTCACCGAGGGCATCCAGCCCTCGGCCGTCGGCCAGGGCTACCCGGACACCCCCGGGCTGCACACCGCCGGGCAGATCGCCGCCTGGCGCACCGTGACCGACGCCGTGCACGGCGCCGGGGGCCGCATCTTCGCCCAGCTCATGCACACCGGCCGCGTCGGCCACCCCGACCTGCTGCCGGACGGTCTGGTCAACGTCGCCCCCTCGGCGGTGGCGGCGCGCGGCCAGGTCTACACCCACCAGGGGCCCAAGGACTTCGTCACGCCCCGGGAACTGTCCGAGGCGGAGATCCACGCCACCCTCGCCGATTTCGCGGCGGCGGCCCGGGGCGCGGTCGAGGCCGGCTTCGACGGGGTCGAACTGCACGGCGCCAACGGCTATCTCATCCACCAGTTCCTGGCACCCGGCAGCAACCGGCGCACCGACGGCTGGGGCGGCTCCGTGGCGGGCCGCGTCCGCTTCGCCGTGGAGGCGGTCCTGGCCGTCGCCGAGGAGATCGGCCCCGGCCGCACCGCTCTGCGGATCTCCCCGGGCAACCCCTTCAACGACATCGAGGAGCCCGAGCCGGAGCCGGAGTACACCGCGCTGCTCGACGCGCTGGAGCCGCTGGGCCTCGCCTATCTGCACGTCATGGAGAGCGCGGACTTCCGCGGCCTGACGCCGGGCCTGCGCAAGCGCTTCGGCGGGGCCTTCGTCCTCAACCCGGCGACCGAGGGCCCCACCGGCCCGGACGCCCTCGCCCTCGTCGAGGACGGCACGGCCGACCTGATCGCCTTCGGCCGGCTGTCCCTCGCCAACCCGGACCTCCCGGCCCGCCTGCGGGCCGGCGGCCCGTTCAACGCGGCGGACCCGGCGAGCTTCTACGGCGGCGGAGCCGAGGGCTACACGGACTACCCGACGCTGTGACCACGCCCCGCGAGGGCCTCCGGCCGGTGCGCGGAGGCCCTCGCGGACGGGCTCACCCCACCGGCGTGAAGTCCCGCGCCCCGATGAACTCCGGCCGCCGCACCGGTGCCGCGAACGGCTCGACCGCCGTGTTCTCCACGCTGTTGAACACGATGAACACGTTGCTGCGCGGGTACGGGGTGATGTTGTCGCCCGAGCCGTGCATGCAGTTGCAGTCGAACCAGGTCGCCGAGCCGGCCTTGCCGGTGAACAGGCGGATGCCGTGCTCGCTCGCCAGGGCGGTCAGCGCCTCGTCGGACGGGGTGCCCGCGTCCTGCATCTGGAGGGACTTCTTGTAGTTGTCCTTCGGCGTGGCACCGGCGCAGCCCAGGAACGTCTTGTGCGAACCCGGCATGATCATCAGGCCGCCGTTGGTGTCGAGGTTCTCGGTCAGCGCGATCGAGACGGACACCGTCCGCATGTTCGGCAGGCCGTCCTCGGCGTGCCAGGTCTCGAAGTCCGAGTGCCAGTAGAAGCCGCTCGCGCCGAAGCCCGGCTTGACGTTGATCCGGGACTGGTGGACGTACACGTCCGAGCCGAGGATCTGGCGGGCGCGGCCCACCACGCGCGGATCGCGCACCAGGTTCGCGAACACCTCGCTGATCCGGTGCACCTCGAAGACCGAGCGGATCTCCTTCGACTTCGGCTCCACGATGGAGCGCTCGTCGGCGCGGACCGCCGGGTCGGTGACCAGCCGGTCCAGCTCTCGCTTGTAGATCTCGACCTCGTCCGGCGTGATCAGCTGGTCGACGGCGAGGAAGCCGTCGCGCTCGTAACGCTGGAGGTCGGCGGTCTCGATCGGGCCCGGGGTGTCCGGGGTGCCCCAGACGACGGGGTCCAGGCGGGGGACGGTCACCTCGGTGGTGCCGCGGGTCGGGTAGAGGTCCTTCACGGTGGCGGTGGTCATGGTCCTCACACCTCCTCGGGCTCGGTGAGCAGGGGGTAGACGCCGTTCTCGTCGTGGTCCTCCCGGCCGGTGACCGGCGGGTTGAACACGCAGATGCAGTGGAAGTCCTCCTTGACGCGCAGCGTGTGCCGTTCGTGCCCGTCGAGGAGGTACATGGTGCCGGGCGTGATGGTGTACGTCGTGCCGGTCTCGTGGTCGGTGAGTTCCGCCTCGCCCTGGGTGCAGACGACGGCCTCGATGTGGTTGGCGTACCACATCGACGTCTCCGTCCCGGCGTACAGAATCGTTTCGTGCAGGGAGAAGCCGACCCGCTCCTTGGCGAGGACGATCCGCTTGCTCTCCCAGGTGCCCGAGGCCGCCTTCACATGGCGGTCGGTGCCCTCGATCTCCTTGAACGATCGGACGATCACGGTGGTGCTCTTCCTCCTTGCCCGGCCTCTGCCAGGTTCTCCAGGCGTTCTTCTTCAGGCGGTTCGCAGGCGGTTCTCCAGGCCGTCCCTACGCGGTCTCGCGGACGGAGCGGGCGAGGACGCTCAGGCCCTCGTCCAGTTCCCCGGGGGTCACGGTGAGCGCGGGCAGCAGCTTGACGACCTCGCCCTGGGGGCCGGACGTCTCGATCAGCAGCCCCAGTTCGAAGGCGCGCCGGGCGACCCGTGCGGCCCGGTCCTTCGCGTGGAACTCCAGACCCCACACGAGCCCGCGCCCGCGGTACTCCTTGACGTCGGCGAGGTTCTCCTCGGTGATGGAGATCAGTGCCCGCTCGACCTGCTCACCGCGGGCGCGGGTCTGCTTCTCCATGGCCGAGCCGTCGGTCCAGTACGTCTCCAGGGCGGCGGTGGCGGTGACGAAGGCGGGGTTGTTGCCGCGGAAGGTGCCGTTGTGCTCGCCCGGCTCCCACACGTCCAGTTCGGGCCGGAAGAGGGTGAGGGCCATGGGCAGGCCGTAGCCGCTGATGGACTTGGAGACGGTGACGATGTCCGGGG